>NZ_FJUR01000001.1:3450000-3669122 GCF_900067135.1 Rhizobium sp. 9140 | reverse complement strand
CGATGCCGTCATCAACCGGATCGGCGCCCGCAAGGCGCTGTTGCCGTACCAGCAGCAGACGCTGCCCTCCTCGAGACAACGGCCTGCCGCGTTCTCTTCGTCGAGAAGTCGCGCCGTATCGGCCTGACATGGCGTGCGCAGCCTATGCCGTCCTGCGCGCAGCGCGTGCCGCGAAGCCGGCGGCATGGACTTCATGTACATCTCCTATAGCCAGGAGATGACGCGGAGTTCATCGACGCCTGCGCCATGTGGGCCCGCGCCTTCAGCCAAGCCGCGCTGGAGATGCAGGAATTCATCTGGGACGACTCGGACAAGGATGGCGAGCGCGCCATTCAGGCATTCCGGATCAAGTTCTCGTCGGGCTTCGAAATCGTCGGCCTGTCATCGGCGCCGCGCACCCTGCGCGGTAAGCAGGGCGTCGTCATGATCGACGAAGCGGCCTTCGTTGACAGCCTCGAAGAACTGCTAAAGGCGGCGCTCGCGTTCCTAATGTGGGCGGACAGGTCATCGTCTGCTCCACGCATGATGGCTTTGACAACCACTTCAACGAACAGATCCAAGAGATCCCTGCCGGCCGGCAGAGCTACAAGCATCTGCGCATCGATTTCGACACGGCGCTGCAGCAGGGGCTCTACGAGCGGATCGCCTATGTGACCGGCAAGCCGTGGTCGGCCGAGGCGGAGGCCGACTGGCGCCAGGACATCATCAAGTTCTATGGCGCCGGCGCTGACGAGGAGCTGTTCTGCATCCCATCGATGTCGTCGGCGCGTTCCTTACCCGATCACTGATCATGTCGCGGATGAAGGAAGACATTCCGGTTATTCGCTGGGCGTCGCCGGAAGGCTTTGTCGATGGCCGAAAGAGCTTCGAGATGCGGAGATCGCGGACTTCTGCACCGAGCAGCTCCTGCCGCATCTGAAGCGTCTCGATCCGACGATGCGGTCCGGCTTCGCCAGGACTTCGGCCGATCGGGCGACTTGTCCGTGATCCATCCGTTTCAGGTGCGTCTCGACACCAGCCTGCGCACGCCGTTCCTCCTCGAGCTGCGCAACGTGCCGTTCGAGAGCCCGCCAGATCATCCTCTTCCTGCGAAAGCATTTGCCGCGCTTCTTCCACGCGGCTTTTGACGCTACCGGCAACGGTGCGGCGCATGCCGAGGCGGCACGGCAGGCGTTCGGCGCGTCGTTCGTCTCGGAGATCAAGCTCTCGCAGCAATGGTACATGCTCAACATGCCGAAGCTGAAAGCCGGCTTCGAAGACGGCACGTTTGAGCTGCCGCTCGATGACGACGTGCTCGGCGATTACCGTCTGCTGAAGATGACCAAGGGCATTGCCAAGGTGCCGGACGATGCTCGCACGCAAGGGGGACGGTTTCGCGCGCCATGGCGACAGTGCCGTCGCCGGAGCGTTGGCAGTTTATGCCAGTGAGCAGGAAGGCGGCGAAGTTGGCGCCGGCGTGACAGGGGATGACCGTCCGACAGCCGGCCAGTTCACGGACGCGACCGGAGCTTACGGCGCCGTAGCCGCCCGATCCGATCTTTCCGCATTTACGGGGTACTGAGATGGCTGAACCACCATGGAGATCGCAACGATCCGGACGGACCCGTTCGTCCCGGAGTTCGCCGGCGTCATGCAGCCGACAGACGAGATCCTGCGCACGCGTGGCCTTGGCAAGAGCCATCAGCTCTATGACGAGATCCGGCGCGATCCGCATGCCTTCGCCATCCTGCAAAAGCGAAAGCTGGAAGTGGTCAGCCGCGAATGGAGTGTCTTCGAGGCATCGGAAAGCGATCTCGACAAGCGCGCGGCCGAGGAAGTCAAGCGCCAGCTGAAGGCGATCGACTTCGACAAGCTGACACGCGGCATGCTGGGCGCCGTCCTGAAGGGCTTCTCCGTTGCCGAGGTTCTCTGGGCCAATGTCGCCGGCGTCTGGACGCTACAGGCCGTTAAGGTCAAGAAGCAGCGCCGGTTCCGGTTCGACATGGACGGCAAACTCCGGCTCCTGACGCGCGCTGCCATGATCGAGGGTGTGCCGGTTCCCGATCGGAAGTTCGTGGTTCACAGGCATTCGATCGACGACGATGAAGACGATCCATATGGCGTCGGCATAGGGCAAGTCCTCTACTGGCCCGCATGGATGAAGCGCAACGCACTGGCACAGTGGCTGCGCGCCGTCGAGAAACACGGCACGCCGACGACGAAGATCACGTATCCCGGTGGCTACGACAAGCAACGCCAGGACGAGATGCTGGCCGCGATCCGGCAGCTGGCGAACGACACCGGCATTGCGGTACCGGAAAACGTCATCGTAGAGCTGCTGGAGGCGAAGGCCGGCGGCGGCGACGTGTTTGAGAAGCTGAACCGATACCTCGACGAACTTATGAGCGAGGCGGTGCTCGGTGAGACGTTGACCACGAACTCCGGCGAGCGCGGCGCGCGATCGCTCGGCGAAGTCCACAACGAGGTGCGCGTTGCGATCGCCAAGGCGGATGCCGATCTGATCTCCGCCACCATCAAGGACACCATCGCCCGGTGGATCGTCGAGCTGAACTTTCCCGGCGCCGGCATCCCCGACGTCTGGCGCGATTTCGCCGAGGCCGAGGATCTCAACGAGAAGATCAAGCGCGACGAGACGATCTACAAGATGGGCTATCGTCCGAAGGACCCGCAGTACATCGACGACACCTATGGCGGCGAATGGATTGAGAAGCCGGCGCCGGAGACCAAACCGGGCAAGCCCGGCGTTGCGGCCAAGGGCGCGCTCGATAATCTGGATTTCGCAGACCCGCCGGCACGTTCCAACAGCGAGCGTGTCGTGGCCAACCTGACCGACCAGCTGGAGACCGCCGGCGCCGGCGTGTTCGACAGCATGATCGGACAGATCCGCACCGAGTTCGCCGAGGCGCGCGATTATGACGATCTGACGCTACGGCTGGCACGGCTGTCGTCGGAGATGGGCGTAGACGATCTGGCTCAGCTCCTCGAGCAGGCCGCGCTGCTCGCCCAGCTCGAAGGCGTGGCATCCGTCGATGGCCGGTGAGCAGATCCCGTTTCAGGAGGCAATCGACTTCGTCGCCGGCAAGGTCAACCTGCCCACCAGGCGCTATGACGATCTGAAGCATGGAGCCCATGTCCGCGGCTTTTCTGTCGCCGGCGTCACGCGGGATGACATGCTGGGAGATTTCCGGGCGGCGATCGAGAAAGCGCGTGTCCAGGGAACGGGCTTCAAAGAGTTTCAAAAGGACTTTGACGCCATCGTCGATCGCACGGGCTGGCTCTTTAATGCGCGTGGATCGACGGATGGCGAGCGGCGCGCATGGCGCGCGCGGATCATCTACACGACGAACATGCGCACCAGCTACATGGCCGGGCGATACAAGCAGCTCACAGATCCTGATGTCCTGAAGTATCGGCCCTACTGGCAGTACGTCCATTCCGGCGCGCTGCATCCGCGCCTTCAGCACCTCGCCTGGGACGGCAAGGTCTGGGCAGCAAACGATCCGATCTGGGACCGCATCTACCCGCCGAATGGCTGGGGATGCGGTTGCGATGTCGAGGCTTTGTCCCGGCGCGAGATGCAGGCGCTCGGCAAGGATGCGCCAGATGAGGCGCCCGAGCTGGTCCGATATGACGGTATCGATCCTCGCACCGGCGAGAAGGAAGAGCGGATCGGCGGCATCGGTCGCGGCTGGGAATACAACGTCGGCAAGGAATGGCTTGACGGTGTCGTGCCGACCGAGCTGCGCGAGCCGCTGCCAGCGTATCAGCCAGATGCGCCGGCGCCGGCCAACCTGCCGGATCTTCCCGCGCCGGCCGTCGCCAAGAGCCGCGACCTCATGCCGGAGGGCCTGGAGCCGAAAGCCTATGTCGAAGGCTTCCTGAAGCGGTTCGACCTGAAGAAGGGCGAAGGCCCGTTCCGCGATAAGTCCGGCGGGCTCATCACCATTAGCCGGTCGCTCTTCGAGCAGCGCATGCCGGACGGGACCGTCGTCGGCCTGAAGAGCGACAAACGCGGCCGGGGCCAGTACGCCAAGCTGCTGGCCGATACCATCATCGCGCCAGACGAAATCTGGGTGGACTGGGCGGCCATGAAAAGCGGCGTGGTCTTGCGCCGTGCCTACCTCAAGCGGATCATCCTGCCCGATGGCCGTGCCCTGTTCGTGCGCTTCGAATGGACCAACAGGGGCTGGGTGGCCGTGACCGGCTTCGACACGAAGGACGATTACCTTCGGAATTATCGTCGTGGAGCGTTGCTCTACCGCCGACCGGAATAGAAAAAGCGCGCCTGCCGGGGCGCGCTTTGCGTCAGAAGATCTACGGAGGGCTCCGGCGCCTCGATCAACCGACAGCCAGAATATAGCACTGGCTGTCGAGCAGAACAACGGGACGACGCAATGGCCGCTGCGACAATCACGATCGACGATGCCTCCATCAACGATGCGCTGGCGCGCCTTCTGGCAGCGGCCGGCAACATCAAGCCAGCGCTGAAGAACATCGGCGAGTTCGAAGCCAAGGTCACCCGGCGCCGCTTCGTCGATCAGAAGGATCCAGACGGCGCGCCGTGGGTCGCGCTCAATCCGCTCTATGCCAAGACGAAGAAGGGCCCAGGCATCCTGCGCGGAGAGACCCGGAGCCTTTCCCAAATCGTCTGGCAGCTCGCCGGCGACGGCGTCGAAATCGGATCGAACGAAGTCTATGCGCGGATCCACAATGAGGGCGGAACGATCCGACCGAAGACGGCCGAGGCGCTCGTGTTCTCCATGGGCGGACAGACGTTCAAGGTTCAGAGCGTGAAAATCCCCAAGCGGCAATTCCTCGGGTTCAATGACGCGTCGATTACGGCTATCCTCGACATCGTCAAGGATCACTTCGTTGAGGCGATTGAGCAGAAATAGCCTGCTTGCAAAAGGGCTTCAGGAGGCCAATGGTGCGCTTGAAGGCCCGGTGATGGCGCACAGGTCGGTCAAACGCGCCAGAGGGCTTTGAAACGGCTTTGAAAACGATCTGAAGATCGTGTCCGGCATGCGCCGCTGCCCTCCCGTCCGGATTTCCAGCCTTTGTTCCTCGGTGTGCGATTTCGCGGTCCCGACGACGGGGCACGCCTTGGCTTAGATGCCGGGCATGAAACCGTTCGAAATCTTCAAAACCGGCAGCCATGTTTCGACGCAGGGGAAGGCGATCACCTTCTCCGACGCCGATGTTGCGGCGATCGCCTCCTCTTACGATCCGGCCAACCATCAGGCGCCGATCGTTGTCGGTCATCCGAAGACGAACGCGCCGGCATTCGGCTGGGTGAAGGCGCTGTCGGTGAAAGACGGGCGCCTCGTCGCCGAGCCTGATCGCCTCGACCCGTCCTTTTCTGAGATGGTGCGCGACGGCAAGTTCCTGAAGGTCTCGGCCGCGCTCTACGATCCAGCCGCACCCGGAAACCCGACGCCCGGCTCCTACCATCTTCGTCATGTCGGCTTCCTCGGCGCCGAGCCACCGGCCGTCAAAGGTTTGGCCGGGATCGAATTCGCTGAAGCGACGGACCTTATTCTGGAGTTTGCCGAGACGCCTTGGCGCACCGCTTGGACGATGGACAGCATCGGCCGGCTCTTCCGGGGCATGCGCGACTACTTCATCGAGACGGCCGACATCGCGACGGCCGATCGGATCATCCCGCAATACGAGATCGACCAGATCACGGACAACGCTGCCTCCATGCGTGCTGAAGCGCGTGAGGAAGAGGTGCGGCCGACCTTCTCTGAAACCATCAAGGATCTTTCCATGACCAACGTCCAGAAGACGGAGGCCGAGCGGCTTGCCGAACTCGATGCTCGTGAAGCCGCGATCAAGGCCCGCGAAACGACCTTCTCCGAGGCCAACACCAGGGCCCAGGCTCAGGCCGATAGCGCCTTTGTCGAAGGCATCATCGCAGCCGGCCGTCTCCCGATCGGCCTGAAGGACACCGCCATCGCGCTGTTTTCGGAAATGTCCGACGAGGTGCTGACCTTCTCGGAAGCAGGCGCTCAGAAGACGACGTCGCCGCGCGGCGCCTTTCGCGAGCTGCTCGAAAAGCTGCCCGTGCCCGTCGAAACGACGGAACTGGCAAACGGCAATGGTCCGGACTTCTCGGACAGCAATCAGGTCGCCATCGCGATCCAGACCGAAATCAAGGCTGCGAAGGAACGTGGCGAGGACATCGATCCCGCCACAGCTGCGATGCGCCTGAAGAACCGCCGCTGAGGACCGCCGCATGAACCCGTTCATCAAAGCCTTCATCGCCTCGACCGATCTCGCCCATCGCGCCCAGGTCAAGTTCACCGCCATCGATGGCGAGGTCGCGCTGGCGACGGCACCAACCGACGTGATCGCTGGCGTTGTCGATTACCCGAACGGCGCCAAGATCGGCCAGCGCGTCGATGTCGTGCTGTTCGGCCCAGCCGAAATTCTGGTCGGCGGGACCGTGACGCCCGGCGCCGGCATCACGGCCGACGCCAACGGCAAGGCCGTCGCTGCCGCCCCCGGCGCAGGCGTCAATCACTTCATCGTCGGTCGCGTCCTCACAGGCGGCGTTTCCGGCGATATCGCCAAGGCCTTCATCAACCCCCATCGCATCCAGGGCTAAGGCCCGGATCGACACCCGCAGGAGCACTTACGTATGGCTGGACAGCCGTTTCCCGTCGATCCGGTTCTGACCGGCATCGCCGTTGCCTTCAAGAATGGGGAACTGATCGCCGATCAGGTCATGCCTCGCCTCGAGCCGCGTCTGACGGCCGAGACCTTCAAGTACATGGTCTTCGGCTTCGACCAGACGATCACGATCCCTGACACCAAGGTCGGCCGTAAGTCCGAGCCGAACATCATGGAGTTCGGCGGCACAGAAGTGACGGGCGCGACGGCCGACTACGGTCAGGACGCCATCATTCCGATCGCCGACATCATGCAGGCGCCGGCCGGTTACGACCCGGAAGCCTTCGCCGTCCAGCAGCTGACCAACATCGTCGAGCTGGATCGCGAGAAGCGTGTCGCCGACAAGACGTTCAACCCGCTGAGCTACCCCACCACGAACCGTGAGGTTCTGTCTGGCACCTCGCAGTGGAGCCACGCCGACAGCAAGCCGATCCGCGCCGTCACGGATGCGCTCGACAGCATGGTCATGCGTGCGAACGTTGCTGTCATGGGCCGGCTGGCTTGGTCTCAGATGCGCCAGAACCCCAACGTTCTGCGGGCGCTTACAACGTCGGGCGTTGCCGATGGTCTCGCCGACAAGCGCGCCGTTGCCGATCTCCTCGAGCTTGATGACATCGTCGTCGGCTCCGGCTTTGCCAATGCGGCGCGTCCCGGCCAGCCGGCCGTGCGCTACCGCCTCTGGGGCAAGCATTGCGCCCTGATCCGCCGTGAGAAGATCGTGTCGAGCATGGGCGAGGTGCCCACGTGGGGCTGGACGGCTCAGTTCGGTACCCGCGTCGCCGGCTCGATCGACGAACCAAAGATCGGCCTTCGCGGATCGCGCCGGGTGCGCGCTGGCGAAAGCGTTGCCGAAGTCGTGTCGGCTCCGGAGCTTGGCTACTTCTTCCAGAACGTCGCCGCCTGAGTTGGCCTCAGCCTGACCGTCAGGCCCACGCTCTCCCCTTTGGCCAGCCGGCCGGAGGATAACACCCGAAGGGACCAGCATGAAATATTGTCTCCGATCCAGCTTTTCCGTCATCGGCGCCGTGGTTTTCGCCATCGTCAGCGCAGCCGTCTACGTCGCCTATCCGGTCATCAAGCTTGCCATGACGTTTTTGCGGGACACGCCCTCGGCCGCCGCGCTCATCGTGATGGCCCCGATCTTCGGCGTCGTCGTGTTCCTCGTCATCGATGCCCTGAAGCCCGTCTACCGCCACAGCTACCGCACGCATGGTCTCAGCCTGACCGCTCGCTAAGGCGGGCGGCGGGAATGACTGAACTCCGGCCGCGCAATCGGCCGGAGCTTTTCGAAAGGGACCGGATGGCCGGTTCCTTTCCGAAAGCTCGAAGGGAAACCGTTCATGGCCAAGAAGATCACATCATCCAGCGCGCCGATCGCAGAAGAAGCCGGGACCGACGTCCTGGGCACGGCGCTGGATGCCGCCACTCCTCCCGTGGCAGCATCCGACCCGTCCGGCATGAACGGGCCGGACGGGACCGTTATCCATGGCTCGAACATCCAGACCGGGAGCATAGGCGGTTTCCCAGCGGAGGCCGTCACCGCCAGTGAAATCGGAGATGGCACGGTCACCGCCGATCAGCTCGCTTCGAACGCGATCACGGCGTCCAAAATCCAAGCCGGTGGGATCGTGGCGAGCGCCTCGGTTCCAGCGCTGCTCGCAGGCGGCGTCACCGCGCGTCCCATGGAAGGTGCCGTCGTGGACATCCCGCAGGGGACCGACGGCGGAACGGCTGTTCTGGTCGCGGGTGCGGCCGACCCGGTTGCGACCAGCAACGAGGCGCTGGATCTGCGCGCCCTGAAATATGCGCTCGACATGACGGGCTGCACGGACATCGACGACCTGATCGATAAGGCCACGGTCGGCCTTTCGCTCCTGCGCGCCATCGACACGCACGCCGGCCTCGGTCCGCTGCAGGGCTGGCATCCGATGGACGATCCGGCCGAGATCGTCGGCGATCTGGTCAACATGGCCTCCGAGCTTCAGACCCAGATCAGTGCGCTGCGCGTTGCGCGCATTGCCGATGTCGAGGGCGCTCGTCCCGCCTACACCCACGAGAAGCGCCGGTTCATTCTCACGGGCCGCACCCGGCAGAACAACGTGCTGAAGGATATCGGCGACACGATCGACCTGACCGTCGTCGAGCATGCCGAGCTGCTCGATACGCTGGCGATCGCCTCCACGTGGGACGAGGGCTTCGCGGTCTGATGCACTACGCCTCGCTCGAAGATCTGATCGAACGCGCCGGCCTGGATGAAATCCTCCAGATCGCCGATCGCGACGGGGACGGCGCTGCAGATCCCGATGTCGTCGAGGCGTCGCTCACCCATGCCGACAACGCGGTGAACGGCTATCTGGCCGTTCGCTTCCGCCTGCCGCTGTCGAGCGTTGCGGCCATCGTGTCCACCTGGGCGGTCTCGATCGCGCGCTACCATCTGCATCGCAACGGTCCGCCCGACTACGTGGTGCGGGATTACAAGGATGCGATGGCGGCTCTTCAGCAGGCGGCGCGCGGCATGATCGCTCTTCCCGGCGCTGACGGCATCGCGCCGGCGCAATCCACCTCGGACGGCATCCGGGTCGATGGGCCCGAACCCGTCTTCTCTCGCGAGAAGATGGAGGGCTGGCTTTGATCGCGGCCGTCATCACCCGTCTGAAGAGCGAGCTAGGCACGGCGGTTTCCGACGTGCTGCCGGTCGAGGATCTTGCCTCGATCAGCGCAGGGACGGCTCCAAAGAACGGGACCGTCTTCGTCATCCCTTACCGCGAGCAGGCCGAGCCCAACACGCTTGCGATGGGTGGTTTCGAGCAGCTCGTGCACGCGCAAATCCTCGTGGCGCTTGTCCTGCGCCGGCATGCCGACGTCCAGGGCGCGCAACGTGCGCTCGACTTCGACACGATGAAGGGCGCGATCGAGCAGGCGCTTGCCGGCTGGTCGGTCGATCCCCGAGGCGACCTTTTCGAACTGGTGTCGGCACAGGCCGCGCCGCTTGGCAACGGTGTCACCGTCTATGTGCAGACGTGGCAGACGAGCCGCTACCTGGAGACCGAATGATGACCGATCATGAAGGCGGCGGCAGCTACGTCCGCCAACCCGATGGCTCGTTGCAGCTCGTCAGCCGCACGGAAGAGCCGAAACCCGCCGTGCCAGAGCCGGACGCCGCGACAGCTGCACCTGGGCAGACGGCGCCGGCCGTCGTCGCGAGCGATGCGCCGGTGACCGAAGAGACATCGGCCGTCACATCTGACGAACCCGTGCCCACCACGCGGAAAAGGAACCCCTGATCATGGCAAAGCGCTACTGGCGAAACCGCGCCATCCTCGTCAAGTCCGAGACGATCTACGGCGAGGACAGCATTCCGACCGGCGCGGCAAACGCGATGGTCATGACCGACGTGGACTTCGATCCGTCTGCCGGTCAGGAGGTCAGCCGCGACCTCGTCCTTCCGTATATGGGACATCAGGGCGTTACGCTGGTTGGAACCTACGGCACGCTCTCCGGCGAAGTGGAAGTGGCTGGGTCCGGCACACCGGGCACAGCGCCCGCTTGGGGCGTGCTGATGCGGGCCTGCGCCATGCGCGAGGTCATCACGGCCGCGACCGATGTTCAGTACAATCCGATCTCCAAGGCGCAGGAAAGCGTGTCGGTGCGCTGGAATGGCGACGGCGTTCAGCACATCCTTCTTGGCGCACGCGGGACGTGGACGCTGAACATGGCGCCGCTTGCCATTCCCCGTTTCCGGTTCGTCCTGACCGGCCTCTTGGGTGTGGTCTCGGATGCCGCCCTGCCGACCCTGACGACAGCGGCGTTCAAGAAGGCGGTTCCCGTCAACAAGGCGAACACGACCTTCTCGCTGCACGGTTATGCCGGCGGTACCGAAGGCATCACGTTCGATATCGGCAACCAGATCGAGCCGGACTTCCTGATCAACGAGGAAGCCATCGAGCATGTCGATCGCATGATGACCGGGTCGGCGATCATGCGTGCCGATGCACTTTCGTCCGTCAATTGGTTTGCCAAGTCCGAAGCCGGCGATCTCGGCATCCTTGCAGCCCAGCATGGGAAGCAGGGTGGCAACATCGTCAAGTTCGGCATGCAGGCCGTCCAGATCGGCCGGCCGAAGTATGGCGAGACGCGCAAGCGGATCAACAACACCCTTCCGCTGATGGCAACGCCGGTCGCCGGCAATGACGAGTTCCTGCTGACCGTCATGTGACGGCCAGCAGCCCGCCTTCAAACTTGTTTCAAAGCCCTTTCGGGGCAACGTTCAGAAAGACGCCCGCATGTTCAAGCTCGTCGAAAACCTCGCCTTCTGGTGGCCGGTGAAGGTCACGGAACCCGACCCGAACCGGATGGGGAAAACGGTCGAGCACACGTTCGAGATCCAGTTCGAGCTACTGCCCGAAGAGATCAACCGGGACTCGGCCCGGGAACGTGCAGCGATCCTTTCGGAGATCAACTCCGAAACCACAGACGCCGAGATGGTCGAGATCATGGCCCGTGTTGCTGAACACGACGAAGCGGCAGCACGCCGGCTGGTCCGCGACTGGCGCAAGATCGCTGACGAGATGGGAAACCCGCTGAATTTCTCCGCCGAGACCTTTACGGCCGTCTGGGCACATGAGCGGGTCAGGGTGGCGATCGTGAAGGCCTACCAGGACGCCGTCACGCTCGACAAGGCCCGCCTAAAAAACTGACGGACGCGGCCGTCGCGTGGACATACGTCCGCCTCGGTCGCGTCGATCCCTCCCGTGCCACCATCATCGATGACGATCTCCGCCAGCAGTCCCAGAAGCTCGGCGTGACGTTCGTCATGGACGATGACGATGCTGAACCCGACGACGATGAGATTGCCCTCGTGATCCAGAACGCCGCCAGTCTTTCCGGTTTCATCGCGTGCTCGACGCAGTGGAGAGCGGCGTCGAACAAGAACGGCGTCTTGTTCATTGGCCTCGACTATGCCGCCTGCAAGATCGTGCTCGATGCCGAGGGCTATGAGCCCGACGTGTTCCGGGATCTTCGCGTCATCGAGGACGCCGTCCTGCCGCTCTTCAACGACGGCGACCCGGCCTCCGCCGAGGAGGACGAGGAATGACGGCCGCCTATCGCATCGCGATCGGCGTCACCGTCGATCCGTCCGGCGCCAAGACCGGCGGCACGGAGGCGCGCAATGCCGTCGCGGCCATCGGTAAGCAGGCGGAGGCGGTCGCGCCGAAGGTCCAGGCTGTCACGACGGCGCTCGGCAAGCTCAAGGAAGCTGCCAACAACAACACGACCCGCTTGGACGATCTCTCCGCCTATGGCCGCGAGATGGACCGCCTGCAGGCGCGCTTCGATCCGATGTTCGCGGTCATGCAGCGCCATCGGCAGGCGTTGACCGATATCGCCAATGCCGAGAAGGTCGGCGCAATCTCGGCCTCAACCGCGATCGAGGCGCGGATCCGCGAGACGCGCGCGATGCAGGAACAGGCGGGTGCCGCCGAGCGGCTTGCGGCACGCCAGAAGCAGCAGGCGCAATCGATCGTTGAAGCGAGGACGATCACGCCGAACCGTGGCGCCGATATCGAGGCGTACCTGAAGGAGATGGACCGCCTGCAGGCGCGGTTCGATCCGATGTTCGCCTTGATGGAACGCCATCGCAAGGCGCTCCTCGATATCAACGAGGCCGAGCGCGTCGGTGCGATCTCGGCGTCCACCGCCATTGATGCGAGGATCCGCGAAACACGGGCTATGGAAGAGCAGGCCGGTGCGGCCGAGCGCCTCGCTGCCCGGCGTAAGCAGTCTGCACAGTCCATCGTCCAGTCGCAGATGATCCAGCCGGACCGCAGCGCTGACATCACCGCCTTCATGGACGAACGCGATCGGCTGCGGCAGGCCTACAATCCGCGCTATGCGGCTCTCACGGCCTATCGCAAGACAATCGAGGACATCCGTCAGGCCAACAGGGTCGGCGCGATCTCGCACGACGAGATGACGGCGGCGATCAGCCGTGAGCGTCAGGCGACGCTCGGGCTGATCCAGTCGCGCAAGGGCATCACGGGTAGCAAGGGCCTGCGTCCGGACCAACAGGCAAACCTCTTCACGCAAGGCGTGGACACCGTCCAGTCGCTGGCGCTGGGCATGCCCATCACCCAGGTCATTCTGCAGCAGGGTCCGCAGGCCATGCAGATCTACGGCAGCATGGGAAATGCCGCCAAGGCAGCCATGGCCGCGATCACGCCGCTGCGGGTCGGTATTGCCGGCACGACAGCGGCCGTCGTCCTCGGCGCCATGGCCTGGAACGACTATCTCGGCTCCATCAAGGAAGTCGAGACCGCAGCGTCCGGGATTGGTCGCGCGACTGCCGGCAGTGCCGCGAGCATGGAGGCGGCGGCTCAGAACGGCGCAGCGGCGGCCGGGATCTCCGTCGCGTCGGCCCGTACGATGGAAGCGCAGTTCCTGCGGACCGGCCGGATCGCCTCGGAGAACTTCGAGCAGCTGATCGCCATCAGCAAGAATTTCGGCGCGACGATCGGCGTGTCGGCCGACGAGGCGGGCGCGGCACTGGCCGAGATGTTCGCCGATCCGTCCAAGGCGATCGACACCCTCTACCGCCAATATGGGCTGGTCGATGCGGCGACCGCCGAGTATGCGCGCCGCCTGACGGCACAGAACCGGCTCACTGAAGCGCAGCAGGTCTTGCTGGCTGCTCTTCCGGGCCGGCTGGCCAACGCCAGCGAAGCGACCACGGCGCTTGGTCGTGCTTGGAACAGTGTCGCCAAGGCTGCGAGTGATGCTTACGACTGGATGGGGAAATCCATCGATCGGTCTTTCAACGGCCCGTCTCCGGCCGACGCTCTGGCTGAAGCGACCGAAAGATATGATGCGGCGAGGCGATCTCAGGCCAAGAGTAAGGGCAGCATACTCGGCGACGGCTTTTTCGACAGCGACGTAGAAACGGCGCGTACCGAACTCGAACGTCTCCGGCAGGAAGACATGGAGCGGCGCGGCAACGAGGCGCGCGATCGCGAACAGGAAAAGCGCCGTGCCGCGGCTCGAGGCGCACTCGACACCGCCAACGCCAGCCCGGCAACGGCGGCAGCGCGTGCCCGCCGCGATCTTGAGGACAGCCTCATCAAGGCCCAAAGCGGCCTTGACGCACCTGGTCTTCTCGACAGCCAACGCGCTGACATAACGGCCACGATCGACGCCAAGAAGCGCGCGCTCGAAACCCTGATCCCGGCGCAGGAGCGCGCCAACCAACTCGCGGCACTCGACATCCGCATCCAGACGGAACGAAACCCTGTGGTGCTCGCAGGCTTGATGGCTGATCGGGAGCGCCTGCAGCTGGCCGGTGAGGAAATCACCACGGCCGAGGCATCGTCCCGCATTGCCGCTGCACGCAACCGCGTCATCCAAGAGACGCTCGCCGCCTCCCGCCTTCAGTCGGCCGAGCTGGTCGAGGAGGTCGAAGCACGGCGCCGCCTTAACGATCAGGTCGCGGCCGGCAATATCACGGCGAGCCAAGCCGAGGCTCTTCTGCGCACGGAAATCCAACTCCGCCCGCTTGCCGCCGCTGCGGCCGCTGCCCAGGGCGAGGAACAGAGGAAGCTGGCCGAGGCGCTGGCGGCTGCGAAGGATGCGGCAGCTGCCAGCGAGCTTGAGCAACGCCGCGCCGGCGCGATCGACGTCATCAAGGGGCAGGATGACGATCTGGAGCGCTTGCGCCTTGAGAAGACGCTGGTCGGCGCCAGCACGGCCGAACGCGAAAAGGCTTTGGCGGTTCTCGAAGCCGAGCAGATGATCCGGGCGCGCGGCTATTCGGCTCTGTCGGCCGAGGCCGAGCAGATCCGGCGCAACGCGCGGGAGATCGCCAACCAGACAGCGGAGGTCGAGAAGGCCACGGCGGCATGGCAGATGTTCCAGTCCGCCGGCGAAACCGCGATCGACAACGTCCTCGGCTCGCTTCTTAAAGGCGACTTCAAAGGTGCGTTGAACGGCCTTCTCGGTGATGTCGGCAAGTTCTTCCAGGAGCTGGGCTCGAACTCGATCAAAAACATGCTTCTGGGCGGCGATCGTCCGGAGCTGTCGGATGTGCTCGGCCGTTTCCTGAAAGGTGCGCCGGTCGCGGCCAACCAGAACACACCGACAGCAAGCGGCTTTCAGTCCTACGCCGCTCCGCTGATCCCTGTCACACGCGAACCGCTGGGCGCCGTAACGGATGTCGAATCCTTCATCCGCACCTGGGCACCGAAATACAACATCAATGCCGACACTGCGGTGAGGGTTGCTCAATCCGAAGGCGGCTTGAGCAGTTGGAACCTGCAGTCTGGCTACGTGAAGAACGGTATCCGTGAACAATCCTACGGACCGTTTCAGCTCTACAAGGGCGGCGGTCTGGGGAATGTCTTCCAGAAGCAGACCGGTCTGGACCCGGCGCTGGCGGCAAACGGCCCCGAGGCAACCAAGTTTGCTCTCCAGCAGGCATCACAGAACGGCTGGGGCGCTTGGTATGGCGCGAAGCGCGTCGGTATCGGCAATTGGGACGGCATCGGGAAGAATAATGAAGGCGCCGATACGGCGTCCAAGGCGCTGGAAAAGCTGGCGACGACGGGCCAGTCCGCAAGCAAGACGGTCGGAAATCTTTCGAGCACGGCATCGGTTGCTACGGAAGGGCTCGGCACGTTCGGGAGCGGTCTCGGACAGGTCGGTCAGAACATGGCCAATTTCTTCCCGGCCGCACCATCGTCTGGCGGCGGCGGAATTCTCGGCTCGCTGCTGACAGCCTTTCTCCCGACCTTCGTGCCGAACGGCGCGCAGTCCACGTTCGCCGTCAACAATCCGGGCAAGGGTCTGTACGACGTCGGCGGCTACACCGGGAACGGCGGACGGGGCGATATTGCCGGTTTCGTCCATGGGCAAGAATACGTCGTCAAGGCCAGCGTCGTCGCACAGCCCGGCGTTCGCCGTATGCTCGAAGGTCTGAACTCCGGACGCGGCTATGACAAGGGAGGCTTTGTCGCCAAGATCGGCGCGCCGGCTTCTGTTTACCCCTCACAGGGCCAGAGCAGGATGGCGTCGGCTGCCAACGACCCGGTGCGTGCCGGCAAGTCTGAAATCAACGTCTACGTCGATAACCCGCGCGGCGATCGCGACATCGAGGACGCCGTTGATCGGGGTGTCGCCAAGGGCCTTCGCGCCTACGACAAGAACCTGCCGGCCCGCTTCGATCAGATCAAGAAGCGCCCGTATGTGAGGGGCCAATGACCCTCAGCTTCCCCTACAGCCTTCCGACATTCGCCGATCGGCTTCCTATCTCCAGCGTCGAGTGGGGCATCAAGCGTCGTGACAGCCTGTCCGGACAGGGCAGCGGTCGCATCTGGCAGACCGAGATGGCCGACCCGCTTTGGCGCGCCGTGGTGGAACTCGATCGCCGCTCGAGTGCCGAGATGAAACAGTACGCCGCCCTGATCCGCGCCCTTCGCGGTGCCCAGGAGGCCTTCTGGCTGTTCGACCCGCTGTCGCCTTATCCGGCCACGGACCCGCGCGGGACGATCCTCGGCAGCCGCCTTATTCAGATCAACACGATCGGGACGGACCGCCGCTCGATGAGCTTCAAGGGTTTTCCGGCCGGCTACGTCCTTACGATCGCCGACAAGTTTCAGGTGTCGTGGGGCAGCAATCCCGTTCAATACGCCTTCCTCGAGATATCTGAGCGCGGTGTTGCAGGCAGCAACGGGGTGACGCCGGCACTGAGCATCTTCCCGAATGTGCCGGACGGCCTGGCTGTCAACGCCACCACGATCTTCGCCCGGCCGGCCTGCCGCATGGTCATCATGCCGGACAGCCACATGCCGGGCCGCGCGCGCCGTCACCTGACAGAGGGCGCCGGTTTCACAGCGATCGAAAAGCCATGAAGACAGTCGATCCCGCCTTCTTTGCTTTGCTGCAAAACGCGCCCCAGGACGGCATCGTGCCGCGCTGGTTCGTATCCGTGATCGCGCGCACCTACCCCGACGCGAACGGCAATACCTCGCTGGAGACGAAGTCCTTTTGGTCCGGTGATCGGCCGGTGACAGTTGAGGTTCGATCGCTGATCGACGGTGAGGTCTATGCCCGTACCTTCCAAGGGCAGGTTGACCTCGACACGGGCGAGAGCGTCAGCACCTCGACGCTTGAGGTCAACACCCGCACGGTCTCCATGACGATGCTCAACCCGGCCGTCGAGGACATGTCGCGTGGCCTTGATTGCCGCGCGGGCTCGCTCGAAATCTGGATTGGCCTTCTCGATCCGACGACGCGCCAGCTCTCCTCGATGCCCGAGAACGATTACCTCGGCGTCATTGACGGCGCGAGCGTGCAGACGGCCGCTGAAGACGGCGGCGGCGAAGTGCTGGAGATCCGCCTCGTCAACGACGCCATGGTCAACCTGACCCGGCCGAACCCAGCCAAGTCCAGCGCCGAAGAGCAGAAGAAGCGGAAGGGCCCGAACGGCGAGGTCGATAACTTCGGAAAATATGCCGGCTCCGTTGCCAACTGGATCGAACCCTGGGGCGAAGAATGATTGAGCTGAAGCGCCGCGAACTCTGGATCGGACCCTTCTGCGATGTCTTCGACGACATCCGCCGGAAGCCGTTCGCCTGGGCGCAGAACGATTGCGGACAGCTTGCCATTGCATCCGTGATCGCCATCACCGGCGCCGAGCTGCCCGTGCCCGATCAGGGCGACTATAACGATGCCGTGTCGGCCTATCGTCTGATGCGCGCGGCCGGCTTTGAGGATCTGGCCGACTTCGCCGCGTCGTTGCTTCCCGAACATGACCATCCGGTTGATGCGCAGACAGGCGATATCGCCGCTATTCCGACGGATACGCAGTTCCGCCACGTGCTCGGCGTGTTCGACTTCGATCGGATCTGGGTGATGGGCGAGGCGGGCCTTGCTAGCGTCGATCGCGAGAAGGCGGTTCGCGCCTTCAGGGTGGGCTGATGTTCAAGAAAGCCGCTCTCGCCACAACCGCCCTGACGTTTTTCCTGCTTCAGCCCGACCCCGCAGCCGCTGGTCCGCTGATCGGTGCCATTGCCGGCGTCTTCAGCGCCGTCATCAGTGGCTCCGGTATCGTCAATGCCGTGGTCAGTCTGGCGCTGGCTGCCGCCACGACGCTTTGGCAGATGGCCACCGCACCGGATGCGCCGCCACCAGTGGGCGCCAAGATCCAGGCGGATGTTGGCGATGACAAGCCGGTCTCGACGACGATCGGTCAGTTCGCCACGCGCGGGAAGCGCAAGTACTACGGCACGTGGGGTAATTACGACGGTGACACACCAAACACGTATTTCACGGAAGTCATTGAGCTGGGCAACCTCCCGCTCCCCGGCCTCGATGGCATCTGGATCGAGGGCGAGAAGTGCACGATCCTTTGGAATGAGCCTGACGCGGTGTTCGGGCGAGGCTATCCGCTCAAAGAATTCCGCGACACCGAAGGGACCGTTCACGATTACTGCTGGGTGAAGTTCTATAGCGGCTTGCAGACGGTCGCTGACCCTTTCCTTGTAGAGACATTCGGCGAAGACGAGGATCGGCCTTGGGATGCAACCATGGTCGGGCGTGGCATCCCCTATGCCATTATGACCTATCGCTGGGAGCGCGACTATTTCAAAGGACAGCCGAAGGTTCTGTTTGAGCCGACGCCTCTCCCGCTCTACGACATACGCAAGGACAGCACGAACGGCGGCAACGGCACCCATCGATGGGATGATCCGAGCACCCACGAGCCCTCCTATAACCTCGGCGTGATGACCTACAACGTCCTGCGGGGCCTTCGCTACAAGGGCGAATGGTTCTACGGCGGCCAAAAGGTCAACGCACGCCGGCTGCCGTCGTCCAACTGGATTGCTGCATGCCAGGAGGCCGGCCGTTTGGTCGAGCGGGCGGACAAAACGACGGAGCCGCAGTGGCGCGGCGGTTACGAGATCTCCGGCGACATGGTGCCGCTCACTGTCGTCGAGGAGCTTCGCAAGGCGCAAAACGGACGGCTGACCGACCAGGGCGGCGTCTTCAAGATGAAGAACGGCATCTTCGGCGGAGCTGTCTTTGGGTTCTCGGACGCCGACACCCTGATCACCGAGCCGGCCGGCTTCGATCCGTTCCCCTCCGTCGATCTCACCATCAACGGGGTGACGGCCAAGTATCCGAACCCGGAAGAGGCTTGGGTCGCCAAGGATGCGCCGGTCGTTCGCAACGACGCGTTTGAAGCTCTGGACGGCAAGCGCAATCTCGCCGACATCTCTTTCGGAGCGACGTCGCACGATCGGCAGGTCCAGCAGCTGATGCGCGCCATCTTGGCCGAGGCGCGCCGTTTCCGCCGTCACCAGCTCCCTCTGCCTCCAATGGCCTATGTGCTCGAGGCCGGCATCGATGTCGTCTCCTGGACGTCACCGCACAATGGCTATGTGAACAAGCGCTTCCTCGTCACGGAACGCCGTGGTCAGATGGGCATGAACCAGATCGTCACCCTGCAGGAGATCGACCCGACCGACTACGATTGGGCGCGGACCATGCAGGAGGTCGTGTCGAGCGGCTGGATCGGCCGCATCGATGTCCCAAAGCAGCCGATGACCGGCTGGGGTGCCCGCGCCGATGTTCTGACGGACCCGGACGGCCGGAGCCGCCGGCCGGTCATCATCGTGTCCTGCGCCACCAACCTCGCCGATGTTGCGCGCGTCCTGGTCCGTGTTCGCCTGAAGGCGACGGGTGTCGTCGTCTTCGAAAGCGACCAGTTCCCCTACGGGCCGACATCGAGCGAATGGCCCTTGAGCGGCATGTGGCTCTTGCCGGCGACCGAATACGAGGTGCAGGGAAAGCTCGTCCCTTACTCGCCGCGCAAGACGGAGGACTCGGCCTGGATCTCGCTGACGACGGCGAATATCGGGTTCTCGTCGGCCGACGTCCTCGACGGCGCCATCATCACCAGCAAGATCGGCAACGCTGCGGTTTCGGCCAACAAGATCATGGATGCGGCTGTCACTGGTCTGAAGCTGGCAGATGCTGCCGTCTCGACTGCGAAGCTTGAGGTAGCGGCCGTCACGGCACAGATCCTGGCCGATCGCGCTGTGATCACGGCCAAGCTGGCTGACGCTGCGGTCTCTGTCAGCAAGATCATGGACGGTGCGGTCATTGCCGCGAAGATCGCTGACGCGGCGATCGAGCGCGACAAGCTGGCGGCGCAGGCCGTCGATGCAACGAAGTTTGCCTCCGGGATCGCGCCGGTCGGTGTCATCTCTGGCACCGTCGTACCGACCACGAAATCGCAGGATGTCATCACCGTCAACGGCAAGCTCTACCGTTGGAACGGCTCTGCCTACACGGCATCTGTGCCGACGGTGGACCTGACGGGCACGATCGTCGGCACGCAAATCAGCGACGCCGCCATCACAGCCGGCAAGCTTGCCGATGCAGCCGTGACGGCGGCCAAATTTGCCACTGGCTTGCGCCCGGTGGAAGTCGTCTCCGCTTTGCCGACAACGGGCAACACCGCAGGCCGCATGGCGTTCCTCACCACGGACGGCAAGGTCTACCGCTACACCGGCACGAGCTGGATCTCGACCGTCGATGCGGCCGACATCAACGGTGCTATCGCCGAGGCCAACATCGCCAGCCTCGCGGCCTCGAAGATCACAGGCCAGCTCACGGATGCCCAGATCGCAGCCGTCGCCGCTGCCAAGGTCGCCGGCCAGCTCGTTGGAACGCAAATTGCTGATCTGGCGATATCGAATGCGAAGCTTGCGGCGTTGGCCGTTGACGCGACGAAGCTTGCGGATGGGTCGGTCATCGCTGGGAAGATCGCTGACGCTGCCGTTACGACCGCGAAGTTTGCCGCCGGCCTTCGTCCGATCGAAATCGTGTCCTCGCTGCCGACCACGGGCAACACCGAAGGCCGGATCGTCTTCCTGACGACGGATGACAAGATCTATCGTTTCAACGGCACGGCCTTCGTCTCCACTTTGGCTGCCGGCGACATCACCGGCACGTTGCTGGACGCCCAGCTGGCCGCACTCTCCGCGTCCAAGGTCACCGGCCAGTTGACCGATACGCAGATTGCAGCCGTCGGCGCGGCCAAGGTCACAGGCACGCTGGTCTCAAGTCAAATCGCCGATGCCGCCATCACGGCCGCGAAGTTCGGCACAGGCCTGAAGCCCGTAGAAACCGTCGCCTCGCTTCCGACGTCTGGCAATGCGGCGGGCCGGGTCGTGTTCTTGAGCACCGATAGCAAGATCTACCGGTTTGATGGGGCCGCGTGGACTTCGAGTGTCGCGGCTCCGGATATCGGCGGCACGATCGCCGACACACAAATCGCAGCGATCGCGGCCGGCAAGGTCACGGGCCAGCTAACGGATGCGCAGATCGCCGCCGTTGCCGCCGCCAAGGTTTCCGGCCAGCTTGTCGGAACACAGATCGCCGATCTCGCCATCACAAACGCCAAGCTTGCGGCGCTCGCGGTCGATGCGGCAAAGCTTGCCTCGAACGCGGTGACGAACACGAAGATCGCCGATGATGCGATCTCGACGCCGAAGCTTCAGGCGAGCGCCATCGTGGCGGACAAGATTGCCGTCAACGCGATCACGGCATCCAAGATGTCGATCGCCGCGAACGCTGTAGGCGCGAGCCTCATTCTTGACCGGTTCTACGGAGATCCGGGCTATTGGTCCCCAAACGCTCCCTATGTGACGTTCGTCTCCAGCACGGATGCCCAGGTCGCAGCGATGCGCGTCTCTGGTGCCATGAAGTTCAATGCCGCCCTTGCTGCGGCGAACGCCGGCCCGCGCATCCATGGCTGGATCGCCCGCGGCTTTCCCCTGACGCCGGACACCTGGTACCGCGCGTCGGCTATCGTGAAGAACGTCGGGTGCAACAAGAACTTCAATGCGCTCGTCATCAACGACATGTCGATCTCCGCCTCGGATGGGGGCGTCATCGCTTCAGCGACGGACACCGGATATCAGGCAGCTGCCGGCAAGACGATCGAATGGCGCTTCAAGACGGACAGCTCCAGGACGCAGACCGCGACGCCTGTTCCGTACATGGACACCGGAACGGACGCCGTAGGCTATTGGCTGATCTCCGACATCCAGCTTGTCGAGATGGCGGAAGCATCCCTGATCGTCGATGGCGCGATCGTCGCGCGGCATGTGTCGGCTGCTGCGATCACGGCCAACGCCATTGCAGCAAACGCTGTGACGGCCGACGCGATCGCTGCGAATGCGATCACCGCTGTCAAGATCGCCGCCGGCGCCATCGAGACGGCCAAGCTTGCCGCCGGCGCCGTGACGGCCGGAACGATCGGGGCGAACGCTGTTATCGCTGGCAAGATCGCGACCAACGCCGTGACAGCCGGCACGATTTCGGCCGGCGCCGTTACAGCCGGTACCGTGGCTGCGAATGCCATCACGGCTGGCACCATTGCAGCGAGTGCAGTCTCCGCCGCGAACCTCGCTGCAGGGATCATCACCGCAGAGAAGTTGGCCGTCGGCAAGGGCGTCAACTGGGTCTCGAACTCGAACGCTCAGGCCGACCTGACAAACTGGGGCATCAAGTTCCGGTCGGGGGGGACTTGGGACTTTGGAAAGGCGAACAACAACTACTCACCCATCGATGGCTGCTTCTACGTTCTTCAGAGCGGCGCACGGCTCGATGGAGCCTTCGTAGACGTTAACCCGCGAAGCCCGTTCGACAACAACTACGCTATGCGCTGGCCTGTTGCGCAGCTGTCGTGGCTGGAAGCGTCCGTCTATGTTTTCGGGCACCGTTCGAACGGCGTTCAGCTCTATATCGAATGCTTCAATAACGGCGGTAACTCGCTCGGCTTCATCATGGATGCCAAGCCGACAAACCAGAACTCGGACCCTGGAAGCCAGCTTTCAGCCTATCAGCGGGTTTGGGCAAAGGGTCAGGCGCCGGCAGGCACAACGCATGTCGAAATCTTTTTGCGCTGCTTTGGTCATAGTGCCGCAAATGGCACCGACTCCTACACATGGTTCTCTCGTTTCTATGTCGGGGAAGCAACGCAGTACCAGTCCGAGCCTACTCCGTGGAGCGAAGGTTCGATCACCCTCATCACCGAGGGCAACATCGTCACCAATGCGATCACTGCGAACAAGATCGCTGCTGGTGCCATCGTAGCCGGCAAGATCGCTGCCAATGCTGTCACAGCCAATGAGATCGCGGCGAATGCGATTACGGCCGCGAAGATCGCCTCCGGCGCGATCGAGACGGCCAAGCTCGCTGCTGGCGCCGTCACCGCCGGCACGATTGCGTCGGGCGCCATCACGACTGCGAAGCTCGATGCCTTGGCTGTTACCGCCGACAAACTGGCTGTGAACTCGGTTGTCGCCGGGAAGATCGCGGCGGGCGTGATCTCCGCGACCGAGATCGCTTCCGGCGCCATCACGACTGCAAAGCTGGCCGCCAGCGCCGTCACTGCCAATGAGCTTGCGGCCAATGCCGTGGTTGCGGGGAAAATCGCCGCTGACGCAATCGTGGCCAACAATATCGCCGCGAACGCGATCTCGGCCAAGCAGCTCATCTTAACGGATTTTGAAAACTTCATTCCCGACGGGCAGTTTGAGCAAGGCGCGCTCACATCGGTCTGGGACGCCAACTATCCGATGTACAACGGCTCCGGTGCGGGCGGCGCAAATATCTGGCTCTGGGTCGGTGACGCACAGACCGGTCGTTGGTCGCTTGTTCTGGAGAACGGCACAAACGGGGGGTCCGGCGGCACCATCTCCATGAATATGGTCACGAAGGACTTCATCCCCGTGACGTCCGGTGACTGGCTGGCGTGGGATGTGTCCGTTCGTACGACTGACGGATCTTCAGGTTTCGGTTTCTATTACCGCATCCTGTGGTTCGATCGTAACAAGACAGCGCTTGCGTCGCCGCAGTACACCGATGTGCAGGGCAACGCGTCTATTCCAGCCGCTTGGGACAAGCGCTCCGGCAAGACGCAGGTTCCGGGTTCTGCGACCTATTGCAAGGTGCAGATCTACCACCACAGCCCGTCAACGACGCGCTACCTGATCATCGATCGCATTTCTCTGCGGAAGGCGGAGGGTGCCGAGCTGGTCGTGGATGGATCGATCTCGACCATCCACCTTGCGGCGGACTCGATCACCACGGCGAAGATCGCAGCCAATGCCGTTACCGCAAGCGAGATTGCAGCGAACGCAGTCACCGCCGGGAAAATCAGCGCCGGCGCCGTGGAAGCGGCTAGCATTGCCTCCGGGGCTGTTGTCGCGGGCAAGATCGCGGCAAATGCAGTAACCGCCGGCACGGTTGCCGCAAACGCGATCACGGCCGGCACGATTGCGGCCAATGCGGTTACGACCGGCACCATTGCGGCCGGCGCCGTCACGGCGGGGCAGATCGCCGCTGGAGCGGTCATTGCCGACAAGATCGCTGCGGGCTCCATCTATGCAGACAAGCTCGCCGTCGGCAAAGGGACGAACTGGATCCCGAACTCAAATGCCCAGGCCGACATCACCAACTGGAGGATCTATGCGTCCAGCGCGAACTGGTCGTTCCTCAAGCGCAACGACAACTTCACGCCTATCGACGGCGCATTTCAGGTTCTGCAGGAGGGCGCGCAAAACAACGGCCAGTTTGCCGACCTGTCCCCGCGAAATCCCGCAGACAACAACATCCCTATGCGTTGGCCGGTTGCGCAGGGCTCATGGCTAGAAGCGTCTGTTTATGTCTACGGGCACCGGTCTGATTATGCTCGCCTTCACATCGAGTACGTCAACAACGGTGGCGTGACGATTGGCTATACGTTCGCGGACAAGCCAACGCACCAGAACGGCGATCCGGGCAGCCAGTTGGCCAGCTATGAGCGGATCTGGGTGAAAGGACAGGCTCCGGCCGGAACCACGCACGTTCAGCTCTTCCTGCGGTGCATGGGGCATAGTGCGGCATGGGGCACGAACTCCTACACCTGGGCGTCCAAGTTCTATCTGGGCGAAGCGACGGCCAACCAGCTGGAAGCATCGCCTTGGAGCGAGGGCGGAACGACCGTCATCTCCGAAGGCAACATCGTCACCAACGCGATTACGGCCAACAAGATCGCGGC
Organism: Rhizobium sp. 9140; assembly: GCF_900067135.1. Classification (NCBI taxonomy): domain Bacteria; kingdom Pseudomonadati; phylum Pseudomonadota; class Alphaproteobacteria; order Hyphomicrobiales; family Rhizobiaceae; genus Rhizobium; species Rhizobium sp. 9140. The sequence goes on along the minus strand of NZ_FJUR01000001.1, from coordinate 3,644,344 downwards.
AAATGCGATCACGGCCGGGAAGATCGCAGCGAACGCGGTGACAGCAGGCACGATTGCTGCAAACGCTGTGACGGCCGGGACAATCGCTGCTAACGCCGTGACCGCAGCGACGATCGCTGCCGGCGCGGTCTCGACCAACCAGCTAGCCGCGAACGCCATCACGGCCGCGAAGATCGCCGGTGGCACGATAACCGGTGACAAGATTGCGGTCCGGACCATCTCGGCTGACAGCTTCATCGCTGCGACGATCACCGGCTACGAGATCAATGCGCGCACGATCGGCGCCGGTCACATCGCGGTTGGCACGATCAGCGCTACCGAGATCGCATCGAACGCGATCACCGCCGACAAAATCCAGGCGTTTGCCATCAGCTCTGACAAAATCGGAGCGAATGCTGTCGTGGCGGGGAAGATTGCCGCCAATGCGATCACCGCCGACAATATCCAGGCGGGCGTGATCACTGGCTCTAAGCTTCAGGCCAACACGCTGGGTGCGCGCGAGATCGCGGCAGGCTCGATCACCGCAAAGCAGCTCGTCATCTCGGATTTCAACAATCTGGTCCCGGACAACCAGATGACGACGACAGATGCGTGGGTCGGCACCATTCCGGGCTGGGTCGTATGGGGCGATCACGGCCTCTTTCAGTCCTACAATGGAATGGCCTTCACTGCTGGGCCCTGGGGTTCCGGAGGCTACACGAACTGCCAGAGCCGGTCATTCCCGGTAAAGGGCGGCACTGCCTACCGCTTCACCGGCGCCATCTACTCGAACAACAATTTCAACGCCATGATCCGCGTGCTCTGGCTGAACGCCAGCGGGAACATTGCGAGCTACGTTGATTACATCAACACCGGCAACCGAGGGTCGGGCGGCACGGGTACGCTGGCTGTCAATCTGGTTTCTCCCGGCGAAGCGGCTTCCGCCGTCATCGAGCTGTTTGTCCAGCGGGACACAACGGGCGGCAATGTCTACTTCGGTGCCGTGGGGTGCTTCGAGCGCAACGGCGGCGATCTGATCGTAGATGGCGCCCTCACGGCCGGCATGATCGCCGCGAACGCGGTGACGGCAGACAAGATCGCAGCCAATGCCGTTACGGCCGAGAAAATCAGTGTCGCGAACCTGTCGGCGCTGAACATCAAGGTCACGAACATCGACATCACCGATGCGACCCTGAACGGGGAGAAGCTGGTCAACGGCGCCATCTCGAATGTCTACTACAACACGAGCGGCGGCAGCGTGGCGAAGTCGGCGACGACGACGGTGCTGACGCGCACACTGACGCTGGCACCCGAAGAGCGTCTCGTCATCAACGCCTTCTGGAACCTTCGCGGCTCCATGACAGGGGTTAACGCCGAAGTGTTCTACGCCGGCGACGTGCAGCTGAAGATCAACAGCACGGTCCTCGACACCATCAAAGTCACGGGGCCGGCCATCGATACCTACGGCTGCTCTAGCCAGTCGATCTCCGGCAGCTTCACCAACGGCGGCAGCGCGCAGAACGTGACGATTACCCTCGTGTTCGTCATGGGGTCCGGCGGCGCGATGCGAACGAACAATAAAGACATGGGGTATTTCGGCAGCAGCGCCGGCATGACGAATGACGGCACCTCATGGACGATCACGAGGTTGAAGAAATGAGCGAGTCTGACAGCATTGGACCCGGAGAGCAGGAACTGTGGTTCGTGATTTACGACCCGGTGACAGGCTCCATCTCCGACCACGGCAATGCCTTCGGGCGTGCGGAATACGACGCTGAGACAGCCCGGTACGCCAACCCCAGCCTTCGTGTTCCGGAAAGGCTGCTTTCCGTCACAGACATTCGCGTCGATCCGCGAACGCTTGAGATTGTGCCGGTTGAGCCGGAAGTCGCTCAAGTCAGCCCCGATCAGCAAATTCTGGATGCCCTGCCGTGGAGATCACCACGGCGATCCCGATGACGTGCCTACCTGAAACCACCAAGAGGAAAAGCAATGTACAACATCGATAGCATGTACGAGTCCATGGCCGACGGCGTCGTCGAGAGCCTGAAACAGAAGAAGCCCTCGCGCTGGGCCGTTGCCGCTGCCATCTGGCTCGGCCGACAGCAGATCCTCAGCGCATCCGAGTTCTGGTATCAGACGGCGGGCAAGATGCTGGCCGAGCTGTCGGGCCCGGACGCGGACGCGTTGCGCGGCCAGCTGACCAAGGCCGAAGACGCACTCTTCGACGGCTTCACCAACGATTGGCCGGCGATCCCGGACGGCCTGAAAACCTACATCGACCAGTGGAGCCCGGCTCCAGCGGAGGTCGATCTCGATGCGCTTCGGGCCGAAGCCGTGGTGAAGATCGATCGCGCGGCCGAGGCATACCGGATGCAGTTCATCACGCCGGGCTTTGGTCAGATCATGGCCTATCAGCAGAAGCTCGATGAGGCTCGCGCAAAGGTCGCTTTCGCCGGCGTCCCGGACGCGGATATCCCTCACATCGTGGCTGAAGCCGAAGCCGACGGGATGACCAAGGCTGAGAAGGCACATCAGATCGTCGATACCTTCACAGGATGGCAGCACATCTCGGCAGGCGTCGAGGCCAAGCGTATGGCTGCGAAAAAGGCGATTGCGGCGGCAGAAACCGCACAGGCCATCACCGCAGCCGCCGAGGTCAACTGGTCGGCCGAATGACACGCCGATCCCGACTTTCCATCCAGAACAACCTCACAAGGAAACTCAGCATGCACATGATGATCAACTCGATGAAGCGCCGTAACGAAGCTCTCCAGAACGAGTGCGATATGCTCGCCCAGGGCTTCGACACGATTTCGGCCCAGCTGACGGAGGCCTATGCCCTGCTCCAGAAGTACGAGCCTGAATATGTCGATCGCAAGCTCAACCCGAACCGGCCGGAAGCGCCGGTCGCGGCCGAGCCGGTTGTGCAAGAGACAGCGGAACAGACGATCAACTGATACCTCAGCGACACGGCTTGCGGAGATCTCAGATGGATCTCCGCAAGCCAAGCACCAGGTGCCGGAGGCAAACCTCCGAGGACGGGCCAAGTTTCGACGCCAGACCCTTCCGACAGCCAGTTAGGATAACTGTCACACCCAGACCTCTTTCGAGGCAGCCCTGTGTGGCATGATTCTGAGAACCTTTTAAATGCCCTTTGAAGACGGCTTTAGAGACGTAGTTAATACCCAGCCACCAGCCGCATGGATCGGTGGAAAACGGACCTTGGCCCCGCGCTTGGTCAAGATGATCGCCGACATTCCGCACACGACCTATGCAGAGCCGTTCGTAGGCATGGGCGGCGTGTTCTTCCGTCGCCGATCGGCGCCTCGGCATGAGGTCATCAACGACAGAAACGGGGACGTCGTGAACCTGTTTCGCATCCTTCAGCGGCACTATCCGCAGTTCATGGATTGCCTCAAATTCCAGATCACCAGCCGTCGCGAGTTCGAGCGCTTGAAGGCGTGCGACCCCTCTACGCTGACGGACCTCGAACGCGCAGCGCGCTTCATCTATCTCCAGAAGCTTGCCTTCGGCGGCAAGGTATCGGGCCAGACGTTCGGTGTGGTGCACGAGGGCGGGTCTCGGTTCAATCTCACGCGGCTTGCTCCTATGCTCGAGGACGTGCATGAGCGCCTTGCCGGTGTGGTGATCGAGAACCTCGACTGGCTGGCCTTTATCGATCGTTACGATCGGCCCGGCGCGCTCTTCTATCTCGACCCGCCATACTTCGGCAGCGAGGGCGACTATGGTGCTGCCCTGTTCGGACGTGATCAGTTCGAGGTGATGGCCGAACGCCTCGGTAGGCTGAAGGGGAATTTCGTCCTATCGATCAACGATGCCCCTCAGACGCGGCAGCTGTTTGGCGCATTTGACGTTGTTGATGTGGATCTGCTTTATTCTGTCGCGGGCGGCAAAGGCGTTCAGGCCCGTGAACTGATTGTGAGGTCTTAATGCGTGCTCTTGGACTTTTTTTCATAACCTCGCTGTCGTTCGTGAGTGAGACGGCAGTGGCACAGGTCACAGGTAAGATCGCCATTCTGGACGTGATGATCCGGGTGAAAGAATGTAAGATTACGATCGGACCCCAAACCCAAGAGTGGCTTCGCTCCCTGATGGGTGAACTCGCTGCCGCTCAAATGGCGGAGGTGCGGGACGAGTCCCTTAAAGAAAAAAGAGAAATCGATTGGGAACAGTGCGCCAAAGCACGAGCTCAACTCTTTAGGGACGGCTGGCTTAACTAGCCGAGCCGTTGAGCAGGCTTTGAAGACATTTTGTCAGTGCATTTGCAGAACTCAGTATCTGCAAAACCCGGTGTCAAAATTGCAAAAAGTCGCGTCCGGCTACACCGGTGTTGTCTGTCACACCTATCTGCAATAACCGGGATTATCTGGGAACCTGCGGGATTTTGCGGGAAGCCGTTGAATGATAACGGTTTGTGCGACGATCGCGTGGGATGATCGGCAAGAGTTTTTGACAGCGGGTCGGCCGCGAAATCAGGCCGATGTGGCAATTTTCGCTGAATTTGCCTGCGGCTGTGAAGAGGGCTTCAAGATCCCTCGAAATGCCTTTTACGGCTCTTCAAATCATTGATTTATAACGATGTGGATGCGAACGGCGTTGGCTGAGGATTTCGGCCTGGAACGGCGATTTGGCAGCCCCAAGTCAATTTTAAGAAGGACGGTGCGTCCTCACTTGAAATTTCGCAACGTTTCTCGCCGTTTAGCTTGAAAACGGCCTGATTTAAGAAGGACGGTGCTCAAATGATGTCGTCCTTCCAGATCGGCCGGTGAATGATCTTGATCCGCTCGAGGCGGCGGATCTTCACCTTGCCAACATTCGGTCCGTAGTGCGCCTCAAAGTCTGCCACCAGATAATCCTTCTTCCCGCATTTCTCACAGCGGAACCGCTCCGGGAACTGGTAGAGAGTGAGGTCGCCACAGAGGCGGTGAACGTCGCTGGCAGTGAACCGCTTCATAGTCTTGCAGTATGTGCAGATCAGTTTGACCAGCTGGCCAGCATCCGCCGCTTCTCGAAGCGTCCAGCGGCGGATCTTCTTGCTCGGGCCATTAGTGTCTGGCACGGCTAGTCCCTGTCGGCTACCGGTCGCCAACCGCGTGTGAAGCCGATGCTGGCGGCAGCACCTGCCAAGGTGAGTTGCTCACGAAGATGGCGGCAATCCTTGAGCAAAGTTTCGACAGCCGCAACTGTGTTCCCGTTATGGTAAGCCAGCACCTGCTGAAGCTCTGTCATCTCAGGGGCATGAGGGGTAGGGACGATCTCGGACGGGGCGTTCATGCTGCTGCTGCGTCCTCTGTGAAATCAACGATGCTGCCAAATTTGCAGAGCAGTCGCGGGCTGGTCATTTCGCCCGTTTCCATATCAGCAAGAACTTCGAAAGCAGCGGTTCCGGCAAACCTTTCTGACATCGCTTCAGCGATCCGTTCGGCAGAAGCTTCGTTCGATGCCGCTCGCATCTCACCTGGGACAATCGCTCCTCCCTTCACTCTTTTGAAGGGCACAATGATATATTTGGTCTGCAACGCCATCTGGAACTCCTTGCTTTAAAGCTGCGGATGTTCCTAGTTTGTTCCCCTAGTTATCGGGAGTCAATCGGCTGTGGAAAAGATTCTCACAAGCTACCTTACGCTAGGAAAATTGACCTATGCGGAACGGCCGTACCATACAACGCGTCCGACCACGATCAGATCGACGATGCGGTCTGTCACGAAGCTTTCTACCGGGTAATTTCCGGCAACGTTGTCCGACATCAGGTCGAGACTGCCGTCAAAGCGCCATCTGGCGCGTTTCACGAGCAAATTGCCCTCAGCGTTAAAGACGTAGATCCGGCCGTCATCGACAGTCTGTTGGCTTTGATCGACGATCAGCATGGCCCCATCTGGAAAGGTCGGCAACATGCTGTCCCCCTTCGCCCACATGAGGAAACAGCTTTCAGGCTGCGCACCGAGAGCACGAAGGAACCGCTTCTCGAACGTCACCTCGTTAGCGGCGTGTTCTACGTACGAAATCACACCCCGCCCGGCTGAGGCTGCGACATCGTACTGCGGCAAGCGGATGAACTCAGCCGGTAGATCAGCCGGTTGTACGCGCTGGTTGGCCTCAACGGCTTCGCCTTTGCCGGTGACAAACCAAATCAAGTTAGCACCATACTTTTCCCGATAGGCGTTCAACACTGAGGCTGTCGGCTCGGTCTCGCCTCGTTCGTACGAGGCAAGCGTTGTCTTTCCGACGCCCAGCCCGCGCGCAAATTCATCTCGTTCAGGATCGCCCATCTGTCGGCGAAACTCTCGAAGCCGTGCTGCCAGCTCGGTCTTAGGTGCGGATTCAGGACGCGCCATATTTTAAAACATAGAGCCGCTTTACGCTTTACAAAGCCATAAAACCGCTTTACCTCTATCAATAGCAGCCGCGTAATGCGGGCTGCTTGTGCTCAACAACATTCAACAAAAAGCGGATGCGCCAACATCCGCTTTTCGCAGGAGAAACCGGATGACCAAGCCCCGAAAGTGGGACCGTCACGCCATCCTCGGCGAACTTCGCCGCCGTGGGATGACCTTAACGAAACTGGCAGAAATCAACAATGTCAGTCCTGGGGGTTTCCGCACGATCTGGAACCGCCCCAACGCGAAATCCGAGCAGGCGATTGCCGACTTCCTCGGCGAACCCGTCGAGCAGCTTTTTCCTGATCGTTATCCCAAGACGACATCCAAGATCCTTTCGCCCAAGTATGCCAACGCCGGCCGGAGTGCCGCGTGATGGTGGGCGCGAACGAACGACCGTCTGCTCTAGCCTACCGCGACACTTGCCGCAGGGACCCGAAGTCCCCGGCCGTCAGTCACGGCGCCGTCCGCGCCACAACTGAAGTCTCTCGCGTTTCCGCGCTCAAGCCTATGGCGAAAGTGACGCCCGAATTTGGCAGTAACCCGTTCATCCCGGCTCGCTCGTCGATCTGCCGTGCTGCCGACACGACCTTGATCTTTGGCGTCGCTGCCATGGGTCTCCTCGCGGTCATCTTCAGCGTTGCGAGGGCCAGCCTGTGAGCCATCTCAACCCGTTTTCCGCTGAAGAGCGGCTGCAGGCGATGGTCGCTGCCGCTTATCGTGCCAGCCGGTCGCATTTCAGCCACCTGCCGCTCCGGTTCATCATCAATCCGCCGGTCGATATGCTGGACGCCGCGCTTGCTCGGCAGGTCGCCATCCATGTCCTCATGGTCCAGTTCGGTATCCCGCGCCGTCGCGTGATGGTGCTGCTCGGTGTCGGTCGCACGATGGTCGGTCAGGCCGTCCGCACGGTCGATTATCGCTGCGACGAGCCTGTGTTCGAGCGGACGTACCGCGCGATCGCCGCCCGCGCGCAAGACCTGTTCACGACCGCCCTGCATGAAGCCGTCGAGGATGCCGCGTAATGGCCGAGTTCATCCGTGCACCCCTCTCAGACATTCATATCGGTGACCGGCTCCGGCCGATCGACCCGGCCTATGTTGAAATGCTCGCGGCCTCGCTTACCGAGCGCGGCCAGATCAGCCCGATCATGATCCGCAGGACGCCTGCAAAGAACAAGGGCGCTACGCCCTTCACGCTGGTCGCCGGCGGCTACCGCACGACGGCAGCCAAGCTGCTCGGTTGGTCCGAAATCGACGCCATCATCGTCGAGGCAGATGCGCAAGAAGCGCAGCTGCTGGAGATCTCCGAGAACCTCTATCGCAACGAGCTGAACCCGCTCGATCGCGCCATCTTCGTCATGAAGTATCGCGAGTTGTGGGAGGAGAAAAACGGCAAAATCGATAAGACGCGACACCTGAAGAACTCGAAGGGTCACGATGACCCTACGATGTTTTCCTCTGGAAGAGAGTTGTCGAGAGCAGTCCAGGAACGACTGGGTTTCGGAGAGAACACCTACAAACGCGCAACACGTATTGGCCAGAACCTTCATCCGGTACTGCGTCACGCCGTGCGGGGGACAGATGCCGAAGGCGATCAGTCCATGCTGCTCAAGCTGGCAAAGCTGTCGGCCGACGATCAGCTGAGGGTAGCGAACGCCCTTCGGGAAAGCCCGGACATCAAGCCGGTTTTGCAGATGCTGAAGGCTCCGAAAGCCGAGGTCGATCCGCAGCAGGCCGTCTTCGAAAAGATGGCAGCGCTCTGGAGCAAGGCCGACGAGGAGACGCAGCGCCGGTTCCTCGACCATATCGGCTCGAACTCGGACTTCTCGTTTCTGGAGCGTGCAGCATGAAGCGCGATCCTCACCAGTTCGACTTCTTCGCCGAAGCTGTGTTTCCCGTACGGCAGGCTGCCGAGCAGATCGACCTCGATCGTTTCCGCTCGCTGCTGAAGCGCGAGATGGCCCGCGCCATCCGCGAATGCCCGTACGATCGGCCCACGATCGCCACCCGCATGGCTCACTACCTCGGCCTGTCGTCCGTGTCGAAAGGCGCGCTCGATGCCTACACGGCCGAGAGCAAGACGGCCCACGACATCAGCCTCGTGCGCTTCAAGGCGTTCGTTCGGGCAACCGGAGCCGTCTGGCTTTGGGATGTGGTGCTCAGTGAGGATGGCTTGATCCTGCTCGAAGGCGACGAGGCCCGGCTTGCCGAGATCGCACGCCTTCAGCAGGAGCAACGCGAGCTGGCAGCCGAACTGAAGACACTGCAGGCGCGTCCCGTCACGATCAAGCGACGGGGCCGCTGATGAAAGAGTGGTTCACCATCCCTGAACTCGCCGAGGCAAAGTTGCCGGGCCTTCCTACGTCTGTCCGGCGTATCCGCGACCATGCGGATCGCGCGGGATGGGATCATCAGGCCGGGAAAGTGGCAGCTATCGCCAAGCAAGGCGGTGGCCTCAAATATCACTACTCACTGCTGCCGAAAGAGGCGCGGCAGAAGCTCGCCTTCCTGAATACGGATCTGACCGCAGCAGACGTCAAGGATGCTTCGAAGCTGCTTTGGGGCCGCTTTGAGGCCCTGACCGACGAGCACAAGGACATCTGCCGGAAGCGTTTCAACGTGTTAATCGCGGTCGACGACATGGAGAAGTCCGGCATCGGGACGACGGTTGCCGTCAGGCACTGCACCCGTATGGCCGATGTCGCGGAGAGGACCTACTACAACTGGCGTCAGATGGTCGAAGGCCACGCGCGGGCCGACTGGCTCGCAGCGCTGGCACCGTCCTTCTCGCCTGCGGTCAACGGTGTTGTCGCAGATCTTGCCGATTGTCATGCTGACGCCTGGGAGGTCCTGAAGTCGGACTACCTGCGGTCGGGCAAGCCGAAGTTTTCGTCCTGCTTCCGCCGGATGATGACTGCGGCCAAGGCGAACGGCTGGTCGCCGATCCCTTCCGAGCGCACGCTGCGCCGGCGCCTCGAAGCTGAGGTTCCGAAAGCTGTCCAGATATTGGCCCGTGAGGGCAAGGAAGCCGCCGCCCGGCTGTTCCCGGCGCAGACCCGCTCTGTCGCGCATCTTCATGCCATGCAGATGGTCAACACCGATGGTCACAAGCTCGATCTGTTCGTGCGTGTGCCCTGGAAGAAGGTGCCGGTGCGCGTCATCCTCATCGGGATCCAAGACATTTACTCCCGCAAGGTGCTGTCGTGGATCCTGTCTGAAGCCGAGACGTGGGAAGCGGTGCGCTCCTGCATCGGCGCGATGATCGAGAACGCGGACGGCGCGCTGCCCTACCACATCTACATGGACAACGGGAAAGCGTTCGCTTCGAAGAAGATCTCTGGCGGCGCCAAGGCCCGGAACCGGTACAAGATCACGGAAGACGAGGTCGCCGGCCTCCTGAAGACGCTCGACATCGAGGCGCACTTCACCAAGCCGTATTCTGGCCGGTCAAAGCCGATCGAACGCGCCTGGAAGGATCTGGCCGACGAGATTTCGCGGCATCCCGCCATGGCCGGGGCCTACACAGGCCCGAACGTTGCCGAGAAGCCCGAGGATTATGGACGCCGTGCCGTGAAGCTCGATGTGCTTCAGGAGCATGTCTCGGCAATGGTCGAAGAGCACAATGCTCGCGAGGGCCGTCAGACAGAGATGGCCGATGGCCGCAGCTTCAACGCCGTGTTTGCGGAGTCCGTCGCCGAACCCTCGACCATCCTGCGCTACTCCAGCACGGCGCAGCGCGCGCTCTGGATGCTTGCGGCCGAGAACATCACCGCTCGCAAGCCGGATGGTGCGGTCCACTACGCCGGCAACCGCTATTGGGCTCCGGTACTCAATCAGTGGATCGGCAAAAAGCTGACCATGCGGTTCGATCCGGCAAACCTGCATGGTGCCGTCAAGCTCTACGACGGCGCCGGCCGGTTCATTGGTGACGCGGAGTGCGTGCTCCCCACTGGTTTCGACTGCCAAGCCGCTGCTCGTCAGACGGCACGGCAGGCCTCCGATCACGCCAAGGCAACGAAGTCGTTGCTGGAACTCAACCGCACGATCGAAGCCGGCAAGCTGGCCGACATCTATGCCAAGGCCCAGAAGGCTGAGAAGCGCCCGGAGACACCGGCGCCGCGCCCCGTCGTCACCCGCCTCATCACGGGCAGCAACCTCGCTCCGGCCGTCTCGGCCGAGGCGATCGGTGAAGGCGAATTTGAAAACAGTTTCTCGCGCGGACTTGCCCGGATCATGGGCGAGGAGAGCGCGATCATCCCATTCCCCACGGGGAAGACAGCGGCAGGGTCAGTAAAGCCCGGCCGTAAGACCAGAGCCGAAAAGTAATGCGTACGGTTCCGACCAAAAAAATGGGCGCCACAACGAAGGGGCGCCCGGAAGTCTCTATGCAAGGAACCAAGTAGATGAAAAATACCACAGGCACAAGTAGCGGATGGGATCACCCGCAGCCGACAGCCGAGTTTCTGGCCAAGCACCCGGCGCAGGACGTCGAGATCTGGCGCACCCTGATCTCGCGCGTCATCGGCGTGGCCACGGCGAATGGCTGGAACAAGACGGCGATCGCCCGCCGGACGAACATTCCGGACGGCACCTTCTCGCAGTGGGCGTCGGGCAAGTATCTCGGCGTTCTCGTCAACCAGAACAATCAGGTCAGCAACTGGCTGGCGGCGCTCGAGGAAAGCTCGGGCCTTGCCTCCCGTGTTCCTGTCTCGCCTGTTTTCCAGCAGACGCTGGTTGCGCGCGAGATCCTCGAAACGCTCGCCTATGCTCAGGTGACGGCGGGCTTCGTTGCCATCACGCTCGATGCCGGCGTCGGCAAGACCACGGCGGCACGTCATTTCTGCCTGACCCGGCCGCATGCGTATCTCGCCACGATCAGTCCGAACACGAAGACGGTGCACGGCATGCTCGTCGAGCTGGCCGCAGAACTGGATGTTTCGGAGCACAATCCGGCGCGCCTGGTGCGGGCCATCGGCCGGAAGCTGCAGCGGATCGGCGACGGTTCGATCCTGATCATCGACGAGGCGCAGAACCTCTTGCCGGATGCGATCAATCAGCTCCGGCACTTCGTCGATATCAACAAGTGCGGTGTCGCGCTTCTCGGAAACGAGGACACGGCCGGCGACTTCATGAAGGAACGGTCGCGGTCGGTTTCCAGCCGCGCGCAGGTGCTCTCTCGCTTCGACAAGCGCCTGAAGCGTGAGCCGAGCCGTGGCGACGATGCGCGCACGCTGATCGCGGCATGGGACGTCCAGGACGATGACATGATCCGGTTCCTGCTTGGTATCGCTCTGAAGCCGGGCGCGCTCCGGCAGATCGACCGCACCATGAAGCTGGCCACCATGGCCGCGATCGGCGACGGCGACGAGGTCACGCTCAAGCACCTGCAGATGGCTTGGAAGAACCGGGATCTGGGAGACATCTCATGAGGAGGGCGCTCGACCAGACCCTGAGCACGGAACTCGGCCAACTGCGTGACGGTGCCAAGGACGTGCTTGCTGGTTCCGTTTTCGCAGGCGTGTTGGATCACAAACTCCGCATCCTCGAAAAGCTCGCGGCGAGCATGGAGCTTGAGCTTTCCATCCTTCGCGAGACCGAAGCCGGCCGCGAGTACCGCACCCGCATCGAACAGACCGCCACGGACACCTTGGCCGACATGCTGCCGTCAGCGGGCACGATCATCCGTCCAGATTTCGGGAGGAAGTCATGAAATTCAGCGCCAAGGCATCGCACCACGCAACCGCCATCCGCAACCAGCTGAAGCCGTTCGTTCATGGCGGCGGCACGTTCAGCGGCGAGGACGTCGCTGCTCTCCTGACCCAGCTGAACACGGTGATCGAACTGGCGACAGGCGAGGAGGAGGAAAACCGCTTCCTGTCTCGCGAGCTGACATTGGCCTCTCCACGGCCGCAGCTCGTCGTGGTCGGCGGCAACATCGTGCCGTTCCGTCGGCCCGAGGCTCCGAAGCCGACATGGAACGGAGGAGGCGATGCAGCATGAAGGACACGCTCGACCTTCTGTTCGCCTTCCCGAAAGCGGACCTCCTCAGACGGCTTCAGCCGGAGATCGACGACATCGTGAACGTCCGGCTGATCGAAGCCGCCAACCGCGATGAAGCCACCACGCGGAGCCGCCTACGGGCGGTCCGCCTCTCCATCGAACGCCTGAAACGGGCCATCTCCCGTTTCGAACAGGCTCAGTACACACCCGGCGAGAAGGCAGCCCGCGATCATGTGGTTGCTACCGCCAAAGACCTCAAGAACGCTGACGACGCGTTCAAAAAAGGATGATGAAAATGGACGCAGTAATTCTGGAAGAACGCAACGACGGCGTGATCGCCATCAACGGCCGGGACTTCATGGTGGATGCGAAGGGCTCTTACGTCCCGCTCTCGATGGTCAAGCCGCAGCACCAGCTCGAAGACGAGACTGTTCGCAAGATCATGGGTTTTGCCGTCTCGCTGAATGAGCAGATCGCCCGGTTCCGTGGCCACACCATGACGGATCTCGGCGACTTCGACGCCCTGATTGCGCAGGAGTACAAAGCGAAGGTCGGCGGCGCGAAGGGCAACCGGACGTATCAGACGTTCGATGGGCTCATGAAGGTTCAGGTGCAGGTGCAGGAGCTGATCGACTTCGGGTCGGAACTGCACATTGCCAAGAGCCTGATCGACGAATGCCTGAATGAATGGTCGAGCGATAGCCGGCCGGAGATCCAGTCGATCGTCACGCGCGCGTTCAACACCGACAGCGAGGGCAAGATCAACCGTTCGGAGATCTTCATGCTGATGCGGCACGAGATTGACGATCCGCGGTGGAAGCGCGCCATGGATGCCATCCGCGATGCGATGCGCGTGACGGGCTCAAAGCAGTATGTCCGCTTCTATCGTCGCGAACGGATCACGGACGAGTTCAAGGCCGTGACCATCGATCTGGCCAAGGCGTGAGGGCGAGACCATGAAACTCACCCTATCCTTTGAGATTGAGATCTCCGATATCCCGGAGAAGGATCGCCTCGAAATGCTAAACGATGCCGGCATGTCAGACGAAGACATGCCGCGCATCTCGGCGATGAGTGAAACGCAGGTTCGTGCCGAAGTCACCGACGCCTTCTACGCCATGTTCGACGGATCGAATTATGACGATCAGTCTGACATGTGGGCCGGTTCCAACTTTTACGGTTACATCACAAGCATCATCGCCGCCCCATCACCCCAGGCAGATCTGGTTGGGCGTTACCCCATCGAGAGCGCGCCAAAAGACGGGACATGGTTCCTTGCCTATCGGGGACCGGCGCCCGGCGGCACATGGGACCGTTATGTCATCGTGCGCTGGCATGAAGAGTTCGACGATTTCGTCTGGCCGGACGATCCCTTTGATATCTTCACCGACGACATCGATGAGAAACGTCATGACGGTCGGCATGTCTACTCGCCGTATGAGTCGAGTGGCACATTCACGCACTGGTCGCCGCTGCCCATCGAAGACGGCTCCGCACCCCAACCGAATGTGGGGCAGCTGCCTACGTCCTTAAGGCCGCTTCTTCGCCAACCTTATGGTCGTCCCACGCCTGAGCGGCTTTCAAGCCGTCGCGTAGAAGACGCTCGAGATAGTGAAGGTGAGCCTCAATGAACTCAGGATCCTCATCATCTTTCGCAGTCCTGTCTTCTGCAGCGATCTGGTCGGCCTGCTCCCTTACTGAGTCTCTTAAGCTCGGGCTTCGTACCATTTCCCGAGAGAGGAGTAACTCGACCACATATTCCAGCGCCTGCAAGCGAGCGATAATTTCCTTGGCTTCTTCCATTGTTTTCGATCCTTCGAATGCTGTCTTTGAGGGATTGAGAGGCTCTGCGACCGGTTCCCGCCGGTCGCAGAGCCACACTCTCGCAGGTTCTGGATCGCTTCGTAAAGGCTACGGTTTCGCAGTCTTTGGAACTGAAGAGGGCGGGCAATGACGAAGGGAAAGAAACTGTCCGTCGCCCAGGAAAGCGTCCTCTGCCGGATGATTAACGGCGCCAGACTTCGATTGGTGTCCGGCAACTTTGTGTGCGGAGAAAAGAAGGTCCACGACAGCCGTACAGTTCACGGCCTCATCGCACTCGGCCTGATCGACCGTGATGCTTTCTCGGCGTCTCTCTATGAGGTTACCGAAGCGGGCCGGGAGGCGTATCAATCATGAGCGCTCCCCGTCCGATAACCTCCTATTCACAAGGCTATGCGTTGTGCAACGCGGCCGGCTCGCTTCTCGGGCACACCTACCGTGCCACGGCTGCTGCTGCGATCGAGGCATCATTCCCATCCAGCGACCCGACCAGTGCGGCGAAGTGGGCAGAGCGGCAGGCCCTCGGCTGGACTGTCGAGCATGTCTTCGCTCGGGTCTTTACCCCAATCTTCTTCAAGTCGGCCGACCTGATTGAGCGCGAAAATGACGAGGTGGCAGCATGACCAACGATACGATCCGCAACAAGATCAAGGCGCTCCTGAATAGGACGGTGTCGCGCGGCTGCACCGAGGCGGAGGCCATTGAAGCCGCGTCAAAGGCTGCAGCCCTCATGCGTGAGCACGGCCTCGATCAGCACACGCTGCTGATGACAGAGAAGGGCAAGCCTACGAAGAGCGCGTCCACGTCTATCCGCGCTCGGCTCTGGCCGGTGATCGCGTCTGTAACCAACACGGCCGCGATCACCAGCACTACACCGAACGGCAGGGAGATTTCGTTCACTGGTGCCGAACCGTGGCCGGACGTCGCGGTCTACCTGTTCGACGTGTGCAACACCGTGATCGACAGCGAGCTGAAGAAGTTTCGGACAGGCGAGTTCTATCGCCGGCGCCGATCGGCCAAGACGAAGCGGCAGGCAGCGGACGACTTTACGCTCGGGCTTGTACGGCGGCTGCGCCTGCGCCTGTTCGAACTGTTCAGCGAAACGATCTCAGAGCAGGCGACCACTCTCGCGCAACAGGAGCGGGACCGCCGATACCCTGAGAGCCGATCGGTCAAGCTGAAGCAGCACAAATCGCGGTTCGACGCTGCCGAGGGTGCCGGATGGCGTGCCGGTGCAGATGCGCATCTGTCGCGGGGTGTCGGCCAGGAGCGGTCCGAGCAGCTCCTGATCGGGGGGTGGACAGAATGAGACACTTCCGCACCCTCGAGGAGATCGTCGAGTGCCTCGTCGAAGAGCACCAGAAACAGGGTTTCGTCATCCTTCCGGCTGCGGCTCTTGGCACGTTGGCCGTGAGGAAGATCGATGATGACAAGCTCATGAGCATCAACCTCACTGTGATCGCCCAGGCATTGTGGGAGAAGTTCTCATGAGTTCGATCGCCGCCATCAAGGTTGCGCAGAAGCAGCTCGGCCTGGACGACGATGTCTACCGAGCCAAGCTCAAACTCATCACCGGCAAATCCTCGGCAAAGGACATGACCGAGGAAGAGCGTCAGGCTGTCATCGCTGAGTTTCGCCGGCTTGGTTTCAAGCCAATCGAGCGTCGCCAGAACGGCCGACAGAAGCTATCCGGTAGGTACGCCGGAAAGCTGCAGGCGCTTTGGATCGCTGGCTTCAATCTCGGCGTTGTCCGCGATCGCGACGACGCGGCGCTGATCGCGTTTGTTAAGGCGCAGACCGGTATCGATCATGTGCGATGGCTTCAGGACGCCGAAGACTCCCGCAAGGTGATCGAGGCGCTGAAAAAGTGGCTCAGCCGCGAGGCCAGCGTGGACTGGAGCGTTCACTCGGCGCTGCAGCCGTGGCAGCGCGCGGACGGCTACCGCATTGCCCAGGCACAGTGGGTCATTCTGGTCGGCGCCGTGGAAGCCAAGATCCCTCGCGCCTTCTGGGATGCAGTGAAAGGCATCCTCGGTCAGCAGGTTTCCGGTCGATCGCTGACCTCGGACGAATGGATCACGGTCATGAACGCCTTCGGCCGACGCATTCGGGAAAAGAAGGGGACACGCTGATGGTCGCCTACAGCTTCAAGAAGATCTTTGCACCGCAGATCGAGCTACGTCAAAAGCACCAGACCGTTCGCGCCGACCGGAAGCGTCATGCGCGTCCGGAGGAAGCCGTGCAGCTCTTTGAGGGCATGCGGACACGATATTGCCGCAAGCTCCTTGCCGTCGATCCGATCTGTGTTTCGGTGCTGCCAATCCTGATCGAGACCACGCCGCGCGGCATCACAATGATCGAACTCGACGGCTGCAAGCTCGGTCGCGATGATGCGGAGGCGTTCGCCATCGATGACGGCTTTTCTCCGGATCGCATCGGCGCCGTCTCTGCGGATCTCGATAGCAACACGGCTCTCGGGAACATGGCGATCTTCTGGTGCCAGCATAACCCGCTTGGTCTGTTCTCTGGTGTCACTATCATTTGGGGAGCCGGTTCATCACGATGACATCGGGCGAGCATCCCTCTGACCGCGTCTGGCTCACGCCGCTTCTGAACCGCATCGCTAATGTTGCGGGTGAGGAAGCGGCGATTGCGCTTGGGCGGGCCCGGCCAGGAGAGCGCGTTTACATTCCAGAACAGGTGACCGCTGATCACTGGCTTGCTCAGGTTGTCGGTCTGGAAGCGGCGGAAAAGATTGCTGCCGCCTATGGCTCTATGAAGATCGAGATCCCGCAGGCGATTGCTGGCGACAAACGCCGCCGCGCCGCCGCCATTGCCGATCTTATCGAGAAGGGCTATTCAACGAATGAGATCGTCCGTACGCTGGGCGTCTCGCAGAACACCGTCGCCGAGCACCGTCGCAGACGACCGCCGGCTGACCCGCAGTTAAAGCTGCTTTAGTTCCGTGGGGCTGCGATTTCGCACCCATGACCCACTCTCTTCAATGATCCAAGACAGTTCCATCGGTGCTCCCATTCGCACCCCCGACAGGAACGTCTTTTCATGCCTCTCCCAACTCTCGCTTCCTCGGTTGACGCCTCGTCGCTTTACGCCATCGTGCCGCGTTCGACGGGTCTGATCGGGCAGAAGCAGAAGGCCATCATCGCCGGCTTCGCCGCGATCCTCCCTGAAATGCTGATCCGGTTCGAGGTGACCTCCGCCCTGCGCATCGCGCACCTGCTCGCACAGGTCGCCCATGAATGCGACGGGTTCTGCACGCTCGAGGAGTATGCGTCAGGTGCGGCCTACGAAAACCGAAAGGATCTCGGCAACGTCAAGGCCGGCGATGGCAAGCGCTTCAAGGGTCGCTGCCCGCTGCAGCTCACCGGACGCGACAACTATCGCCGCTTCACCATCTGGATGCGCGACATTCAGCCGAACTGCCCCGATTTCGAGGCGCAGCCCGAGCTGGTCGCCGAATTCCCATGGGCGGCGTGGGCCGTGTTCTTCTTCTGGTCAACCAAGAAGCTCAATGACATCGCCGATCGCGATGACCTGATCGCGGTGACGAAGGTCGTGAACGGAGGCCGCAATGGCCTCGACGATCGCCGCCTGAAGCTCGGCAAGGCGAAGTCCGTTGTCACAGAGCTGCAGGTCAAGCTGATCGCGGCAAACCAGAACACGCCAAATGCGGTCACGATCTTGCGGCGCGGGTCCAAGGGCCCGGCCGTTGATCAGTTGCAGCGCGGCCTCGCGGCTGCCGGCCATTACCTGCTCACGGTCGATGGCGACTTTGGTCCCGGCACGGAAGCAGCCGTGAAAACCTTCCAGCGCGCCCGTGGCCTTGTCGTCGATGGCATCGTCGGCAGGGAGACGCTCGCCATGATCCAGCCCTACACACCCGCCGAGGATATCGCCGCATGAAAGAGCTTATTCTGACGCAGCTGCTGCCGCCGCTGTTCGACTTCATCGTTATCGCCCTGTTGAGCGCCATCTCGGCGGTCTTCTACCGCTGGACTGGCATCCAGATCGAAGCCAAGCACCGGGACGCGCTCCAGTCGGCCTTGGCGAATGGCGCAAAGCTGTTGCTCCAGCCGGGCGGATCGGCAGACGATGCCATCGACTATGTGCTGCGCTCGGTCCCGGATGCGCTGAAGCGGTTCGGCAAACTGTCGCGGCCGGATATTCACAGTCTGCTTGAGCCGCATATTCTCGCCCTGCCGACACTGCCCGGCGCCGTGGAAACTCCGAACGATCGTCTACAGGTGGTGGTGAGCAGTGCCGTGACGCCGGACACGGTCATGGAGCAAGTCGAAAAGGGTGTTCATAAGGGGCTGGAAGCGTTGCGTCGGACGTCGGGGCGCGGTGGCTATACTGGATCGCCGATTTCGCATCCGGTGGCAGGTGTGGTTCTCGATCCGGGTCCCCTTCAGCGTGACTAACTCCGAGGCCATGTTTGAGCTTGCTGCGGCAAGAGCTGAACAGGAGCGCGATGCCGGCGTTATAGCTGCAAGCATCGCGCTCTCGCAGACCGGAACGATCCTCTGCATCGCATGCGATCATCCGATCCCCGAAAAACGCCGTCTTGCATATCCAGCCGCCCGCAGGTGCACTGATTGCCAGACGTTCGTTGAAGCAGAGAAGTATCACCGGTGAACGCATCAAATGTTGCTCTCGATCTTGCCCCGCTCATGTCGTGGATCGTCGTCATTATGGCGATCGTCAACTTCATCATCCTGATCAAGAATTTGCTCTCGTCCGGAGAAAAAAAGCTCGAGCAACGGGCCGACAAAGTCGAGGCCAAACTGATCGAGCACGATCGACGCATCCAGGCGATCGAGAACGACATGAAGCACATTCCCGACAAGGAAACGACGCACCGCATGGAGATGACGATGATGACCATCGTCAGCCGGCTGGATAAGCAGGATGCGGTGCTGGAAGGACGATTTTCGTCGATGGACGAAAAGCTGAAGCCGATCCAGGCGATCGGCGAGCGGCTGAACGACGTGTTGATTGATCAGATGAAGAAGGCCAGTTGATGATCCCGATCGGAGTCGACTACGACAAAGTCATGCGCGAAGATGCGCGTCTCATTATATTGCGAGCCCTCTCCGAACAGGTAAATGAGAGCCTGTCGAGCAGCACGATTGAACTTGTGTTGCAGACGTTCGTCATCCGCCAGCCTCGGTCGTGGATCCACGGCGAGATGGATTATCTCCGCATGATGGGCGCCATCACGATCGTTGATGCCGGCTCGGTCAAGATCGGGACGCTGACCGATCTCGGCTGGCGCCACCTTCTTCGTGAGACGATCATCGAGGGCGTGAAGCGTCCGTCACGTGCCGTCATCCCGCCGGCCGGTAGCTCGCATGCGTAGTCGGCTCTCCGGTATCGAGCTTCTGCCGGAAGAGTGCGCATCGATCGTTGCAAAGGCAGCGGCCGATCTGCAGGACCGTGACCGGACGCAGATCGATATCTATCAGGACTTCTTCGCCGAGCTGGAGGCCCTGAAGCGGGAGCATCGCGGCGAGCTGGAGTTCACGATCCCGTCGTTCTCGGCCTTCAATCGCTATTCGATCAAGCTTGCCACGCTCTCCAACCGGCTCAATCAGACGCGCGAGATCGCTGCGACGATTGCCGAGAAGTGGGATGCGAAATCCTCCGACGATCTGACGCTGATTGCGGCCGAAGCGATCAAGACGCTGATCTTCGAACTGCTGACCAATGCCGGCGAGGCGGGCCTCGATCCGAAGGGCGCCATGGCGCTGGCGAATGCGCTGCGCGCTGCCAGCCAAGCGCAGGGCGTCTCGACAGCCAGGCGCCAGAAGGTCGAGGCCGATTTTGCCTCCAAGGCTGAGGAAGCCGTCAAACTCGTCCAGCGCTCGAAGGGCCTGTCTGACGAAACGGCCAGTGAGATCCTTGATCAGATTCTTGGCGTGGGGACGAAATGAGCGGCCCTATCAGCAAAGAGCAATGGGCCGAGGCGCGCCGCATCTCGACCGATGCCGTCATCAACCGGATCGGCGCCCGCAAGGCGCTGTTGCCGTACCAGCAGCAGACGCTCGCCCTCCTCGAGACAACGGCCTGCCGCGTTCTCTTCGTCGAGAAGTCGCGCCGTATCGGCCTGACATGGGCGTGCGCAGCCTATGCCGTCCTGCGCGCAGCGCGTGCCCGCGAAGCCGGCGGCATGGACTTCATGTACATCTCCTATAGCCAGGAGATGACGCGCGAGTTCATCGACGCCTGCGCCATGTGGGCCCGCGCCTTCAGCCAAGCCGCGCTGGAGATGCAGGAATTCATCTGGGACGACTCGGACAAGGATGGCGAGCGCGCCATTCAGGCATTCCGGATCAAGTTCTCGTCGGGCTTCGAAATCGTCGGCCTGTCATCGGCGCCGCGCACCCTGCGCGGTAAGCAGGGCGTCGTCATGATCGACGAAGCGGCCTTCGTTGACAGCCTCGAAGAACTGCTAAAGGCGGCGCTCGCGTTCCTAATGTGGGGCGGACAGGTCATCGTCTGCTCCACGCATGATGGCTTTGACAACCACTTCAACGAACAGATCCAAGAGATCCCTGCCGGCCGGCAGAGCTACAAGCATCTGCGCATCGATTTCGACACGGCGCTGCAGCAGGGGCTCTACGAGCGGATCGCCTATGTGACCGGCAAGCCGTGGTCGGCCGAGGCGGAGGCCGACTGGCGCCAGGACATCATCAAGTTCTATGGCGCCGGCGCTGACGAGGAGCTGTTCTGCATCCCATCGATGTCGTCGGGCGCGTTCCTTACCCGATCACTGATCATGTCGCGGATGAAGGAAGACATTCCGGTTATTCGCTGGGCGTCGCCGGAAGGCTTTGTCGATTGGCCGAAAGAGCTTCGAGATGCGGAGATCGCGGACTTCTGCACCGAGCAGCTCCTGCCGCATCTGAAGCGTCTCGATCCGACGATGCGGTCCGGCTTCGGCCAGGACTTCGGCCGATCGGGCGACTTGTCCGTGATCCATCCGTTTCAGGTGCGTCTCGACACCAGCCTGCGCACGCCGTTCCTCCTCGAGCTGCGCAACGTGCCGTTCGAGAGCCAGCGCCAGATCATCCTCTTCCTGCGAAAGCATTTGCCGCGCTTCTTCCACGCGGCTTTTGACGCTACCGGCAACGGTGCGGCGCATGCCGAGGCGGCACGGCAGGCGTTCGGCGCGTCGTTCGTCTCGGAGATCAAGCTCTCGCAGCAATGGTACATGCTCAACATGCCGAAGCTGAAAGCCGGCTTCGAAGACGGCACGTTTGAGCTGCCGCTCGATGACGACGTGCTCGGCGATTACCGTCTGCTGAAGATGACCAAGGGCATTGCCAAGGTGCCGGACGATGCTCGCACGCAAGGGGCAGACGGTTTCGCGCGCCATGGCGACAGTGCCGTCGCCGGAGCGTTGGCAGTTTATGCCAGTGAGCAGGAAGGCGGCGAAGTTGGCGCCGGCGTGACAGGGGATGACCGTCCGACAGCCGGCCAGTTCACGGACGCGACCGGAGCTTACGGCGCCGTAGCCGCCCGATCCGATCTTTCCGCATTTACGGGGTACTGAGATGGCTGAAACCACCATGGAGATCGCAACGATCCGGACGGACCCGTTCGTCCCGGAGTTCGCCGGCGTCATGCAGCCGACAGACGAGATCCTGCGCACGCGTGGCCTTGGCAAGAGCCATCAGCTCTATGACGAGATCCGGCGCGATCCGCATGCCTTCGCCATCCTGCAAAAGCGAAAGCTGGAAGTGGTCAGCCGCGAATGGAGTGTCTTCGAGGCATCGGAAAGCGATCTCGACAAGCGCGCGGCCGAGGAAGTCAAGCGCCAGCTGAAGGCGATCGACTTCGACAAGCTGACACGCGGCATGCTGGGCGCCGTCCTGAAGGGCTTCTCCGTTGCCGAGGTTCTCTGGGCCAATGTCGCCGGCGTCTGGACGCTACAGGCCGTTAAGGTCAAGAAGCAGCGCCGGTTCCGGTTCGACATGGACGGCAAACTCCGGCTCCTGACGCGCGCTGCCATGATCGAGGGTGTGCCGGTTCCCGATCGGAAGTTCGTGGTTCACAGGCATTCGATCGACGACGATGAAGACGATCCATATGGCGTCGGCATAGGGCAAGTCCTCTACTGGCCCGCATGGATGAAGCGCAACGCACTGGCACAGTGGCTGCGCGCCGTCGAGAAACACGGCACGCCGACGACGAAGATCACGTATCCCGGTGGCTACGACAAGCAACGCCAGGACGAGATGCTGGCCGCGATCCGGCAGCTGGCGAACGACACCGGCATTGCGGTACCGGAAAACGTCATCGTAGAGCTGCTGGAGGCGAAGGCCGGCGGCGGCGACGTGTTTGAGAAGCTGAACCGATACCTCGACGAACTTATGAGCGAGGCGGTGCTCGGTGAGACGTTGACCACGAACTCCGGCGAGCGCGGCGCGCGATCGCTCGGCGAAGTCCACAACGAGGTGCGCGTTGCGATCGCCAAGGCGGATGCCGATCTGATCTCCGCCACCATCAAGGACACCATCGCCCGGTGGATCGTCGAGCTGAACTTTCCCGGCGCCGGCATCCCCGACGTCTGGCGCGATTTCGCCGAGGCCGAGGATCTCAACGAGAAGATCAAGCGCGACGAGACGATCTACAAGATGGGCTATCGTCCGAAGGACCCGCAGTACATCGACGACACCTATGGCGGCGAATGGATTGAGAAGCCGGCGCCGGAGACCAAACCGGGCAAGCCCGGCGTTGCGGCCAAGGGCGCGCTCGATAATCTGGATTTCGCAGACCCGCCGGCACGTTCCAACAGCGAGCGTGTCGTGGCCAACCTGACCGACCAGCTGGAGACCGCCGGCGCCGGCGTGTTCGACAGCATGATCGGACAGATCCGCACCGAGTTCGCCGAGGCGCGCGATTATGACGATCTGACGCTACGGCTGGCACGGCTGTCGTCGGAGATGGGCGTAGACGATCTGGCTCAGCTCCTCGAGCAGGCCGCGCTGCTCGCCCAGCTCGAAGGCGTGGCATCCGTCGATGGCCGGTGAGCAGATCCCGTTTCAGGAGGCAATCGACTTCGTCGCCGGCAAGGTCAACCTGCCCACCAGGCGCTATGACGATCTGAAGCATGGAGCCCATGTCCGCGGCTTTTCTGTCGCCGGCGTCACGCGGGATGACATGCTGGGAGATTTCCGGGCGGCGATCGAGAAAGCGCGTGTCCAGGGAACGGGCTTCAAAGAGTTTCAAAAGGACTTTGACGCCATCGTCGATCGCACGGGCTGGCTCTTTAATGCGCGTGGATCGACGGATGGCGAGCGGCGCGCATGGCGCGCGCGGATCATCTACACGACAAACATGCGCACCAGCTATATGGCCGGGCGCTATAAGCAGCTCACAGATCCCGATGTCCTGAAGTATCGGCCCTACTGGCAGTACGTCCATTCCGGCGCGCTGCATCCGCGTCTTCAGCACCTTGCCTGGGACGGCAAGGTCTGGGCCGCAACCGATCCGATCTGGGACCGCATCTACCCGCCGAATGGCTGGGGATGCGGTTGCGATGTCGAGGCTCTGTCCCGACGCGAGATGCAAGCGCTCGGCAAGGATGCGCCGGACGAGTCGCCCGAGCTGGTCAGGTATGACGGTATCGATCCTCGCACCGGGGAGAAGGAAGAGCGGATCGGCGGCATCGATCGCGGCTGGGAATACAACGTCGGCAAGGAGTGGCTCGACGGTGTTGTGCCAACCGAGCTGCGAGAGCCGCTGCCAGCGTATCGGCCGGATACGCCGGCGCCGGTCAACCTGCCGGATCTCCCGGAGCCGACCGCCGCCAAGAGCCGCGACCTGATGCCGGAGGGGCTTGAGCCGAAAGCCTATGTCGAGGGCTTCCTGAAGCGGTTCAACCTGAAGAAGGACGAAGGCCCGTTCCGCGACAAGTCCGGAGGGCTCATCACCATCAGCCGGTCCCTGTTCGAGCAGCGCATGCCGGACGGGACCGTCGTCGGCCTGAAGAGCGACAAACGCGGCCGAGGCCAGTACGCCAAGCTGCTGGCCGATACCATCATCGCGCCAGACGAGATCTGGGTGGATTGGGCGACCATGAGAAGTGGCGTGGTCTTGCGCCGTGCCTACCTGAAGCGGATCATCCTGCCCGATGGCCGCGCCTTGTTCGTGCGTTTCGAATGGACCAACAGGGGCTGGGTGGCCGTGACCGGCTTCGATACGAAGGACGATTACCTTCAGAATTACCGGCGTGGTGCGCTTCTGTTTCGACGGGCTGAATAGAAAAAGCGCGCCTGCCGGGGCGCGCTTTGCGTCAGATGATCTACGGAGGGCTCCGGCGCCTCGATCAACCAACAGCCAGAATATAGCACTGGCAGCCGAGCAGAACAACGGGACGACGCAATGACCGCTGCGACTATCACGATCGACGATGCCTCCATCAATGATGCGCTGGCACGGCTGCTTGCAGCGGCGGGCAACATCAAGCCTGTGCTGAAGAACATCGGCGAGTTCGAAGCCAAGGTCACTCGGCGCCGCTTCATCGACCAGAAGGATCCGAACGGCGCGCCGTGGGTCGCGCTCAATCCGCTCTATGCCAAGACGAAGAAGGGCCCAGGCATCCTGCGGGGTGAGACGCGCAGCCTTTCCCAGATCGTGTGGCAGCTCGCCGGCGACGGCGTCGAGATCGGCTCGAACGAAGTCTATGCGCGGATTCACAATGAGGGCGGAACGATCCGACCGAAGACAGCCGAGGCGCTGGTGTTCTCGATGGGCGGACAGACGTTCAAGGTTCAGAGCGTGAAAATCCCCAAGCGGCAATTCCTCGGGTTCAACGAGGCGTCGATTACGGCTATCCTCGATATCGTCAAGGATCACTTCGTCGATGCGATCGAGCAGAAATAGCGTGCTTGCAAAACGGCCTCAGGAGGCCAATGGTGCGCTTTAAGGCCCGGTGATGGCGCACAGGCTGTTCAAACGCGCCAGAGGGCTTTGAAACGGCTTTGAAAACGATCTGAAGATCGTGTCCGGCATGCGCTGCCGCCCTCCCGTCCCGATTTCCAGCCTTTGTTCCTCGGTGTGCGATTTCGCGGTCCCGACGGCGGGGCACGCCTTGGCTTAGATGCCGGGCATGAAACCGTTCGAAATCTTCAAAACCGGCAGCCATGTTTCGACGCAGGGGAAGGCGATCACCTTCTCCGACGCCGATGTTGCGGCGATCGCCTCCTCTTACGATCCGGCCAACCATCAGGCGCCGATCGTTGTCGGTCATCCGAAGACGAACGCGCCGGCTTTCGGCTGGGTGAAGGCGCTGTCGGTGAAAGACGGACGCCTCGTCGCCGAACCCGATCGCCTCGACCCGTCCTTTTCCGAGATGGTGCGAGACGGCAAGTTCCTGAAGGTGTCGGCTGCGCTCTACGATCCGGCCGCACCCGGCAACCCGACGCCGGGCTCCTACCATCTTCGTCATGTCGGCTTCCTCGGCGCCGAGCCACCGGCCGTCAAAGGTCTGGCCGGCATCGAGTTCGCGGAAGCGACGGATCTCGTGCTGGAGTTTGCCGAGACGCCTTGGCGCACCGCCTGGACGATGGACAGCATCGGCCGGCTCTTCCGGGGCATGCGCGACTACTTCATCGAGACGGCCGACATCGCGACCGCCGATCGGATCATCCCGCAATACGAGATCGACCAGATCAACGAAAACGCCGCCTCCATGCGTGCTGAAGCGCGCGAGGAAGAGGTGCGGCCGACCTTCTCTGAAACCACCAAGGATCTTTCCATGACCAACGTCCAGAAGACGGAGGCCGAGCGGCTTGCCGAACTCGACGCTCGTGAGGCCGCCATCAAGGCGCGCGAAACGACCTTCTCCGAGGCCAACACCAAGGCCCAGGCTGCGGCTGACAGCGCGTTCGTCGAAGGTGTCATCGCAGCCGGCCGTCTGCCGATCGGGCTGAAGGACACCGCGATCGCGCTGTTCTCGGAAATGTCCGACGACGTGCTGACCTTTTCGGAAGCCGGCGCTCAGAAGACGACATCGCCGCGCGGCGCCTTCCGCGAGTTGCTCGAAAAGCTGCCCGTGCCCGTCGAAACAACGGAACTGGCGAACGGCAATGGTCCGGACTTTTCGGACAGCAATCAGGTCGCCATCGCGATCCAGACCGAAATCAAGGCTGCGAAGGAACGCGGCGAGGACATCGATCCCGCCACGGCTGCGATGCGCCTGAAGAACCGCCGCTGAGGACCGCCGCATGAACCCGTTCATCAAAGCCTTCATCGCCTCGACCGATCTTGCCCATCGCGCCCAGGTCAAGTTCACCGCCAACGATGGCGAGGTCGCGCTGGCGACGGCGCCAACCGACGTGATCGCCGGCGTCGTCGATTACCCGAACGGCGCCAAGATCGGCCAGCGCGTCGATGTCGTGCTGTTCGGCCCGGCCGAAGTCGTCGTCGGCGGCACGGTCGCACCCGGCGCCGGCATCACGGCAGACGCTAGTGGCAAGGCCGTTGCCGCCGCACCCGGCGCGGGCGTCAACCACTTCATCGTCGGTCGCGTCCTTACAAGCGGCGTTGCTGGCGACATCGCCAAGGCCTTCATCAACCCCCATCGCATCCAGGGCTAAGGCCCGGATCGACACCCGCAGGAGCACTTACGTATGGCTGGACAGCCGTTTCCCGTCGATCCGGTTCTGACCGGCATCGCCGTTGCCTTCAAGAATGGGGAACTGATCGCCGATCAGGTCATGCCTCGCCTCGAGCCGCGTCTGACGGCTGAGACCTTTAAGTACATGGTCTTCGGCTTCGACCAGACGATCACGATCCCTGACACCAAGGTCGGCCGTAAGTCCGAGCCGAACATCATGGAGTTCGGCGGCACGGAAGTGACGGCCGCCACGGCCGACTACGGCCAGGACGCCATCATTCCGATCGCCGACATCATGCAGGCGCCGGCCGGTTACGACCCGGAAGCTTTCGCCGTCCAGCAGCTGACCAACATCGTCGAGCTGGATCGCGAGAAGCGCGTTGCCGACAAGACGTTCAACCCGCTGACCTATCCGCTCGCAAACCGCGAGGTTCTGACCGGCGCTTCTCAGTGGAGCCACGCTGACAGCAAGCCGATCCGCGCCGTCACGGATGCGCTCGACAGCATGGTCATGCGTGCGAACGTTGCTGTCATGGGCCGGCTGGCTTGGTCGCAGATGCGCCAGAACCCGAACGTTCTGCGGGCACTCACGACATCCGGCGTTGCCGATGGTCTCGCCGACAAGCGTGCTGTCGCCGATCTCCTCGAACTTGATGACATCGTCGTCGGCTCCGGATTTGCCAATGCAGCTCGTCCGGGCCAGCCGGCAGTGCGCTACCGCCTCTGGGGCAAGCATTGCGCCCTGATCCGTCGCGAGAAGATCGTGTCGAGCATGGGCGAAGTGCCGACATGGGGCTGGACGGCTCAGTTCGGCAACCGCGTTGCCGGCTCGATGGACGAGCCGAAGATCGGCCTTCGCGGATCGCGCCGTGTGCGCTCCGGCGAAAGCGTTGCCGAAGTCGTGTCGGCTCCGGAGCTTGGCTACTTCTTCCAGAATGTCGCCGCCTGAGTTGGCCTCGGCCTGACCGTCAGGCCACGCTCTCCCTTCGGCCAGCCGGCCGGAGGATAACGCCCGAAGGGACCAGCATGAAATATTGTCTCCGATCCAGCTTTTCCGTCATCGGCGCCGTGGTTTTCGCCATCGTCAGCGCAGCTGTCTACGTCGCCTATCCGGTCATCAAGCTTGCCATGACGTTTTTGCGGGACACGCCCTCGGCCGCCGCGCTCATCGTGATGGCCCCGATCTTCGGCGTCGTCGTGTTCCTCGTCATCGATGCCCTGAAGCCCGTCTACCGCCACAGCTACCGCACGCATGGTCTCAGCCTGACCGCTCGCTAAGGCGGGCGGCGGGAATGACTGAACTCCGGCCGCGCAATCGGCCGGAGCTTTTCGAAAGGGACCGGATGGCCGGTTCCTTTCCGAAAGCTCGAAGGGAAACCGTTCATGGCCAAGAAGATCACATCATCCAGCGCGCCGATCGCAGAAGAAACCGGGACCGACGTCCTGGGCACGGCGCTGGATGCCGCCACTCCTCCCGTGGCAGCATCCGACCCGTCCGGCATGAACGGGCCGGACGGGACCGTTATCGATGGCTCGAACATCCAGACCGGGAGCATAGGCGGTTTCCCAGCGGAGGCCGTCACCGCCAGTGAAATCGGAGATGGGACGGTCACCGCCGATCAGCTCGCCTCGAACGCGATCACGGCGTCCAAAATCCAAGCCGGTGGGATCGTGGCGAGCGCCTCGGTTCCAGCGCTGCTCGCAGGCGGCGTCACCGCGCGTCCCATGGACGGGGCCGTCGTGGACATCCCGCAGGGGACCGACGGCGGAACGGCTGTCCTGGTCGCGGGTGCGGCCGACCCGGTTGCGACCAGCAACGAGGCGCTGGATCTGCGCGCCCTGAAATATGCGCTCGACATGACGGGCTGCACGGACATTGACGATCTGATCGACAAGGCCACGGTCGGCCTTTCGCTCCTGCGCGCCATCGACACGCACGCCGGCCTCGGTCCGCTGCAGGGCTGGCATCCGATGGACGATCCGGCTGAGATCGTCGGTGATCTGGTCAAGATGGCCTCCGAGCTTCAGACCCAGATCAGTGCGCTGCGCGTTGCGCGCATTGCCGATGTCGAGGGCGCTCGTCCCGCCTACACCCACGAGAAGCGCCGGTTCATTCTCACCGGCCGCACCCGGCAGAACAACGTGCTGAAGGACATCGGCGACACGATCGACCTGACTATCGGAGAGCACGCCGAGCTGCTCGACACGCTGGCGATCGCCTCCACGTGGGACGAGGGCTTCGAAGTCTGATGCACTACGCCTCGCTCGAAGATCTGATCGAACGCGCCGGCCTGGATGAAATCCTTCAGGTCGCGGATCGCGACGGGGACGGCGCTGCGGATCCCGATGTCGTCGAGGCGTCGCTCACCCATGCCGACAACGCGGTGAACGGCTATCTGGCCGTTCGCTTCCGCCTGCCGCTGTCGAGCGTTGCGGCCATCGTGTCCACCTGGGCGGTCTCGATCGCGCGCTACCATCTGCATCGCAACGGTCCGCCCGACTACGTGGTGCGGGATTACAAGGATGCGATGGCGGCTCTTCAGCAGGCGGCACGCGGCCTGATCGCTCTTCCCGGCGCTGACGGCATCGCGCCGGCGCAATCCACCTCGGACGGCATCCGGGTCGATGGGCCCGAACCCGTCTTCTCCCGCGAGAAGATGGAGGGCTGGCTTTGATCGCGGCCGTCATCACCCGTTTGAAGAGCGAGCTAGGCACGGCGGTTTCCGACGTGCTGCCGGTCGAGGATCTTGCCTCGATCAGCGCAGGGACGGCTCCAAAGAACGGGACCGTCTTCGTCATCCCTTACCGCGAGCAGGCCGAGCCTAACACGCTGGCGATGGGTGGCTTCGAGCAGCTCGTGCACGCGCAGATCCTCGTGGCGCTCGTCCTGCGCCGGCATGCTGACGTCCAGGGCGCGCAACGTGCGCTCGACTTCGACACGATGAAGGGCGCGATCGAGCAGGCGCTTGCTGGCTGGTCGGTCGATCCCCGAGGCGACCTTTTCGAACTGGTGTCGGCACAGGCCGCGCCGCTTGGCAACGGTGTCACCGTCTATGTGCAGACGTGGCAGACGAGCCGCTACCTGGAGACCGAATGATGACCGATCATGAAGGCGGCGGCAGCTACGTCCGCCAACCCGATGGCTCGTTGCAGCTCGTCAGCCGCACGGAAGAGCCGAAGCCCGCCGCGCCCGAGGCGGACGCCGCGACAGCTGCACCCGAGCAGACGGCGCCGGCCGTCGCCACGAGCGATGCGCCGGCGATCGAAGAAACACCGGCCGTCACATCTGACGAAGCCGCGCCCACCACGCGGAAGAGGAACTCCTGACCATGGCAAAGCGCTACTGGCGAAACCGCGCCATCCTCGTCAAGTCCGAGACTATCTACGGCGAGGACAGCATTCCGACCGGCGCGGCTAACGCAATGGTCATGACCGATGTGGACTTCGATCCGTCTGCCGGTCAGGAGGTCAGCCGCGACCTCGTCCTTCCCTACATGGGCCACCAGGGCGTTACGCTGGTTGGAACCTACGGCACGCTCTCCGGCGAAGTGGAAGTGGCAGGATCCGGCACGCCCGGAACCCCGCCGCCTTGGGGCGTGCTGATGCGGGCCTGCGCCATGCGCGAGGTCATCACGGCCACGACCGATGTTCAGTACAATCCGATCTCCAAGGCGCAGGAAAGCGTGTCGGTGCGCTGGAATGGCGACGGCGTCCAGCACATCCTGCTCGGTGCGCGCGGGACGTGGACGCTCAACATGGCGCCGCTCGCCATTCCCCGCTTCCGGTTCGTCCTGACCGGTCTTCTGGGTGTGGTCTCGGATGCCGCCCTGCCGACCCTGACAACGACGGCATTCAAGAAGGCGGTTCCCGTCAACAAGGCGAACACGACCTTTTCGCTGCACGGTTATGCCGGCGGTACCGAAGGCATCACGTTCGACATCGGCAACCAGATCGAGCCGGACTTTCTGATCAACGAGGAAGCCATCGAGCATGTCGATCGCATGATGACCGGGTCGGCGATCATGCGTGCCGATGCGCTTTCTGCGGTCAACTGGTTTGCCAAGTCCGAAGCCGGCGATCTCGGCATCCTTGCGGCCCAGCATGGGAAGCAGGGTGGCAACATCGTCAAGTTCGGCATGCAGGCCGTCCAGATCGGCCGGCCGAAGTACGGCGAGACGCGCAAGCGGATCAACAACACCCTGCCGCTGATGGCAACGCCGGTCGCCGGCAATGACGAGTTCCTGCTGACCGTCATGTGACGGCCGGCAGCCCGCCTGCAAACTCCCTTCAAAGCCCTTTCGGGGCAACGTTCAGAAAGACGCCCGCATGTTCAAGCTCGTCGAAAACCTCGCCTTCTGGTGGCCGGTCAAGGTCACGGAACCCGACGCGAACCGGATGGGGAAAACCGTCGAGCATACGTTCGAGATCCAGTTCGAGCTACTGCCCGAAGAGATCAACCGGAACTCGGCCCGCGAGCGTGCAGCCATCCTTGCGGAGATCAACGCCGAGACGACAGATGCCGAGATGGTCGAGATCATGGCCCGCGTTGCTGACCACGACGAGGCGGCAGCACGCCGGCTGGTGCGGGACTGGCGCAAGATTGCCGACGAGAACGGCGAACCGCTGGCGTTCAGCCCGGAGACCTTTACGGCCGTCTGGGCACATGAGCGGGTCAGAGTGGCGATCGTGAAGGCGTACCAGGACGCCGTTACGCTCGACAAGGCCCGCCTAAAAAACTGACGGACGCGGCCGTCGCGTGGACATACGTCCGCCTCGGTCGCGTCGATCCCTCCCGTGCCACCATCATCGATGACGATCTCCGCCAGCAGTCCCAGAAGCTCGGCGTGACGTTCGTCATGGACGATGACGATGCTGAACCCAACGACGATGAGATTGCCCTCGTGATCCAGAACGCCGCCAGTCTTTCCGGCTTCATCGCGTGCTCGACGCAGTGGAGAGCGGCGTCGAACAAGAACGGCGTCTTGTTCATTGGCCTCGACTACGCCGCCTGCAAGATCGTGCTCGATGCCGAGGGCTATGAGCCCGACGTGTTCCGGGATCTTCGCGTCATCGAGGACGCCGTGCTGCCGCTCTTCAACGACGGCGACCCGGCCTCCGCCGAGGATGACGAGGAATGACGGCCGCCTATCGCATCGCGATCGGCGTCACCGTCGATCCCTCCGGCGCCAAGTCTGGCGGCACGGAAGCGCGCAATGCCGTTGCGGCGATCGGCAAGCAGGCCGAGGCGGTCGCGCCGAAGGTCCAGGCCGTCACCACGGCACTCGGCAAGCTCAAGGAAGCTGCCAACAACAACACGACCAAGTTGGACGATATCGCCGCGTATGGCCGTGAGATGGACCGGCTGCAGGCGCGCTTCGATCCGATGTTCGCTGTCATGCAGCGCCATCGGCAGGCGTTGACCGATATCGCCAACGCCGAGAAGGTCGGCGCGATCTCGGCCTCCACCGCGATCGAGGCGCGGATCCGCGAGACGCGCGCGATGCAGGAACAGGCGGGTGCCGCCGAGCGGCTTGCGGCACGCCAGAAGCAGCAGGCGCAATCGATCGTTGAAGCGAGGACGATCACGCCGAACCGTGGCGCCGATATCGAGGCGTACCTGAAGGAGATGGACCGCCTGCAGGCGCGGTTCGATCCGATGTTCGCCTTGATGGAACGCCATCGCAAGGCTCTGCTCGACATTAACGAGGCCGAGCGCGTCGGCGCGATCTCGGCGTCCACCGCCATCGATGCGAGGATCCGCGAAACCCGCGCCATGGAAGAGCAGGCAGGTGCTGCCGAACGCCTTGCTGCCCGACGCAAACAGTCCGCACAGTCCATCGTCCAGTCGCAGATGATCCAGCCGGACCGCAGCGCTGACATCACCGCCTTCATGGACGAACGCGATCGGCTGCGGCAGGCCTACAATCCGCGCTATGCGGCTCTCACGACCTATCGCAAGACGATCGAGGACATCCGTCAGGCCAACAGGGTCGGTGCGATTTCGCATGATGAAATGACGGCTGCGATCAGCCGCGAGCGTCAGGCGACGCTCGGGCTGATCCAGTCGCGCAAGGGCATCGCGGGTAGCAAGGGCCTGCGTCCGGACCAACAGGCCAACCTCTTCACGCAGGGCGTGGACACCGTCCAGTCGCTGGCGCTGGGCATGCCTATCTCGCAGGTCATTCTACAGCAGGGTCCGCAGGCCATGCAGATCTACGGCAGCATGGGAAATGCCGCCAAGGCAGCCATGGCCGCGATCACGCCGCTGCGGGTCGGTATTGCCGGCACGACAGCGGCCGTCGTCCTCGGCGCCATGGCCTGGAACGACTATCTCGGCTCCATCAAGGAAGTCGAGACCGCAGCGTCCGGGATTGGTCGCGCGACTGCCGGCAGTGCCGCGAGCATGGAAGCGGCGGCTCAGAACGGCGCAGCGGCGGCCGGGATCTCCGTCGCGTCGGCCCGCACAATGGAAGCGCAGTTCCTACGGACCGGCCGGATCGCCTCGGAGAACTTCGAGCAGCTGATCGCGATCAGCAAGAATTTCGGCGCGACGATCGGTGTGTCGGCCGATGAGGCGGGCGCGGCACTGGCCGAGATGTTCGCAGATCCGTCCAAGGCGATCGACACCCTCTATCGCCAGTATGGGCTGATCGATGCTGCGACGGCCGAGTATGCGCGCCGCCTGACGGCACAGAACCGGCTCACCGAAGCGCAGCAGGTCCTGCTGGCTGCTCTTCCAGGCCGGCTGGCTAACGCCAGCGAAGCGACCACGGCGCTTGGTCGTGCTTGGAACAGTGTGTCAAAGGCCGCAAGCGATGCCTACGACTGGATGGGGAAATCCATCGATCGGGCTTTGAGCGGGCCATCGCCGGCTGACGCTTTGAGCGAAGCAACTGAGTTGTACGCCGCTGCGCTTCGGCAACAGCAGAAGAGCAAAGGCACCATTTTCGGCGATGGCAGCTTTGACAGCGAAGTAGAGGAACGTCGGGCCGAACTGGAACGTCTTCGCCAGGAAGACATGGAGCGGCGCGGCAACGAAGCGCGCGATCGCGAACAGGAAAAGCGCCGTGCCGCTGCTCGAGGCGCACTCGACACCGCCAACGCCAGCCCGGCAACGGCGGCAGCCCGCGCCCGCCGCGATCTTGAGGACAGCCTCGTCAAGGCGCAAAGCGGGCTGGATGCGCCGGGCCTTCTCGACAGCCAACGCGCCGACATAACGGCAACGATCGACGCCAAGAAGCGTGCGCTGGAAACCTTGATCCCGGCGCAGGAGCGCGCCAATCAGCTTGCCGCGCTCGACATCCGCATTCAGACGGAGCGAAACCCTATCGTGCTCGCGGGCCTGATGGCTGATCGTGAGCGCCTGCAGCTGGCCGGTGAGGAAATCACCACGGCCGAGGCATCGTCCCGCATTGCCGCTGCACGCAACCGCGTCATCCAGGAGACGCTCGCCGCCTCCCGCCTTCAGTCGGCCGAGCTGGTCGAGGAGGTCGAAGCACGGCGCCGCCTTAACGATCAGGTCGCGGCCGGCAATATCACGGCGAGCCAAGCCGAGGCTCTTCTGCGCACGGAAATCCAGCTCCGCCCGCTTGCCGCCGCTGCGGCGGCTGCCCAGGGCGAGGAACAGAAGAAGCTGGCCGAGGCGCTGGCGGCTGCCAAGGACGCAGCCGCTGCCAGCGAACTTGAGCAACGCCGCGCCGGCGCGATCGACGTCATCAGGGGGCAGGACGACGATCTGGAGCGCTTGCGCCTTGAGAAGACACTCGTCGGCGCCAGCACGGCCGAACGCGAAAAGGCGCTGGCGGTTCTCGAAGCCGAGCAGATGATCCGGGCACGCGGCTATTCGGCTCTGTCGGCCGAGGCCGAACAGATCCGGCGCAATGCACGTGAGATCGCCAACCAGACGATCGAGGTCGAAAAGGCGACAGCTGCTTGGCAGATGTTTCAGTCAGCCGGCGAGACCGCGATCGACAATGTCTTCAGCTCGCTTCTTAAAGGGGACTTCAAAGGTGCTTTGAATGGCCTCCTCGGCGATGTCGGCAAGTTCTTCCAGGAGCTGGGCACGAACTCGATCAAGAACATGCTTCTGGGCGGCGATCGTCCGGAGCTGTCGGATGTGCTCGGCCGTTTCCTGAAAGGTGCGCCGGTCGCGGCCAATCAGAACACGCCGAAAGCAAGCGGCTTCGAGTCCTACGCAGCTCCGCTGATCCCTGTCACGCGCGAACCGCTGGGAAATATTTCGTCCTACGCCAAGGCCATCCAGTCGATCGAGAGCAGTGGCAACTACGGCGCGCTCGGTCCTATCACCCGGAGTGGTGACCGTGCTTATGGCGCCTATCAGATGATGGGCAACAACATCGGTCCATGGTCGGAGGCTGCACTAGGGCGCCGGCTGTCTACGTCGCAATTCCTTGGAGACAAGTCTGCGCAGGACGCCATTTTCAATCACCGCTTCGGCGGCTACGTCGATAAGTACGGTCCCTCGGGCGCCGCGCAGGCTTGGTTCGGGGGACCGGGTTCTGTTGGTAAAGGCGGTCGAGGTGCCGACGTCCTCGGGACCACAGGAAACGCCTATGTTGATAAGTTCAATGAGGCTCTCGGAAACGCGAACGGCAATTTAGACAAGCTCGCGACTACCGGACAGAACGCCAGCACGACTGTTGGCAGTCTTGCAGGTGCGTCATCGTCAGCCGTCAAAGGTCTAGGTGGCTTTGGTGAAGGCCTTGGGCAGGCAGGACAGAACTTAGCCAACTGGTTTCCGCCGGCCCCGTCTGGCGGCGGCGGCGGCGGGGGTCTCTTCGGCTCGTTGCTGACGGCGTTCCTTCCAAACTTCGTACCGAACGGTGCGCAGGCAAATTGGGCCGTCAACAATCCGGGCAAGGGTCTGTTCGACGTCGGTGGCTACACCGGCAACGGCGGGCGCAGCGATATAGCCGGCTTCGTCCATGGTCAGGAATATGTTGTCAAAGCCAGCGTGGTCGCGCAGCCAGGCGTTCGGCGCATGCTGGATGGGCTCAACTCCGGACGCGGCTACGACAAGGGTGGATTTGTCGCCAAGATCGGAGCGCCGGCGTCGGTTTATCCTTCGCAGGGCCAGAGCAGGATGGCGTCGACTGCCAACGATCGTGCAGGCTCCGGCAAGTCCGAAATCAACGTCTACGTCGATAACCCGCGCGGCGATCGCGACATCGAGGACGCCGTCGATCGCGGCGTTGCCAAGGGCCTTCGCGCCTACGACAAGAACCTGCCGGCCCGCTTCGAACAGATCAAGAAGCGCCCGTATGTGAGGGGCCAATGACCCATAGCTTCCCTTACAGCCTTCCAACGTTCGCCGATCGTCTGCCCATCTCCAGCGTCGAGTGGGGTGCAAAACGGCGTGACAGCCTGTCTGGACAGTCCAGTGGTCGCATCTGGCAGGCAGAGATGGCGGACCCGCTTTGGCGTGCCGTGGTAGAACTCGATCGCCGCTCGAGCGCGGAAATGAAACAGTATGCCGCCCTGATCCGCGCCCTTCGCGGTGCCCAAGAAGCATTCTGGATGTTCGACCCGCTGTCGCCCTATCCGGCGATGGATCCGCGCGGCACCATCCTTGGCAGCCGTGTCATCCAGATCGCCACGATCGGCACGGATCGTCGCTCGGTCAGCTTTAAAGGGTTTCCGGCCGGATACGTCCTCACGATCGCGGACAAGTTTCAGGTGTCGTGGGGCAGCAATCCCGTTC
This sequence comes from Rhizobium sp. 9140, assembly GCF_900067135.1. Classification (NCBI taxonomy): domain Bacteria; kingdom Pseudomonadati; phylum Pseudomonadota; class Alphaproteobacteria; order Hyphomicrobiales; family Rhizobiaceae; genus Rhizobium; species Rhizobium sp. 9140. Next base: position 3,607,774 of record NZ_FJUR01000001.1, on the reverse strand, counting down.
AATACGCTTTCCTCGAGATCTCCGAGCGCGGCGTTGCGGGCAGCGACGGCGTGACGCCCGTCCTCAGCATTTACCCGAATGTGCCCGACGGTTTGGCTGTAAACGCCAACACGATCTTCGCCCGGCCGGCCTGCCGCATGGTCATCATGCCTGACAGCCACATGCCCGGCCGCGCGCGCCGTCACCTGACCGAGGGCGCCGGTTTCACTGCGATCGAAAAGCCATGAAGACAGTCGATCCCGCCTTCTTCGCGTTGCTCCAGAACGCACCCCAGGACGGCATCGTGCCGCGTTGGTTCGTATCCGTGATCGCGCGCACCTATCCCGACGCGAACGGCAACACCACGCTGGAGACGAAGAACTTCTGGTCTGGCGATCGGCCGATCACGGTCGAGGTCCGCTCGTTGATCGACGGCGTGGTCTACGCACGCACCTTCCAAGGGCAGGTTGACCTCGACGTGGGCGAAAGCATCAGCACCTCGACGCTCGAGGTCAACACCCGCGCAGTGTCGATGACGATGCTGAACCCGGCCGTCGAAGACATGGCGCGGGGCCTCGACTGCCGTGCCGGTTCGCTTGAGATCTGGGTTGTGCTTCTCGATCCGAAGACGCGGCAGATCCCGTCGATGCCTGAGAACGACTACCTCGGCGTCATCGACGGGGCAGGCATACAGTCGGCTGCTGAAGACGGCGGCGGCGAAGTGCTGGAGATCCGCCTCGTCAACGACGCCGTGGTCAACCTGACCCGGCCGAACCCCGCCAAGTCCAGCGCCGAAGAACAGAAGAAGCGCAAAGGGCCGAATGGCGAGGTCGATAACTTCGGAAAATATGCCGGCTCCGTTGCCAACTGGATCGAACCTTGGGGCGAAGAATGATCGAGCTTAAGCGCCGCGAACTCTGGATCGGACCGTTCTGCGATGTCTTCAACGACATGCGCCGCAAACCGTTCTCATGGGCGCAGAACGACTGCGGTCAGCTGGCGATCGCGGCTGTGACGGCCATCACGGGCGCCGAGCTGCCGGTACCGGATCAGGGGGACTATCACGATGCCGCCTCGGCCTATCGTCTGATGCGCGCAGCCGGCTTTGATGATCTGGCCGACTTCGCCGCGTCATTGCTTCCCGAATACGAGCATCCGGTTGATGCGCAGACGGGCGATATCGCCGCCATCCCCACGGATACGCAGTTCCGCCACGTGCTCGGTGTCTTCGACTTCGACCGGATCTGGGTGATGGGCGAAGGGGGCTTGGCGACGGTCGATCGAGAGAAGGCGGTTCGCGCCTTTCGGGTGGGCTGATGTTCAAGAAAGCCGCTCTCGCCACAACCGCCCTGACGTTCTTCCTGCTGCAGCCTGACCCGGCTGCGGCCGGGCCGCTGATCGGCGCGGTTGCCGGCGTCTTCAGCGCCGTCATTAGTGGCTCCGGTATCGTCAATGCCGTCGTCAGTCTGGCACTGGCGGCCGCCACGACACTTTATTCGATGGCAACAGCGCCGGATGCGCCGCCGCCCGTTGGCGCCAAAATCCAGGCAGAGGTGGGCGACGATAAGCCGGTCTCCACGACGATCGGCCAGTTCGCTACGCGCGGCAAACGCAAATACTACGGCACGTGGGGAAACTACGACGGCGACACGCCGAACACCTATTTCACCGAGGTCATCGAGCTAGGCAACCTGCCGGTCTCGGGTCTCGACGGCATCTGGATCGAGGGCGAGAAGTGCACGATCCTATGGAACGAGCCCGACACGGTCTTCGGGCGCGGCTATCCCCTGAAGGAATATCGCGACAGCGAAGGGAACGTTCACGATTACTGCTGGGTGAAGTTCTACGACGGCTCGCAGACGGTCGCTGACCCCTTCCTCGTCAAAACGTTCAAGGATGACAAGAAGCGGCCGTGGGACGCGACCATGATCGGTCGCGGCATTCCCTACGCCATCATGACCTATCGCTGGGAACGCGATTACTTCAAGGGCCAGCCGAAGGTGCTGTTCGAGCCGGCGCCTTTGCCGCTCTACGACATCCGCAGAGACAGCACGAACGGTGGGAATGGCACTCATCGTTGGGACGATCAGAGCACCCACGAGCCGTCCTATAACCTCGGCGTGATGACCTACAACGTCCTGCGAGGCCTTCGCTACAAGGGCGAATGGTTCTATGGCGGGCAGAAGGTCAACGCCCTGCGGCTGCCATCCTCGAACTGGATTGCGGCATGCCAGGAGGCTGGCCGTCTGGTTGAGCGGGCGGACAAAACGACAGAACCGCAGTGGCGCGGCGGTTACGAGATCACCGGCGACACGCCGCCGCTCACTGTCATCGAGGAGTTTCGCAAGGCTCAGAACGGACGGCTGACGGATCAGGGCGGCGTCTTCAAGATCAAGAACGGGATCTTCGGTGGAGCCGTGTTTGGTTTCTCGGACGCCGACACCCTCATCACGGAACCGTCAGGCTTCGATCCGTTCCCGTCGGTCGATCTGACCATCAACGGCGTGACGGGCAAGTATCCGAACCCGGAAGAGGCGTGGGTTGCCAAAGATGCGCCGGTTGTTCGAAATGACGCTTTCGAGGTTCTCGACGGCAAGCGTAACCTTGCCGACATCTCCTTCGGCGCCACCTCGCACAATCGTCAGGTCCAGCAGCTCATGCGCGCGATCTTGGCTGAGGCGCGCCGCTTCCGCCGTCATCAGGTGCCCATGCCGCCGATGGCCTATGTGCTCGAGGCCGGCATCGACGTCGTCGCCTGGACGTCGCAGCACAATGGTTATGTGAACAAGCGCTTCCTCGTCACGGAACGCCGTGGCCAGATGGGCATGAACCAGATCGTCACCCTGCAGGAGATCGACCCGACCGACTACGATTGGGTGCGGACCATGCAGGAGGTCGTATCGAGCGGCTGGATCGGCCGCATCGATGTGCCGACGCAGCCAATGACCGGCTGGGAAGCTCGCGCGGATGTTCTCACAGACCCAGACGGTAAAAGCCGTCGGCCGGTCATCATCGTGTCGTGCGCCGCCAATCTTTCTGACGTCGCGCGCGTCCTGGTCCGCGTTCGCCTGAAGGCGACCGGCGCCCTCGTGTTCGAAAGCGATCAGTTCCCCTACGGGCCGACGTCGAGCGCATGGACCTTGAGCGGAATGTGGCTCTGGCCGGCGACGGAATACGAGGTGCAGGGAAAGCTCGTTCCGTACTCTTCGCGCAAGACGGAAGACTCGGCGTGGATCCCGTTGACGACGGCCAACATCGGGTTCTCCTCGGCCGACGTCCTCGACGGCGCCGTCATCACCAGCAAGATCGGCAACGCTGCGGTTTCGGCCAACAAGATCATGGATGCGGCTGTCACTGGTCTGAAGCTGGCCGATGCTGCCGTCTCGACTGCGAAGCTTGAGGTAGCGGCCGTCACGGCACAGATCCTAGCCGATCGCGCTGTGATCACGGCCAAGCTGGCTGACGCTGCGGTCTCAGTCAGCAAGATCATGGATGGCGCGGTCATTGCCGCGAAGATCGCTGACGCGGCGATCGAGCGCGACAAGCTGGCGGCGCAGGCCGTCGATGCCACGAAGTTCGCCAGCGGCATCGCGCCGGTCGGTGTCATTTCGGGCACTGTCGTTCCAACCACGAAGACGCAGGACGTCATCACGGTCAACGGCAAGCTCTATCGCTGGAATGGCTCGGCCTACACGGCATCGGTACCGACGGTTGACCTGACGGGCACCATCGTCGGAACGCAGATCAGTGATGCAGCGATCACGGCCGCGAAGCTCGCGGATGCCGCAGTGACGGCTGCTAAATTTGCTTCCGGCTTGCGTCCTGTTGAAGTGGTCTCGGCGCTGCCGACGACTGGCAATACCGCTGGCCGCACGGCCTACCTCACAACGGATGGCAAGCTCTATCGCTACAGCGGCACGGCTTGGATTTCGACGGTAGACGCGACGGACATCAATGGCACAATCGCCGAAGCGAACATCGCAAGCTTGGCCGCATCCAAGATCACCGGCCAGCTAACGGATACGCAGATCGCTCAGGTTGCCGCCGCCAAGGTGGCCGGCCAGCTGGCGGGTTCGCAGATTGCGGATCTGGCGATCACGAATACCAAACTTGCGGCTCTCGCCGTAGACGCTGCAAAACTTGCAGACGGATCGGTCATTGCCGCAAAGCTAGGCGACGGCGCCGTCACAACGGCAAAGTTCGCCGCCGGCCTGCGCCCGATCGAGGTTGTCAGCACTCTGCCGACCACCGGCAACACGGAAGGCCGCATCGTCTTCCTCACGACTGACGACAAGCTCTACCGGTTCAATGGCACGGCGTTCGTTTCTACACTTGCTGCCGGCGACATTAGCGGCACGCTCCTCGACGCACAGATCGCCGCAGTGGCGGCCGGCAAAGTGACCGGCCAGATGACGGATGCACAGATCGGGGCCGTCGGAGCAGCCAAGGTCACGGGCACGCTGGTCTCAAGTCAAATCGCCGATGCCGCCATCACGGCCGCGAAGTTCGGCACAGGCCTGAAGCCCGTGGAAACGGTCGCCTCGCTTCCGACGTCTGGCAATACGGCAGGCCGTGTCGTGTTTCTGAGCACCGATAGCAAGATCTACCGGTTTGATGGGTCCGCGTGGACTTCGAGTGTCGCGGCTCCAGACATCAGCGGCACGATCGCGGACACACAGATCGCAGCCATCGCGGCCGGCAAGGTCACGGGCCAGTTGACCGATACGCAGATCGCGGCGCTTGCGGCGGCCAAGGTCACAGGGCAGCTCGTTGGAACGCAGATCGCCGATCTCGCGATTTCGAATGCCAAGCTTGCGGCGCTCGCGGTTGATGCTGCCAAGCTGGCTGCCAATGCCGTCACCAACACGAAGATCGCAGATGACGCGATCTCGACGCCGAAGCTGCAGGCGAATTCGATTATTGCCGATAAGATTGCCGTCAACGCGATCACGGCTTCCAAGATGTCGATCGCCGCGAACGCAGTCGGCGCAAGCCTTATTCTTGACCGGTTCTACGGAGATCCGGGTTACTGGGCTCCGAACGCTCCCTACGTGACATTCGTCTCCAGTGCGGATGCCCAGGTCGCAGCGATGCGCGTTTCCGGCGCCATGAAGTTCAATGCTGCTCTGGCGGCGGCGAACGCCGGGCCGCGCATCCACGGCTGGATCGCGCGCGGTTTTCCCCTGACGCCGGACACTTGGTACCGCGCATCGGCCATCGTGAAGAACGTCGGCTGCAACAAGAACTTCAATGCCCTTGTCATCAACGATATGTCGATTTCCGCGTCGAACGGGAGCGTGATCGCTTCTGCAACGGACACCGGGTATCAGGCAGCTGCCGGCAAAACGATCGAGTGGCGCTTCAAGACGGACAGCTCCAGGACACAGACGGCAACACCTGTTCCTTACATGGATACCGGAACGGATGCCGCAGGCTACTGGTTGATTTCCGACATCCAGCTTGTCGAGATGGCGGAAGCATCCCTGATTGTCGATGGCGCGATTATTGCGCGTCATGTTTCGGCCGACGCCATCACGGCCGACGCTATTGCAGCAAATGCCGTCACGGCCGACGCGATCGCTGCGAACGCAATTACCGCAGTGAAGATTGCCGCCGGCGCCATCGAGACGGCCAAGCTTGCCGCTGGCGCCGTGACGGCCGGGACGATCGGCGCGAACGCCGTCATTGCTGGCAAGATCGCCGCCAACGCGGTGACGGCCGGCACAATCGCGGCCGGCGCCGTCACTGCCGGTACCGTGGCTGCGAATGCCATCACGGCTGGCACCATTGCAGCCAGCGCGGTCTCTGCCGGTAACCTCGCGGCCGGTATCATCACGGCCGACAAGCTCGCTGTCGGCAAGGGCACGAACTGGATCAACAACTCGAACGCCCAGGCGGACCTCACCAATTGGGGCACGTATGCTTCCGGTGGAACATGGGTCTTCGACAAGGGCGGTGACAAGTACTCGCCGATCGGCGGCTCGTTCCGCGCGGTTCAAACCGGAGCACAAAACAACGGGCAGTTCCTGGACGTCTTCCCGCTCGATCCGGCCAACACCGCCATGTCGATGCGGTGGGCGGTCGCTCAAGGGACATGGCTGGAAGCTTCGGTTTATGTCTTCGGCCATCGATCCGACTACGCACGCCTGCACATCGAGTATCTCAACAATGGCGGCAACACGATCGGCTACACGTTCGCCGACAAGCCAACGCACCAGAATGCAGATCCCGGCAGCCAGCTTTCAAACTACGAGCGCATATTCGTGGTCGGTCAGGCTCCGGCCGGCACGACGCATGTCCGCATCTTCCTGCGCTGCATGGGACACAGCGTCACCTATGGGACGGACTCCTACACGTGGTTCTCCAAGTTCTTTTTTGGTGAGGCGACGCAGTATCAGACGGAGCCGTCGCCCTGGAGCGAGGGCGGGCTTACCCTGATTTCTGAGGGCAATATCGTCACCAATGCGATCACAGCGAACAAGATCGCCGCTGGCGCCATCGTAGCTGGCAAGATCGCCGCCAATGCTGTCACGGCCAATGAGATCGCGGCCAATGCCATCACGGCCGCGAAGATCGCCTCCGGTGCGATCGAGACGGCCAAGCTCGCTGCTGGCGCCGTCACTGCCGGAACGATCGCTTCGGGCGCCATCACAACGGTAAAGCTCGATGCCCTTGCGGTGACGTCTGACAAGCTGGCTGTGAACTCGGTTGTCGCCGGAAAGATCGCGGCGGGCGTGATCTCCGCGACCGAAATCGCTTCCGGTGCCATCACGACTGCAAAGCTGGCGGCCAGCGCCGTCACTGCGAATGAGCTTGCGGCAAACGCCGTGGTTGCGGGAAAAATCGCCGCTGACGCAATCGTGGCCAATAACATCGCCGCGAACGCGATCTCGGCCAAGCAGCTAATCCTGGCGGATTTCGAGAACTTCATTCCCGACGGTCAGTTTGAGCAAGGCGCGCTCACATCGGTCTGGGACGCCAACTATCCGATGTACAATGGGTCCGGTGCGGGCGGCGCAAATATCTGGCTCTGGGTCGGTGACGCACAAACGGGTCGGTGGTCGCTTGTTCTGGAAAACGGCGTCAACGGCGGGTCCGGTGGCTCCATCTCAATGAACATGGTCACGAAGGACTTCATCCCGGTGACGTCCGGTGACTGGCTGGCGTGGGATGTGTCCGTTCGCACGACTGACGGATCTTCAGGTTTCGGTTTCTATTACCGCATCCTGTGGTTCGATCGTAACAAGACAGCGCTCTCGTCGCCGCAGTACACCGACGTCCAGGGGAACGCGTCCATTCCCGCCGCTTGGGACAAGCGCTCCGGCAAGACGCAGGTCCCTGGCTCTGCCACCTATTGCAAGGTGCAGATCTACCACCACAGCCCGTCAACGACGCGCTACCTGATCATCGATCGCATTTCTCTGCGGAAGGCGGAGGGTGCCGAGCTGGTCGTCGATGGATCGATTTCCACAGTCCATCTGGCGGCAAACTCCGTCACGGCGAACCAAATTGCGGCAAACGCGGTCACTGCAAACCAGATCGCAGCGAACGCGATAACTGCCGTAAAAATCTCGGGCGGTTCGGTTGAGGCGGGAAAGCTTGCTGCTGGCGCCGTCGTTGCCGGCAACATTGCAGCGAACGCGGTTACTGCTGGGACGGTGGCGGCGAATGCGGTCACGGCTGGAACCATTGCTGCGAACGCCGTCACGACAGGCACGATCGCGGCCGGTGCTATCACGGCCGGGCAGATTGCCGCCGGCGCCGTGGTTGCTGATAAGATTGCAGCTGGCGCCATCTCCGCTGACAAACTCGCGGTCGGCAAAGGCACCAACCTCTTGGAGAACTCGGATTTCCGTGCTGGCCTCACCGGTTGGCGCGCCAACCCAATGGGCGGGACGTGGGCGATCAATCGCGTCGATACAACGTGGGTTCCGATCGACGGCGGTCTTGAACTCATCAACACAGGGAACGACAACAACCAGTACGTGGATGTGGTTTCCGTAAATCCCGAAGCCACCAATCTGGATAAAAAATACCCCGTCGAGTCCAACCAGCGCTACGAGTTCTCTTGCTACATGAATGGTCACCGTGGCGGTGGCTTTCAGATGTTCATCCTGTTCTACAATGTTGCCGGAGCCGTGGTTGGCCAGGCAGTTACGGCTTGGAATAACAACACTGGATCCAACCCTGAAAAGCATCTCGAACGCATGACGCGCGCGTTCGTGATCGCCACGTCCCCAGCTGACGCTGTCTTCGCAAGACCGTTCTGCAGGGTCATCGGCAACACACCGGCTTCGGGGTCTGGCTCGTACACATGGATTGCTCGCCTCTTCTTCGCTGAAGCTGGGGCAAACCAGACGCAGCCGTCGGATTGGTCTATCGCGGGTGTTACCCTCATCCAGGAAGGCAACATCGTCACCAATGCGATCACGGCCAACAAGATCGCTGCGAATGCGGTTGTCGCTGGCAAGGTCGCCGCAAATGCGATCACCGCAGGCACGATTGCGGCCAATGCGGTGACAGCCGGCACGATTGCGGCCAATGCCGTGACCGCAGCGACGATCGCTGCCGGCGCGGTGTCCACCAACCAGCTGGCGGCGAATGCTATCACGGCGGCGAAGATCGCTGGCGGCACGATCACGGGCGACAAGATCGCTGTCCGGACCATCTCGGCCGACAGCTTCCTTGCGTCCACGATCACCGGCTACGAGATCAATGCGCGCACGATCGGCGCCGGCCATATCGCGGTCGGCACGATCAGCGCCACAGAGATCGCCTCCAACGCGATCACCGCCGACAAGATCGCGGCCAATGCCATCACTGCCGGCAAGATCGGCGCTGGCGCTGTGACAGCCGGCACGATCGCTGCGAATGCAATCGTGGCGGCGAACATCCAGGGCGGTGTCATCACCGGCGATAAGCTGCAGGCAAACACCCTCGGCGCGCGCGAGATCGCGGCGGGATCGATCACCGCCAAGCAGCTTGTCATCACCGACTTTAACAATCTGGTCCCGGACAACCAGATGACGACGACGGATGCGTGGGTCGGCACCATTCCGGGGTGGATCGTCTGGGGCGATCACGGCCTCTTTCAGTCTTACAACGGCATGGCCTTTACCGCCGGGCCTTGGGGGTCTGGCGGCTACACGAACTGCCAGAGCCGGTCATTCCCGGTCAAGGGAGGCACGGCCTATCGGTTCACCGGGGCCGTCTACTCGAACAACAACTTCAACGCCATGATCCGCGTCCTTTGGCTGGATGCCAATGGCGGCATCGCCAGCTTCGTCGACTACCTCAATACCGGCAACAGGGGTTCGGGCGGTACGGGGCCGCTCGTTGCAAACCTTGTCTCCCCTGGACAAGCGGCATCCGCCATTATCGAGTTGTTCGTCCAGCGGGACACGACGGGTGGGAATGTCTACTTCGGCGGCGTCGGCTGCTTCGAGCGCAATGGTGGCGATTTGATCGTTGACGGCGGGATCACGGCCGACAAGATCGCAGCGAACTCTATCACGACGGCGATGCTTCAGACCGGATCGATCAGCACGGACAAGCTGACGGTCGGTGGCGTAACATATGACAAGCTCGCCTCCCGTGCATCGTCGATGGCGTACATCGATGCGCAGACCAACGGCAACACGATCACGGGCACGAACGAGGTTCAGATCAACAGCCTCGTCGGCGTATCCATCACCGACCAGGACAGTCTGCTGATCTTCGCCGATTGCAGGCTTCGCTGCACTGTCATGGGCGGACTGTCGTCTACTGACGTCGAGATGACGCTCTATGAAGTCGTTGCCGGCGGAGCTGCACAGGAGGTCGCGCAGACGACTGTTACGTTCAACAAGCTGAACGCCAGCAAGACGACGTTCCTCTACTACATGCGCCGAAACGCCGGCAACTTTGGCTACCGGCTGCGCATCCGCCCGGTGGACGCCGGCGTTTCGATCCTCGTTGGCAGAAGCACCGCCGCAGGCGCGCTCCTCAACAAGTCGGTTTGAGGAGGGCCGGCTCATATTTCTTCACCAGTCACACCCACCAAAACAAGCACGGAGCACCCGATGTACAGCATCGACAGCATGTATGAATCTATGGCCGACGGCGTCGTTGAGAGCCTGAAACAGAAGAAGCCCTCGCGTTGGGCCGTTGCCGCTGCCATCTGGCTCGGCCGACAGCAGATCCTCAGCGCATCCGAGTTCTGGTATCAGACCGCAAACAAGATGCTGATCGAGCTGGCGGGCCCGGACGGCGAGGCTCTGCGGGGTCAGTTGACCAAGGCCGAGGACGCCCTCTTTGACGGCTTTGCCGACGCTTGGCCGTCAATCCCGGACAGCCTGAAAACCTACATCGACCAATGGAGCCCGCCAGCTGCTGAGGTCGATATCGAGGCGCTGCGCGTCGAGGCCGTGGTGAAGATCGACCGCGCGGCCGAGGCATACCGGATGCAGTTCATCACGCCGGGCTTTGGTCAGATCATGGCCTATCAGCAGAAGCTCGATGAGGCTCGCGCAAAGGTCGCTTTCGCCGGCGTCCCGGACGCGGATATCCCTCACATCGTGGCTGAAGCCGAAGCCGACGGGATGACCAAGGCTGAGAAGGCACAGCAGATCGTCGATACCTTCACGGGATGGCAGCACATCTCGGCAGGCGTCGAGGCCAAGCGTATGGCCGCGAAAAAGGCGATTGCGGCGGCAGAAACCGCACAGGCCATCACCGCAGCCGCCGAGGTCAACTGGTCGGCCGAATGACACGCCGATCCCGACTTTCCATCCAGAACAACCTCACAAGGAAACTTAGCATGCACATGATGATCAACTCGATGAAGCGCCGTAACGAAGCTCTCCAGAACGAGTGCGATATGCTCGCCCAGGGCTTCGACACGATTTCGGCCCAGCTGACGGAGGCCTATGCCCTGCTCCAGAAGTACGAGCCTGAATATGTCGATCGCAAGCTCAACCCGAACCGGCCGGAAGCGGCGGTCGCGGCCGAGCCGGTTGTGCAAGAGACAGCGGAACAGACGATCAACTGATACCTCAGCGACACGGCTTGCGGAGATCTCAGATGGATCTCCGCGAGCCAAGCACCAGGTGCCGGAGGCAAGCCTCCGAGGACGGGCCTAGTTTCGACGCGAGACCCTTCCGACAGCGATTACGGATAACTGTCACACCCAGACCTCTTTCGAGGCAGCCCTCTGTGACATGATTCTGAGAACCTTTTAAATGCCCTTTGAAGACGGCTTTAGAGACGTAGTTAATACCCAGCCGCCGGCCGCGTGGATCGGTGGGAAACGGACCTTGGCGCCGCGCTTGGTCAAGATGATCGCCAACATCCCGCACATGACCTACGCCGAGCCCTTTGTCGGTATGGGCGGCGTTTTCTTCCGTCGCCGATCGGCGCCTCGCCACGAGGTCATCAACGACAGAAACGGGGACGTCGTGAACCTGTTTCGCATCCTTCAACGGCACTATCCGCAGTTCATGGATTGCCTCAAATTCCAGATCACCAGCCGTCGCGAGTTCGAGCGCTTGAAGGCGTGTGACCCCTCCACGCTGACGGACCTCGAACGCGCAGCGCGCTTCATCTATCTCCAGAAGCTTGCCTTCGGCGGCAAGGTATCCGGTCAGACGTTCGGGGTGGTGCACGAGGGCGGCTCTCGGTTCAATCTCACGCGCCTTGCACCTGTCCTCGAGGACGTGCACGAGCGGCTTGCCCGTGTGGTGATCGAGAACCTCGACTGGCTGGCCTTCATCGATCGGTATGATCTGCCGGGCGCGCTCTTTTATCTCGACCCGCCATACTTCGGCAGCGAGGGTGACTATGGCGCCGCTCTGTTCGGTCGTGATCAGTTTGAGGTGATGGCCGAACGGCTGGGTAGGCTGAAGGGGAATTTCGTCCTATCGATTAACGACGTTCCGCAGACGCGCGAACTATTTGCTGCATTTGACCTCGTGGATGTGGATCTGCTCTACTCGGTTGCCGGCGGCAAAGGTACAGCTGCTCGCGAGTTGATTGTTCACAGACGGAGCGGCAGATGAACGGCATCATGGGAATGGGTATTGGGCTCGTCGTATTTTGCGCTGTTGCTTCAGGAGCCGCAGCGGCCGAGTGCCGCTCGATCGGCGGACATCTGAATGGGCAACTCGTGAAAGCAACGCGCCACGTCGAATTAAAGCCGAAATCCATGACAGTATCCGGGACGCTGAACGGCAAACGCTCACCGCGCCAGTCTCTGCCATGCAGGACTATCGCCAAGGGTGTCTATTGCGAGACGCAGTTCCAGGGGGTGATTGTCACTATCCAGACCAATGGCCGACGGATGATCGAGGCTGTGACGGACCCATCATCACGAAGGGAGCTTGCGTCCTTCGCCTACGAGTGTGATCGGGTAATGAAGCCGTAGTGGCTAGTCGAGTTGCGCTGGAGATGTGAAGGGGCTTTGAAGGCGTTTTGACAGCCCGTTTGCAAAACTAAATTTCTGCAAAACCTCGTGTCAAAACTGCAAAAAGTCGCGTCCGGCTACAACCGGCTACAGCGGCACACGCCTTATCAAGGCTGATGGCTCGTTCATGCAAAATTATGGAAATTGCGCAATTTGGTAGCGGGAGAGGGACTCGAACCCCCGACACGCGGATTATGATTCCGCTGCTCTAACCACCTGAGCTACCCCGCCGCCGGATGCGACCTTTGGTCGGTCGCTTGCGGTGGGCGGCTTATAAGATGTGGGTCAGGGGGGTGTCAAGCGATGGTGGAAAAAAAGCCGGAGGATGTGCGGGGCGAGGGCCGAGCGCTTGTGGGACAGGGCTGGCCGTCGCCGGGTTCAGGCGGCGGCGGGGGTTTCCAGGAGGTGGCGCAGGGCCTGTTCGGCGGCGGGTTCGCGTTCCGAGCGCAGGATGAAGCCGCCGCCGTAAACGCGGGCGTCTTCGCCGGGGCCGGAATAGAGCGCGCAGGCCTGTCCGGGCGCGATGCCGGCTTCGCCTTCCATGAGTTCCACGGTGATGCCCGACGCATCGACCTTGAGCAGGGCCGGCGCGGGAACGCGGGTGGAGCGGACCTTGGCATAGCAGGCAAGGCCTTCCGCCGGCAGGTCTTCGAGCGCCACATCGCCCAGCCAGTTCATGTCGCGCAGCTGGACGCGGCGTGTCTCCAGCGCCTCGCGCGGGCCGACGATGACGCGGCAGGAGCGGGCGTCGAGGTGCACGACATAGAGCGGCTCGCCGGTGGCGACGCCGATGCCGCGGCGCTGTCCGATCGTGTAGTGCAGGATGCCCTCGTGGCGGCCGAGAACGCGGCCGTCGAGATGGACGATATCGCCGGCCAGCGCCGCATTCGGCTTCAGCTTGGAGACGATGTCGCTGTATTTGCCCTGCGGCACGAAACAGATGTCCTGGCTGTCGGCCTTTTTGGCGACGACAAGCCCCATATCCTCGGCCAGCGCCCGCGTTTCCGCCTTGGTCAGGTGGCCGAGCGGGAAGCGCAGGTAATCGATCTGCTCCTGCGTGGTCGCAAACAGGAAGTAGCTCTGGTCGCGGTCGGCGTCCGTCGGGCGGTAGAGCGCGCGGCGGCCGGGGAAGCCCGGCTGCGGATTGGCGCGCGAGCGGATATAGTGGCCCGTCGCCAGCGCATCGGCGCCGAGGTCACGGGCGGTCGCCAAGAGGTCGGCAAACTTGACCGTCTGGTTGCAGGCCACGCAGGGGATCGGCGTTTCCCCGGCGATGTAGCTCTCGGCAAACGGATTGATGACGGTTTCGCGAAAGCGCTGCTCGTAGTCGAGCACGTAATGGGGAATGCCGAGCACGTCGCAGACGCGGCGGGCGTCGTCGATATCCTGGCCCGCGCAGCAGGAGCCGGCGCGGTGGACGGCAGCGCCGTGGTCGTAGAGCTGCAGCGTGATGCCGAAGACGTCGTAGCCCTCCCGCTTCAGAATGCCCGCGACGACGGAACTGTCGACGCCGCCGGACATGGCAACGACGACGCGGGTATCTTCAGGCTTGCGGTCGAAATCGAGGCTGTTCACGAGAGATGGTCCGATTCTGTCGGATGACCGGCGCGGCGTTCGCGCCTGCACCTTGCTTGACGCCAATATAAAAGGTCGAGGCCGGGTCTACAAGCACTGCTGCGTGCGGCTGCCGATGCGCACCGCGCAAGCCGCGGCGACGGGGCACAAAACCGTCAGATGATCTTCAGCCGCATGGCGCGGGCGATCGCCTGCATGCGGTTGACGGCGTCGAGCTTGCGGGCGGCGGTCTTGAAGTAGCTGCTGACGGTGTAGGCGGAGATGCCGAGGATGATGGCGATCTCGTCGCTGCTCTTGCCGGCAGCGGCCCAGCGGAGGCATTCGATCTCGCGGGCGGAAAGCTTTTCCCGCGTGGTGACGCCGGCGTCCATGGAGCGCTCCAGCCGCTCGAACAGCTGTAAAAGGATATAATAGAGCTCTGCCGCCTCGATGCCTTCCGGCGCGTCGCGGCTGCCGGACAGCGTAACGATGAAGGGATCGGCATAGGTCGTGTGCAGCAGCACCGCGAGCGTGAACGCCATGGAGGGGGTGATCTCGACGGCGGTCACGGGTTTGCCGTGGAGGCCGAGAAGGGTGGCTGTCTCATTGAACACGGGCAACTTGGTGTGGCGCAGCTCCTCCACCAGCCGGCTCAGCCGGAAAATGTCGAGCGCGTCGTAGCCCCGCACCAGATCGGAGGGCCAGCTGCTGACGACGAGGCGTTCGGCAAAATTCTGCTGGTCGCCAGCCGGAGCGCGTACGATCATGAAGTTGTCGAAGCCGAAGTCGGCGGCGCATTGCCGCATGAGGCGCAGGACTTCGTATTCCGTCTGGACGGAGGACGGATCCGGGGTCGGAAAGAGCAGGCTCGATCTCCCGCTGCTCACCGTTTCATCGACGTCAGGCATTGCGTCTTCACCATTGCCGGCTCGGCCGGCTCCTTGTTTCCGCATCCTTCCGTCTGCACATGCAACGGTTCTGTTGCGCGTCCGGCGTCTCGACCTCATCGGGCGGGCGCGCCGGGCGGCATCGGCCGTCGCAGTCTAACGGAAAAATACCGTGATGGCATCCAGGGATGCGCATGCGTGAAATCTCGCAGCCTACGATGGTGCGAGGCTGATATCCTGCAGTTTCCCGACGTCGTCGTGCCCTCGCGGCACTGTCTTGGGCACCGTCCAAGGCCCCGTGACGACGAAAAATGCGATCAATGCCCGCTGCGGACGCGCCGCATGCTGCTGCTTCGCCGCGATCTGTACGAAAATCTTACGACGTTTCCTACCCGCTGCTTTCGCATGGCAGCTATGCGGCGGAGTCCTCGCGCAATGCCGGATTTCCACGGCTTTGCGGTGTGCGGAGGGCCGATGCAATCGGGGCGCGGTGTCATGCCTTGAAGGCGGAAAGAACCCTTCTTTCCGCATCGGAGGAGCCCTTTGCGGCAAGTCATTCGAATGATGGATAAATTGTGCCGTCGAGCTTAGGCAAATCTTAAATGTGGCAGGCTAGGCTCTCGGAATATGGTCTTGAGTATGTGTAGAGAGTCCAATGACCGAAATGGTACGACCCCGCGTGAAGTATGTCATCGGCCCGGATGGCAGCCCACTGACGATCGCCGATCTTCCCCCGGCGAACACGCGGCGCTGGGTGATTAGACGGAAGGCAGAAGTGGTGGCAGCCGTTCGCGGCGGCCTGCTGAGCCTTGAAGAGGCCTGTGAGCGGTATACGCTGACGGTCGAGGAGTTCCTGTCCTGGCAGGCTTCGATCACCGATCACGGTCTCGCAGGGCTGCGCACGACGCGCATCCAGCAATATCGCCACTGAGAACATCAGGGCGTCATCAATCGGCTCGAGCGGTCGCGACCTTCGTCGCGGCCGCTCGATTGCGTTTTGGATTCCGGTGATGGGCGCGGTTCGATCGAGGTGAGGAGGGGGAACGGCCGCGCGCGTCAGCGCCGGCGAGCCTCGAGACGTCGCTGCAGCCAGGTTTGGCCGCGGGAAGATCTGGCCGCGGGAAGGCTTCGCGCAAGTTCGTGGGCTTACGTTCGTCACATGTGTCGTTCGGTCGCGCGAGAAAGCGCGGTCGTCGGCGAAAGACGGGAATGGAAAGCACAACGACGACGGCCGCGCTTCGGAGCGAGGCGCGGCGTCGTTCGTCAGGCTGGACTGCCGGTCAGGTTTGACGGCCGGCAGATCAGGATCAGGCGCGCAGGCGCACGAGACCGTCGCGTTCTTCGAGTGCGGAGGCCTTGGCGAATTCGGCCTGGACGTCTTCCAGAGCGAGTTCTGCCGCGTCCTGCTGAACTTTCAGTTCCCGAACCGACACTTGCAGATTGTCGGCCCGCTGGCGGGCCGCCTTTGCAAAGGTCGGATAGGCAAAATGGGACGGATCCGAAATGCCAGACTTTTTCTCCTCGAATGCGATCTGATGCTCCAAATCCTTGGTCATCCTTTCGAATTCAGCCATCATCATCTGAAGCTGCTTCAGTTGACGCTGTTTGTCTTTCACCTGAAATTCCTTCAGGCGGACAAGGCTCTCACGTGACTTCATACGCAATACTCCCGCGGTGCGAGACCCGGCATCTCACTTGCAACCCTTACCGAAGGCTCATGCCTGCGGCTCCGCGAAAAAACCCCAGCGATCTTAACAAATGCCTACCGCTGGTAACGTTTCGTTTACGGGCATAGTTAATCCTAGGGACGATCATTTAAGGCCCGGTAAATGGCCAACGCGAAATGTGACGCTTTGGTGTTTTGGCGAGTCTCTGGAATCCGATAAGGTGGTTCGCTCACCTTCAGGGTGAGAAAGCCGTTTTATCAAAAACGAACAAAATCAAGGGGCTGAGAAATATATTTAACAAATGCTGTGCACCTTGCCAGAGGGAATCAGAATTTGTTAACCATTTGGTGGCAAGCTCCAAATCAGGCAACGACTGGATCCGTTTAGCGTCAGGCAGCCTTGCACGACCTTTCAGCTGCGGAAAAGGGGACAAAAACATGCGGGTTCTGCTTATCGAGGACGACAGCGCGACAGCGCAGAGCATCGAGTTGATGCTCAAGTCTGAGAGTTTTAATGTGTACACCACCGATCTCGGTGAAGAGGGCGTCGATCTCGGCAAACTCTACGACTACGACATCATCCTGCTCGACCTCAACCTGCCCGACATGTCGGGCTACGAGGTGCTCCGGACCCTTCGCCTCTCCAAGGTGAAGACCCCGATCCTCATCCTCTCCGGCATGGCCGGCATCGAGGACAAGGTTCGTGGCCTGGGCTTCGGGGCTGACGACTACATGACCAAGCCGTTCCACAAGGACGAGCTTGTGGCGCGCATCCATGCGATCGTTCGCCGCTCCAAGGGTCATGCCCAGTCCGTCATCTCGACCGGCGAGCTGATCGTCAATCTGGATGCGAAAACCGTCGAAGTCGGCGGGCAGCGCGTTCACCTGACGGGCAAGGAATACCAGATGCTGGAGCTGCTTTCGCTCCGCAAGGGTACGACGCTGACCAAGGAAATGTTCCTCAACCACCTTTACGGCGGTATGGACGAGCCGGAACTGAAGATTATCGACGTCTTCATCTGCAAGCTACGCAAGAAGCTGGCAAACGCTGCCGGCGGCGCAAACTACATCGAGACCGTCTGGGGCCGTGGCTACGTGCTGCGCGAACCGGAAGGCGATCTCGCCGAAAGCGCCTGATATCGAGGATGTTTTGAGAGCCATCGGCGATCATGCATCCCGCAGTGCAGGATCGCCGTCATCGGCCAAGAGCGTTCGCCGTTAGCGGCCCAGATAACTCGCCGTTACCGGAAATGACCGACCCGCCCTTCGTGGCGGGTTTTTCGTTTTCAGCGGTCTGGAAAGCGCTCGCATCTCGCGGACACGAAAAAGGCCGCCTTGCGGGCGGCCGATCTCGGATAGGGGAGGGGAAGCCCGAAGGGGGACTCGGGTCAGGCCGCGGCGGCATAGGCGCCGAAGACGCTGGTCAGGATCTTGCGGTCGAAGGGCTTCAGCAGGAAATCGTCGGCACCGGCGCGTTTGCCTGCCATCATCTTGCGCAGGTCTGCCTCGATGACGCAGTAGTAGATGCGCACGGACTTGCCTTCGGACATCACGCGAATGTTGGCGATCAGTTCCAGCGCGCCATCCAGGCCCGCATCGACAATGATGATGTTGGGAAGCTCGGCTTCGCATCGCGCCAAGGCCTCGAGGCCGTTGGCGGCTTCCGAGACGAGAAAGCCCATGCCGGAGAGAATGCGCTTTCCGACCTTGCGCACCACGTCGGAGTCGTCGGCGATCATCAAGCGCTGCATGGGAGCTCCTTGCCCTTTCATTCCCGTGAACGGAAGACCTCGACGCAAGGCCGAAGGCGGATCTCCGCCCTGGCGCTGCATCAACGTCCAGTTGCGCACTCTCAGGATCTGTCTTGCGAGACCGGAGGTGTACGCTCGTCTCGGGATTATAAGGCGTCGTTGGCAAACAAACCGTTACCGGAGCAGCGAAGAGTGACGGCGACGTTCGGTGTTAGATGGAGGAGGCCAAGAAGACGATCTCTTCCGGGGCCGGGAGAATCTCGATCTTCATGCTGGCTTCGTCTGCCAGCAGAACCGTGTAATAGGGCTGGATCGTATGGGCATCGACGGCTTCTTCCAGCGTGCCGGAGAGAAGTTCGACAAGCCTGGGTGGTACGCGCATCATCTTGCCGCGCACGACAAGCTTGAAGACGGCGTCGTATTCCGGGTTTTCCAGCGTCACATCCAGCGAGCCGCCACGCGGAATGGCGCCGTAGGCGATGAGGAAGAGGTTCAAGAGCAGCTTCACGCGGTTCTTCGGAATGATGACGCGTGGGCCTGTCCAGGTGATCTCGGTCTTCTTTTCCACCACGGCGAAGTCACGCGCTGCCTTTTCCGCTTCGCCGGTGTCGATGGACGCGCCGACCGAGCCGGAGGCCCCGAAGGCGAGGCGGGCGAACTTCAGGCGGACGGCGGCGTTGAGCGCGCTGGTGCGGATGAGGTCCATGGCGTCGGCATCGGCGCCGCCTTCGTCCAGAAGCTCCAGGCCGTTGTTGATGGCGCCGACCGGCGAGATGATGTCGTGGCAGACACGGCTGCAGAGCAGGGCAGCGAGATCGGGGCCGGTCAGGGTCAGGTTCGGATTCTTTTCCATCGTCATGTCCTTAAAGGTCGCCCTTGCCGATCGTCCCGGTGCGCGACGGGATCGCGCGGGCAGTTTTCCGCTATGGTCTAGAGGGTGAAGATTGCGCGGACGTGGCGTGTCCAGTCCGGCCATAATGACACCATGTTTGGTAAACCAATTGTTAAGATGATGGGTTCAGAGTGGCGGAATCCCGGGCCGGGGCCTCAGACAGGCGCGGCCTGCTCCTGCCGATACCCTATCGGCCTTGGGATAACGGAGGATGCGATGTTGCCGAGATCGAAATTTGCGCCGTCGAGAGACGTTGCCGCCCGTTCCTCGCGGTGCAGTCTGCTGTCTGCCGTGAAAGCCGTCGTGTTCGGCGTGCTGGCGCTGTGCGTCGCCGTCTCCACCGCTGCCGCGCAATCCGCCAACAACACGTCGCAATATTCCATCCAGGAAATCGTCGACGCGGGACACGGCTTCTTCGGGTCCACATCCGGCGGTCTTGCCAAGGTGGTCGAGCGGGCGTTCCAAAGCTATGGCCTGCCGAACGGCTATATTCTCGGGCAGGAGGGCTCCGGCGCCTTCGTCGCCGGGCTGACCTATGGTGAGGGAAGCCTGAACACCAAGAATGCCGGTCAGCACAGCGTCTACTGGCAAGGTCCCTCGCTCGGTCTCGATGCAGGCGGTCAGGGCAGCCGCATCATGATGCTGGTCTATAACCTCCCGAGCGTGCCCGGCCTTTACAAGCGGTTCGGTGGCGTTTCCGGTTCGGCCTATGTCGTGGCCGGCGTCGGCATGACGGTGCTGACGGACGAGCATATCGTGCTCGTCCCTATTCGAACCGGCGTCGGCGCCCGCCTCGGCATCAATGTCGGCTACCTCAAGCTGACCCAGCAGCCGACCTGGAATCCTTTCTGACCGTACTTGGCTTGCTGCTTGCCGGTCCAGCGCTTGCCAATCCAGGGCCGAGCGCGAATAATGACGCGCGAGGGCCGGGTGCCCTTGCCCAACCGTCTGTGAAGTGACCTCCGCGTGATCCAATTTGCACTGCTGTTCGCCCTGGGCTTTCTCACCGCGATCCTTCTCGGTGCGCTGGTCGCACCCGTCATCCACCGGCGGATCGTGCGGTTTGCGGAGGACCGGCTGAAGGCGACCACGCCGCTGTCGCAACAGGAGGTGCGGGCTCAGAAGGATGCGGCGCGCGCGATCTATGCTGCGGAGAACGTGCGCACCAGCCAGACGCTGAAGCGCGAGCGCGACAAGGCGATCTCCCTTATGCTGGCCCGCGAGAAGGCCGAGCAGGACGTGCGGACGGTGCGCGCCGAGAATGAGGCGCTTCGGGCTCAGATGGACGAGATGAACGGAGAGGCGGGAGACCTGCGCTCCGGCATCCGGCTTCTGGAACAGCATATCGAGCGGCTGAAGAATGCGCTAGGCACGCTGGAGACGGATTACGCCTCCAAGACCGAGCAGGCGGCCTTGCTGGCGCGCCAGCTCGATCGCGTTTCCGCCGAACTCGACGAGGTTCGCGCCGTATCGGCTGCGGAAGCGTCGCAAGTCGATGAACTTCATGCAAGAGCCGGTGGCCTGCGCGATGAGCGCGAAACCCTGCGCGACGAGCGGCGGCGGGAAAGCGAGAAGGCGAAGGCGCTGGAACTGAAGCTGGCGCAGCACGAGATCCGGGCAAAGCAGCTCGAATCCCGCCTGACGACCGCCAATGGGCTGCTGGCCGACCGGGAAACCCATCTGGAACGCAGCAGCGCGGAAATCGACCGCCTCACCACGCGCGTTCGCGAGATGACGGCGGAGCTGGCGGCGGCAATGCCGGCATTGCGCGTTGCGGGGATCGAGCCGCGATCCCTTGCGAAAGAGGCGGCTGATGATGGTGGCCTGCCGACCACGGCACGAGAGGACGCGATCGCACTTCCGGCGCCGGACGAGACCATGCTGCTCTCGCCGCCCGGTATCCCCACGCCGGAGCGCCTGGCGGCGGATGCCGGCGCCTTCATCGACCGCCTCATGGCGTCCGATCCGGCCGACGACGCGGACCTGCGCGAAGACCTCTTGCAGATTGCGGCTGGTATGACCGCCCTGACGGCAAAGAACGAGGGAGAGGCATCGCCCATTCCCGCGCTGCTGGCGCGAGAGGCGGACGGCGGCGCGACGACGCTGGCCGCGCGGACCCGGTCGCTTCTGTCCTCTATCTCCTGAAACGTTAGACGAGGCCGTTGAGGCTGGCGATCCGGTGAAGGGCTATTCCCGTCGCGGTGGCGACATTGAGGCTGTCGAGACCCGGCTTCTGCCGGATACGAGCCGTGCGGATCGCGGCCATGATGGCGGGCGGCAGGCCTTCGCCCTCGGCACCCACGACCAGCGCCGTGCGCGGCGCGGGTGGGATATCGTCCAGATTGGTTTCGCCGCGCGGCGACAGGCCCCAGAGCGCAAAGCCGTGGCCCTCGATGGCCGCAAGCAGGTTGCCCGCCGTACCCTGGCGCACGAAGGGGACGGTGAGCACCGCGCCGACGGAGACGCGGATCGCCTTGCGATACAGCGGGTCGCAGCAGGTTTCGTCCAGAAGCACGGCGCTCGCGCCGAAGGCGGCGGCGTTGCGGAAGATCGAGCCGACATTGTCGTGATTGGAGAGGCCGCAGGCGGCGAGGATCAGAGCCTCGTCCGGCAGGGTCGAGAGCAGGCCCTCCAGCGTTTGCGGCCTCTGCCGCATGCCGATGGCGAGCACGCCGCGATGCATGTCGAAACCGGCGATGGCATTGAACACCGTGGCATCCGCGACGAAGACCGGCACCGTGTCCTCGAACTGCGCGAGAATGTCGGCAACGCCCGGAAGCCGGTTTTCGAGAAGCAGGATCGCCTCGGCCGTAAACGGACCGCCGCCGGCAGCCGACGCCGCCAGCATGCGCAGCACCACGGTGCCCTCCGCGATGAAGCGGTTGTGACGGCCGGTCAGGTCCCGCTCGCGAATCGAGACGAAGGCTGCGATGCGCGGATCGGCCGGGTCCGTGATGCGCTCGGCGACGCGCTCGGTGTCCGGCACGGTCAGTTCGCGGGTACGGAGATGTCGGCGACGATGCGGTTGGCGGCGATGTCATAGACGAGCGCCTTGCGGACACCGGCGAGCGTGCCGAAGAACAGGATCTGACCGCCCGAAAGCGAGGTGTCGGTGATCTCGAAGCCTTGCGGAAGCACGGCGGTGGCCGCCAGCGGCGCATCGCTCGGCACGCCGGCGGTTGCGTTTGCGAGCGAGGGCGCTGCGCTCGGACGCGTGACCTTGTAGACAATCGCGCCCAGCACGGCCATAAGCATGACCAACATCACACCCGCCGAGACCAGCTGCAGGCGGATCATCTTGCGGCGAACGTTTTCCATCACCGGATCGAGCGGCTTTTCGTCCTGTTCGTCAGGTTCCTGGAGCGACATGGGCGGTTTGACCTCACGGATTGAGCAAGAATGAACGACCCCTTTAACGAAGCGGCAGCCCCAAGGAAAGTCCTGACGGCGCAAGACGATGCATCCGGGCGCATGGATGCCTGGCTGACCGAGCAGATGGACGGCCTTTTCTCGCGCAACCGCATCAAGGCGCTGATCGAGCAGGGCGCCGTGCGCGTCAATGGCAAGCCGGTGCTGGAGCCCAAGCGCAAGGTGCAGCCGGGCGACGTGTTCGAGATCGGCATGCCGGAGCCGGAAGACCCGGAGCCCAAGGGCGAGAACATCCCGCTCGACGTCCTTTATGAAGATAACGACGTGATCGTGCTCATCAAGCCGCCGGGTCTGGTCGTGCATCCCGGTGCCGGCAACTGGACGGGGACGCTTGTCAACGCGCTCATCCATCATTGCGGCGACAGTCTTTCGGGCATCGGCGGCGTCAAGCGGCCGGGCATCGTCCACCGTCTGGACAAGGACACAAGCGGCGTCATGGTGGTGGCGAAGAACGATCTCGCCCACCGGCACCTTTCCGACCAGTTTGCCGACCATGGCCGCACCGGGCCGCTGGAGCGCGCCTATGCCGCCATCGTCTGGGGCCGTCCGCGCGGCCTTCGCGGCACGATCGACGCGCCGCTCGGGCGCGCGGGAGACCGGATCAAGCGGGCGGTGAAGAAGCACGATGCGGACGATGCGCGCGAAGCCATCACCCATTACGAGGTGACCGAGCGTTACCACGAGAAGCCGGATGCGACGGCGCTGGCCGCCATGGTCGAATGCCGGCTGGAGACGGGGCGCACGCACCAGATCCGCGTCCACATGGCCTATATCGGGCATCCGCTGGTGGGCGATGCCGATTATGGTGCGGCATTCCGGACGAAATCGAACCTTTTGCCGGACGCCGCCAAGGCCGTCGTCGATCGGTTTCCGCGCCAGGCGCTGCATGCGTTCATGCTGGCGTTCGAGCATCCGGCAACCGGTGAGACGATGCGCTTCGCCTCGCCGCTGCCGGACGATATGCTGGAACTCGCCGCGGCTCTGAAGGCCTAAGGCCGCGAGCGTTCTTGCGGGCGGTCGTGAAATCTCAAGCCTTGCATGCATCCTTTTGTCGATGCCGGCGTTTTTCCGGTATCGATAGCCAAGGAGAGACATCATGATCGATGGTAACCAGATTAAGGAACATGCCGAAGTCATCAGTGCCGATGGCGTCCATGTCGGAACCGTCGATGGTGTCGAGGGCGACCGCATCAAGCTGACGAAGAAGGACAATCCGGTCGGCCATCAGGACCATCACCACTTCATTGCCTTATCGCTCGTCGAGAGCGTGGATGGCAACCGGGTTCGCCTCAGCGCCAAGAGTGACGAAGCGTTCCTGTCCGAGCAGGAAGATGACGGCGCTGCCATCCGCTAGCACTGCGCGGAGATGCTGAAAATCCGGCTCGAGGGGTTGATTTCAGTTCCTCGATGCCGATCTTACCGAGATATTCCGAAGCCAAAGGATGGGGTCGCAATCGCGCGGCTGCATCCTTGAATCATGCGCTGCGCGTTCTTATCTTGGTGACCTGTGGGGTCGAAGGACCCACATGCCCGGCTTGCCAGCTGGAGGCCGGAACGAGAAAGGGGTGCAAACATGGCCCGTAGTACGATGCCGACACTGACCGCCGGCGAAGGTGGTCTCAATCGATATCTCGATGAAATCCGCAAATTCCCCATGCTGGAGCCGCAGGTCGAGTATATGCTCGCCAAGCGCTACCAGGAACATGACGACCGTAAGGCCGCCCATCAGCTCGTGACCAGTCATCTGCGCCTCGTGGCGAAGATCGCCATGGGCTATCGCGGCTACGGCCTGCCGATCGGCGAAGTCGTTTCCGAAGGCAATGTCGGCCTGATGCAGGCCGTGAAAAAGTTCGATCCGGAGCGCGGTTTCCGCCTTGCGACCTACGCCATGTGGTGGATCAAAGCCTCCATTCAGGAATATATTCTGCGCTCGTGGTCGCTCGTGAAGATGGGCACTACCGCCAACCAGAAGCGGTTGTTCTTCAACCTGCGTCGCCTCAAGGGCAAGATCCAGGCGCTGGATGACGGCGACCTGAAGCCCGATCAGGTCAAGCAGATCGCGACGACGCTGAACGTATCGGAAGCCGAGGTCATTTCGATGAACCAGCGGCTGTCCGGCGACGCGTCGCTGAACGCGCCGATCAAGGCGGGCGAGGGCGAATCCGGGCAGTGGCAGGATTGGCTGGTCGATGCCAGCGACAGTCAGGAAGACATCCTGATCGAGCAGGACGAGTTGGAAAACCGCCGTTCGCTTCTGTCGGGTGCGATGGAGGTGCTCAACGACCGCGAGCGCCGTATTTTCCAGGCGCGTCGTTTGACGGAAGATCCGGTAACGCTGGAAGAACTGTCGACCGAATTCGAGATCAGCCGCGAACGCGTCCGCCAGATCGAGGTTCGTGCCTTCGAGAAGGTGCAGGACGCAGTGCAGAAGGCCGCTCTGGCCCGGGCGCAAGCCTTGCGGGTCGTTGAAGACGCTTAAATCGGCGCTTTTTTGACATATCCAAGCCCGGCTGCCCTTGCAGCCGGGCTTTTTGTTCTGTTCTGGTCATATCTCGAAGAACTGCTGAAAATGCGACGGATTGCTTTAGGATTTTGACATCGAAAAAGGCCTACAAGACGAAATGTGACGTGCATCGCCGGCGTGCCTGCGGTTCGGGTTTCAGATAATGTCGTTGGAAAGAGGCCTGTCATGCAAGAGACAATGGAGGGCCATGCCATGCCGATGCAGCGGCTCCGACCTGCTCCCGGCCAGAAAAGCCGGACGGTGAAGCCGACACTGAGGATCCTGGCGATTGCCGGTGCCCTGGCTTTGTCCGCTGGACTGTGGATCGGCGCCTACGCTCTGGTTCGCCTTGTCTGGTAAAGATGCAGCTTAATTGGCGCCGTCTCCGGCTGCGAGCAGAATGCGCAGTTCCCGATCCAGCGCGTCGGCAATCTGCCGCGGGTCGGATTCATCCGCAGAAGCGGCATCGATGTCAAAGAGTTGGATAACGGCAAGGTCGATCTGCATCTCTTCAGCGGAAACCGGATCGGGCTCCGGCTCGTAATAGATCCGGCAGTGGTCCACAAAATCGCGACCGACCTCGCCGTCAAGCAGAAGCGCTAGCATCTTGCCGTTCTCGTCACGGAAGTGAAAGACCGTGTTCAGGCCTTCCGGCGTTGTCGATAGGTGACGTGCTGCGAATGCGAGTTCCGACATTGACGACCTCGAATTTTCTCAACAGTTCGCAATCTACCAGATGTCGTGGTGCGTCGTCGCTAACTTTTTGCAGTGCAGCAAAATCAGCCGGCGAAGCGTTCCATGACGAAACTGTCGGGCGAGCCCTGCAAGACGCGGTTGGACTTTCCAAGCGACATGGAGCTCATCGAAACGGCCGGTGCATCCCGCTGCGACAGCATGGCTGCGGTCATGAAGGTTGCGGTCAGCGCGATATAGGCTGTCAGGGCTGCAAATCGTATCGACATGGCATCTCTCCTGGTTTTCGGCACAACTCACGCTTTCTTCGAAAGTTCCGTAAGCCACGGATGACTTCGGGGAAAGCGCGCCTTTGCCGGCTTTGCGCGCTTGCCGGGGCGGTGCGACCGTTTAATATGACCGGGAGCCTTTCGACCGACGGAGCCGTTTATGACGTTCGACACCATCATTCGCCATGCCAACCTTGCCGATGATCGGATGGGCGTCGATATCGCGATCTCTAAGGGGCGGATCGTTGCGGTGGAACCCGGCATCACGGCGGAGGCGGGCGAGATCATTGATGCGGGCGGCCGGCTCGTCAGTGCGCCGTTCATCGACATTCATTTTCATATGGATGCGACGCTGTCGCTCGGCACGCCCCGGCTCAACCGGTCGGGCACACTGCTCGAAGGCATCCAGCTTTGGGGCGAGCTGAAGCCGCTCCTGACCAAGGAAGCGGTGATCGAGCGGGCGTTACGCTATTGCGACCTTGCGGTTTCGCAAGGTCTGCTGGCTGTGCGCAGCCATGTCGACGTCTGCGACGAGCGGCTGACCGGGGTCGAGGCACTGCTGGAGGTGAAGGATCTCGTTCGGGATTATCTCGACCTGCAACTGGTGGCCTTTCCGCAGGACGGGTATTTCCGCTCGGCGACGGCGGCCCGCAATCTCGAACGCGCCCTCGACATGGGCGTGGATGTCGTCGGCGGCATTCCGCATTTCGAGAGGACGATGGAGGACGGGCGGCGCTCGGTCACCGCGCTTTGCGAGATCGCCGCGAAACGGGGATTGCTGGTCGATCTGCATTGCGACGAGACCGACGACCCGATGTCGCGCCATATTGAGACGCTGGCTTACGAAACGCAGCGCCTCGGGCTTCAGGGACGCGTGGCCGGCTCGCACCTGACCTCCATGCATTCGATGGACAATTATTACGTCTCCAAGCTCCTGCCGCTGATCGCGGAGGCGCAGATCCACTGCGTGCCCAATCCGCTGGCCAATATCGTGCTGCAAGGGCGGCACGACACTTACCCGAAGCGGCGCGGCATGATGCGCGTTCCCGAACTGATGGCGCTCGGCGTCAACGTCGCCTACGGGCAGGACAGCTGCATGGACCCGTGGTATTCGTTCGGCAATGCCGACATGCTCGACGTCGCCCACATGGCCGTCCATACGGGGCATATGACGAGCCCGGTGGCGGTCAGGGCCTCGTTCCGGGCGGTCACCGAAAACGCGGCCCGCACCTTCGGGCTCGAAGGCTACGGCATCGCGCCGGGTTGCCATGCCGACCTCATTCTTCTCGAAGCGCGTGATGCCGCGGAGGCGGTGCGCATGCGGGCGAACCGGCTGATGGTGCTGCGCCGCGGCAAGATCGTCGCGCAGACGCCGCCGCGCACCGCAACGCTGTCGCTTGCCGGCAGGCCCGGCACGCTTGAGCCCTGGCGATATGCCCCGGTCGAGGCGTCGGCATCGTGAGCCTCGACATTACGCCTCCCCGCCTCGGGCAGAGCGAACGCAACGCGGCCGACAGTGCCGGCGAGCGTCCGGCGGGCGGGTTCAACGCGCTCGTGCCGGAACTCGATGTGACCGATCTCGCGCGCAGCCTTGCTTTCTGGTGTGATCTCTTGGGCTTTCGCATCGCCTACGACCGGAAGGCGGCGAATTTCGCCTATCTGGAGCGCGAGGGTGCGCAGGTTATGCTGTCGCAGATCAACGGCACATGGGTCACGGCGCCGCTGCAGCCGCCGCTCGGCCGCGGCGTCAATTTCCAGATCGCGGTCTCCGATATCGCCGCCATCGCGGCACGGCTGGAGCAGGCGAACTGGCCGCTCTTCCGGGGTTTGAAAGACGCCGTCTACAATGTCGGCGGGGTAGACTGTGCGTCGCGCGAGCTGCTGGTGCAGGATCCGGATGGCTATCTCGTGCGCCTCGCACAAAGCCTTCCGGTTGGCGCGATATAGGTTGGTTCGGACCTTGGGGCATCGCCGATGACGGTTATCGCGCTGAGAGCGTTGCAGGCCTTCGAAGCGGTCGGTCGGCTCGGCAGCGTGACGGCGGCGGCGGCCGAGCTTGGCGTTTCCCCCGGGGGCCGTCAGCCAGCACCTGCGCAAGCTGGAGGCGCATCTCAGCGCGAGCCTGATCGAGCGGCGCGGCCGGCGCATCGCGATGACGGCGCTCGGTCACCTCTATCATGGCGAGATCGCCAAGGGCTTCCAGCAGTTCGAGGAGGCGGGACGCGTGCTGGCGCGGGCGCGCAATACGGGCGGGCTGACGCTGTCTGCGCTGTCGTCGGTGGTCAATAAATGGATCGGCCGCCGCATCTTCGACTGGCAGGCCGCGCATCCCGATGCGCAGATCCGCATTCTCGGGCAGGACGCGGAGCCTCGGCTTGGCATCGATGCGGTCGATTTTCGCATCACCTATGGCCTGCGCGGCAGCCAGCATCCGCACAACGCCGCGCTGTTTCGAGACTGGGTGGTGCCGGCCTGCGCGCCGGCGCTGATCGCGGAGCATGCCGGCCCTGTGGGTCCCGCCGAGATCCTGCGCCATCCGCTGCTCCATGTCGCCTGGGAGCCGCATTTCTCGACCTTCCCGCACTGGCGCGACTTCGCTCATGCGGCCGGCGTGGACTTCGTCGAAGGCGGGCCGGGCCTGTCGTTCACGTTGTCATCCAGCGCCATCGATGCCGCGGTCAACAAGCGCGGCTTCGTGCTGGCGCAGATGTCGATGATCACGGACGAGCTTGCCGCAGGCACGCTGGTCGTGCCCTTCGACCTTCGGCTGCCCCTGCCGGAGAGCTATTTCCTCGCCTGGGACCGCTCCGCGCTCGACAAGCCGCATGGGCAGGCCTTCCATGGCTGGCTGACGGCGCTCGGGCGGCGGCAGGGACTGGCGTCGGCGCCGTAATGACCTTGCGCGATTGTTTAGAAAAACTCACATAGAACGTCATTTGCCGGGCTTGTCCGCCGCCCGGTTCCCGCCATACTCCGGGCAGTCGATAACGAAGGGACATACGATGGCACGGCAGGACAAGCTCAAGCTCGGGACGTTCGTCTACACCTTCGGGTTCCACCCGGCGAGCTGGCTGCACCCTGCCAGCGATGTGAACGGCGCAAACGATATCGCGCATCTCAAAAAGGTGGCGCAGATGTCGGAAGCAGCCAAGTTCGACTTCCTGTTCATGGCGGATTCGCCGGCAGCCGGCATCGGCGATCCCGACGCGCTGGCCCGCAGCCCCACCAAGATGAACCGCTTCGAGCCGCTGACGCTTCTCTCGGCGCTCTCTATGGTGACGGAGCGGCTGGGCCTCGTGGCCACCGCGTCGACCAGCTATTACGAGCCCTTCAACCTCGCCCGCATCTTCGCCTCCATCGACCAGCTGTCGAACGGGCGCGCCTGCTGGAACGTGGTCACCTCGGATCACGACGAGACGGGATATAATTTCAACCGTACCGGTCTCGATCCGCATGAACTGCGCTACGAGCGGTGCCGGGAGTTCGTGGACGTCGTCTTCGGGCTCTGGGACAGTTTTGAGAAGGACGCGCTGCTGCTTAACCGCGATAGCGGGCTCTACTACGACAAGGCCCGGCATCACATGCTGAGCCATGTCGGCAAGCACTATCAGGTGCGCGGCCCGCTCAACATTGCGCCCTCGGCGCAAGGGCGGCCTGTGATCGCGCAGGCGGGCGGGTCCGAAGCCGGCATGGACCTTGCCGCGCGCACCGCCGAGATCGTCTTCAGCCTCGCGTCCAATATCGACCGGAACCGGGCGTTCTACGCGAACGTCAAGGAACGCATGCCGGCGCTGGGGCGCAATCCCGACGACCTCAAGATCATGCCCGGCGTGGTGCTGAATGTCGGCGAGACGGAGGCCGAGGCGCGCGCCAAGGTCGATTTCCTCATCGACAAGCTGCACCCCGATGTCGGGCGGTTGATGCTCTCGGAATTTCTGGAAGCGGACTTGCGCGGCGTACCGCTGGACGAGCCTTTTCCGATGGACCGGCTTCCCGAGCAGCCGAAGGGCTCCAAGGCGCTCTTCGAAGAACTGATAGACTTCGTGAAGAAGGGCCATACGGTGGGCGAGTTGATCCGCCTCTATGCCGAAAAGCACACCGGCAACGGCATCACCGGCACGCCGGTGCAGATCGCGGATTTCATGGAGGAATGGTTCGAGACGCGCGCGGCCGACGGCTTCATCCTGATGTTCCCGACCCTGCCGGCAAGTCTTGAGGACTTCACGGCGCTGGTCCTGCCGGAACTGCGCCGCCGCGGCCTGTTCCGGGAGGAATACGAGGGCGCGACGCTGCGCGAGAACCTCGGCATATCCCTGCCGGTCAATCGCTATACCGCCGCCCGGCAACGTTCGGGCGCGCCAGACGTTCAGGCTCGGTAAAGCATAAGTGACGATTGCAGCCCGTCTTTCGTAGCCCCAATTCTGGTAGAAGGAAGATCTTCAGTGCATTCGGATAGACAGGAGGCCCCGGACGAGCAACCGTCGTCCGGGCCGTTGCAGATGCGAGGTGCCGAGACATGACTGCTGCCGTTTATCCGTCGCCCGTAGAGGGGGCCGCGCCCGATGCCGCCGATTTCAAACTCTCCATGCGCCATCTCGCAGGCGCCGTCTGCGTCATCACGGTGGGCGACGGGGAGGAGCGGACCGGATTTACCGCGACGTCTGTCACCTCCCTTTCGGCCGAAGTCCCCTCGGTCATCGTCAGTCTCAACCGCACATCCTCCTCCTGGCCGGTGCTTGAGCGAAGCGGCCGTTTCTGCGTCAACGTGCTCGCGGAAGGTCAGGACGGTGTCGCGAAAGCCTTTGCCGGGGCGGACGGACGGCGGGGCGCCGAGCGCTATGCCGGTGCCGAATGGACGAAACTCGACAGCGGCGGGTGGGCGCTTGCCGACGCGCTGACCGTCATCGACTGCGGTCTCGACGAGGCGCTGCATCGCCACACGCACGCCATCCTCATCGGCCGCGTGCGCAGCGTGCAGGTCCGTCAGGGCGTGGCGCCGCTTCTCTACTTCAATGGCGGCTTCCGCACGCTGCTTCCCGAATAGGACGACCCGCATGCCTGACATCGACGCCGTCATCGCCGCCATAATCGCGGCCGTTCCCGGTGTGGACATCAGGACAGGTGCCGATATCGTCGCGCTCCATCCCGGCGAACATCCCGACAATCTCGGCGGCTCGGCCGTTATCGCGCCGCGCGATGTGGCTTCTCTCTCCCGGATCGTCGGGATCTGCGCCGGTGCCGGCATCCCGGTCGTCACCCATGGCGGACGGACGGGGCTGGTCGGCGGCGGCATCTCGGCGGCAGGCGACGTTGTGATCTCGCTGAAAAATCTCGACCGTATCCTCGAGATCGATCCCGTCGGCGGCGTGGCCGTGGTGGAGGCCGGGGTCACCCTCGAGGCCTTGCAGCAGGCGGCGGCCGCATATGGTCTGGAGCCGGGCATCGACCTTGCGGCGCGCGGATCGGCGACGCTCGGCGGCATGGCCTCCACCAATGCCGGCGGCGTCATGGCGTTCCGCAACGGCGTCACGCGCCATCGCATTCTCGGGCTGGAAGCCGTGCTGCCGGATGGCGGCATCTATCGCGACATGGTGCGCGTGGTGAAAAACTCCGCCGGCTACGACCTGAAGCACCTGCTGATCGGGGCGGAGGGAACGCTCGGTATCATCACCGGGCTGGTTGTGAAACTGGACCCGGTGCCGGCGGCCAGCGCCACGGCGCTGTTCGGCTTGCCCTCGACGGAAGCCGCATTGGCGCTGATGGGGCTTGCCCGGGCCACGGGCAAGTTGCGGGCCTGCGAGGCGATGTGGTCGCGCTATTTCGGCTTCACGGCGTCGCATTTCGGCTGGCGCGAAACCAGCGACGCGACGCCGGTGCATCTGGCGATAGGGCTTGGCGGCGAGACGGACGAAGCGCTTCTCGGCATGCTGGCCGGGCTCTACGAGGCGATCTGCGAGACCTATCCCGAAACGACCGCGGTGGTTGCGGGCTCGGTGCAGCAGGCGCATGAAATCTGGCGGTTGCGAGAGGAGACGGCGCTGATGTACCGGGCCTTTCCGGCAGCGCCCTCCTACGACATTTCCGTGCCGATCGATCGCCTCGGCGCTTACCTCGCGCGGATCGCGCCGGCGCTCGAAGCCATTGACGGTCTCTCTCCGTTCATCTTCGGCCATGTCGCTGACGGCAATCTGCACATCGTGCTCGACCGGCCGGGAAGCTGGATGACGGAGGGGCGTCGCGATGCCGTCGAGCGCGTGCTGTATGACGGGATCGGCGCGATGGGCGGGTCGTTTTCCGCCGAGCACGGCGTCGGCTCGAAGCGTATTCACGCGCTGCTGGCGACGGCCGACCCCGTGAAGCTGGCGACGATGCGGGCGATCAAGCAGGCGCTCGACCCGAAGGGGTTGTTCAATCCGGGCAAGGTGCTGCCGGTGGCGTGAGGTCGCTCCCGGCTGTTGGTCAGGCCAGCATCGAGGCGCCGCGGTCGAGATAGGTGTCGAGGAATTGCTCCAGGCGCGGATGGCGCGGTTTGCCGAAGACCTCGGATGGCGGGCCGGAGAAGAGCAGGCGGCCCTGATCGAGAAAGCTTATCCGGCTACCGACGGTCGCGGCAAAGCCGATCTCGTGGCTGACGACCACCATGGTCATGCCCTCTGCCGCCAGATCCCGCATGACGTTCAGCACCTCGCCGGTCAGTTCCGGATCGAGCGAGGAGGTGGGTTCATCGAACAGCATGATCTTCGGCTTCAGCGCCAAGGCCCGCGCAATCGCCACGCGCTGCTGCTGGCCGCCCGACAGCTGCGAGGGATAATGCCCGGCGCGGGCCTCGAGCCCCACCTTCACCAGTTGCTCCATGGCGCTGGCCTCGGCGTGCTTCCGGCTCATCTTGTGCACGGTGCGCAGGGCTTCGCTGACATTGCCGAGCGCCGTCATGTGCGGCCAGAGATTGAACTGCTGGAAGACCATGCCGATCTTTGAGCGGATGGCGCGGTTCGTGGCGGCGGGAATGCGCTCGCGCATGCCGTTGGAATTTTCCGAGAAGCCGAGGACTTCTCCATCCACCGTGATGGTGCCGCTCGTCGCCTCCTCCAGAAAGGCCATGCAGCGCAGAAGCGTGCTCTTGCCCGAGCCCGAGGGGCCGATGAGGCAGGAGACCTGTCCCGGGGGAATGTCCAGATCGATGCCGTGCAGCACGGCGGTGTCGCCGTAGCGCTTGACGAGATTGCGGGCGGCGATGGCGGGAAGGGTCATGTCGGGGAAAACCTGTATCGGGACAAGCGATGCTCGGCATAGCGGCCGAACTTGTCGGTGACTTCCACCAGCACCCAGTAGAACACGGCGAGCAGGAAGAGCGATTCGACGAAGGCATATTGCTGGGAGCCGATGGCGCTGACGGTGAGCGTCAGCTCCGGAACGGTGATGATGGAGAGGATCGCGGTTTCCTTCATCAGGATCACGGCCATGTTGATGGCGGGGGGAAGCACCAGCATGGTCATCTCCGGCAACAGGATGCGCCGTACGATCTGGCCCTGGCTGAGGCCGACGCATTCCGCCGCCTCGATATGGCCTTTCGGGATGGCGGCGAAACCCGCACGGAAGATCTCGCTGAAATAAGCGGCGCCGTAGATCGTCAGGCCGAGGAGCCCGGCGGGAATGGGATCGAGCGCAAGGCCGATGAAGGGGCCGCCGTAATAGAGCAGGAAGATCTGGATCAGGAAGGGGGTGCCGCGCAGCACCTCGACGGCAATGCCAAGCGGCCAGTCGAGGACGCGACCGCCATAGCGCCGGCCGACGGCGACGAGAAAGCCCAGTGCCGCACCGCCGATGGTTCCGGCGATCCAGAGAAGCAGCGTGACGCCGGCGCCGGAGAGGATGGCGGGGAGTTGTGCGAGAATGACGTCGATATCGAAGGTCATCGCGGCACTCCCGGCAGGGACCGCTCTATGAGGCCGCCCGTGCGCGCCACCACCCAGTTGATGACGAGATAGATGAGGCCGGCGCAGGCGAAGAGTTGCAGCGGCAGGAAGGTGCTGCCCGCCAGATCCTGCGCCATGCGCGTCAGCTCGACGATGCCGACGACGGAGACGAGCGAGGACGCCTTGAGGATGAGGATCGCCTCGTTGACGAGCGCCGGAAAGGTGAGCCGCAGCGCGATCGGCACCTTGATGCGGCGGAAAGCCTGGGACGGGGTAAGGCCGACCATCTCGGCGGATTCGATCAGCCCGCGCGGCACGCTGGCAAAGCCGCCGCGCAGATTTTCCGCCTGATAGGCCGCCGTGCAGAGCGAAAGGCCGATGATGGCGGCGACGATGCTGGGTACGTTGAGGCCGATGACGGGCAGCAGATTGTAGATCAGCAGCAGCTGCACGAGGAGAGGCACGCCGCGAAAGAAGCTGATGAAAATCCGGGCAGGAACCGCCAGCGCGCGGCGGCCGGACAGGAGCATGCCGGAGAGGAGAATGGCGATCGCAAAGCCGATGAGGATCGACACGAGGCTGATGCCGATCGTGTAGAGCGAGGCTTTGAGAAGGAGTTCGAACAGCTTGAAGGACATTGCCGGGCCAATTCGTCGGGTGGGCTGTCGGTCGCGCAAAGGCGAGCGGGAGACGGGGCTGAGCGAGGACACGTATCGTTGTGCCGGTTCAGCCCCGTTCTACGTTCAGATGGCAGTCCTGATCAGAATGCCGGGTCCTTGACGGCATCCGGCGTGTCGAAGCTGGCGCCGAACCACTTTTCCTGCAGCTTGGCGAGGCGTCCGTCACCCTTCATCTTCAGGAGCGCTGCGTCGATCGCATCCATCAGCGGCGCGTGGTCCGCGTCCTTGGTGCCGATGAAGCCGAAATAGGCCTTCTGGCCGAAGGGCGGCTGCACCACCTCGAACGTATCCTTGCGCTGGCTGGCAACGAAGGCGATGTTCGGCAGGGAGTTTGCGACACCGGCGATGCGGCCGGCTGCGAGATCGGCGTAGGATTCGGTGAAGGCGGGATATTCGCGGATATCGACCTTCTCGGGAAGCTTTTCGGAATAGCCCTGCAACTGGGCGAGCTGCGCCGTCGCCTTGCCGACGCCGATCTTCTTGCCGGCGATGTCCTCGGGCTTGGTGATGCTGGTGTCGCCGGCCTTCTTCAGGATCGCGACCGTGGCCTCGGCCACCGGCGGCGTGAAGCGGTAGCGCTCCATGCGGGCCTTGGTGATCGTCGCGGGGCCTGCGACCATGTCGAACTTGCCGGCTTCGAGGCCCGGCAGGACGCCTTCCCAGGGGAGGGCGATCCATTCGATCTCGACGCCCAGTTCCTTGCCGAGCTCGGCAAAGACATCGACGTTGAGGCCGGCATGCTCGCCGGCATCGATGAAGTCGAAGGGCGCGAAGGCGGTTTCGGTGCCGACCTTCATGGTGCCGGCGGCCTTGATGCGGGCGAGCGCGTCTTCGGCGTGGGCCGAGAAGGTCGCGCCGAGCAGGAAGGCCGCGGCAACGAGGCCCTTCAGCAGGAAATGGGATTTCATGATCGTCTCTCCAGTATCGTGCCGCATCTCACGCGGCGTTCCCGTCTTCAGAATTGGATCGGCAGGCTTCTGCGTCCTGCATTTTGACTATACAAATAGACAGGTCCTTGCATAAGGTGTCAACGACAAACTGCCCGCGGTATGCGGCATCCGCTGCCCTTGTCATGCAAGTGACAAGCAAGTCTCGTGCCGTGTCAGCGCTTCCCGTCCGCCTTTCTGAGGGCCGTTCCTTGATCTCTCTTCACCAGCGCATATTCGAAGATATCGAGCAGAAGATCATGAGCGGCATGTGGCCGCCTGGGCAGCGGATTCCGGCCGAGCACGAGCTGGAGGTGACCTATGGCTGCTCTCGTATGACCGTCAGCAAGGCGCTCTCGGCGCTGGCGGCACGGGGCATGATCGTGCGCCGCCGCAGGGCCGGGTCCTTCGTGGCTTCGCCGCAGATCGACCGGACCGTCATGGACATTTCCGATATCGGGACGGAAGCGAAAGTGGCGGGCCACGCTTACAGTCACCGCATCCTCACGCGGCGGATCGAGCGGTTAGCTGCGGCGGATGCGGCCATGATCGAGGAAACGGCCGGTGGCGAGGTACTGCGGGTGGAATGCCTGCACATCGTGGATGACAGGCCCAATGCGCTGGAGAAGCGGCTGATCCTGCTCGACGCGGTGCCGCAGGCGCGTGAGGAAACCTTCGAGGCGAGCCCGCCGGGCAGCTGGCTGCTGGATCAGGTGCCGTGGTCGGAGGCCAAGCACATCATTCGTGCGGTTGCAGCGGATGCGGCGACAGCAAAGCTGCTGACGATCGAGAGGCACGCCGCATGCCTGCTTCTAACCCGCCAGACCTGGCAGAACGGCCGGACAGTGACCTTCGTGGAGATAACGCATCCCGGCGACCGTTACCAGTTCGCCGGGGTGTTTCATCCGTCCAAATAGATCTTGCCGCGTACTGGAGCCAGATCAAGCGGGCTATTCGCGGGCGAGCAGGCGCTTGTTCAGGAACAGTGCCAGCATGGTGCAGATCGCGCCGGACAGCAGGTAGTAACCGACGAAGGGCAGGCCGAACTTGCTCGACAGGCCGAGGGTGATCAGCGGCGCAAAGCCGGCGCCGAGGAACCACGCGAGGTCGGATGTGAAGGCCGCGCCCGAATAGCGATAGCCCTGCGTGAAGCGTGAGGACACTGAACCCGCGGCCTGTCCGAAGGAGAGGCCGAGCACGCCGAAGCCGGCGATGACGAAGGACGAGATGCCGGTCTGGCCGGAGCCGAGCAGGATCGGGCCGATGAAGCTGAAGATGGCGATGATGATGGCGCCGACGACGAGCTGGCTGCGGCGGCCAATGCGGTCGGCAAGCAGGCCCGAGGCGATGACCGTGAGAATGCCGAGGCCGGCGCCCGCGACCTGAACCAGCATGAAAGAGCCGATAGACTGGTCGCTGTTGAGGTTCGTCCAGGCCAGCGGGAAGATCGTAACGACGTGGAACATAGCAAAGCTTGCCAACGGCGCGAAGGCGCCGATCAGGATATCGCGGCCATGGGTGCGGATCAGGTCGGTGAAGGGCACGGCTTCGAGTTCGTGGCGCTCGAGAAGGTCGCCGAAATCCTTGGTCATGACGAGACGCAGGCGGGCGAACAGGGCGACGACGTTGATTGCGAAGGCGACGAAGAACGGGTAGCGCCAGCCCCAGGAGAGGAAGTCGGCCTCAGACGTGTTGGCGACGAAGAAGCCGAACAGGATGCTGGCAAGCGCGAAACCGATCGGCGCACCAAGCTGCGGGATCATCGCGTACCAGCCGCGATGCTTTTCCGGCGCGTTGAGCGCGAGCAGGGAGGCCAGGCCGTCCCACGCGCCGCCAAGCGCCAGACCCTGGCCGATGCGGAAAATGGCGAGCAGATAGATCGACCAGGCGCCAGCTTCCTGATAGCTGGGCAGAAAGCCCATGCAGACCGTGGAAATGCCGAGCAGAAACAGGGCGATGGTCAGCTTGGTGCCGCGTCCGTACGCCCGGTCTATGGCCATGAAGACGACCGAGCCGATGGGGCGCGCGACGAAGGCGAGAGAGAAGATGCAGAAAGAATAGAGGGTCGCCGTCAACGGATCCGGCTCGAACGAGAAGACGAGCTTGGGGAATACGAGAACCGATGCGAGGCCGAACACGAAGAAGTCGAAGAATTCCGACATGCGGCCGATGATCACGCCGAGCGCGATTGAGCCCGGCGATACGGGTGCGTCGCCATGGATCTGCCGCGCGTCGCGCTCCAGGGCCGAGGATGAGGGTCCGCCGGACGTCTCTGCTATCGTTGTCATCGGGATGCCTCCATGCCTTTCGCTGGCCGCGCGGTTCAACGCGTGCCGTCTTTTGAACGATGTTGATCAAACGGGCCGCGTTATCAAGTGGCAGGGTTGAGAAATTCTCCCGTGCGACGGTATGACCCGTGTCAGGAGACGGTCATTTCAAGGGGAAGGCTCGACTTTCTCATCAGGACCTATATCTCGCATCTTAGCGGGCTGACGACGTGAAGTCTGTGGACGACGCGCTGTTGCGAATGGTGGACCGAGCCCGAGAGGTCTATCGACGCGGCGGTAAATTTTGCCGCAGGGCATCATTTTTGCTGCGGTGCGACCAAACACCTCATATCGTTTGTGGTCGCGGAGTATTACTCGCAGGGCAAAGATAACGAAAAGAGCATTGGACCATGGCGAACCTCTATCGACACGCTTGTCGCATCCTCATGCTGCCGCTCCTGGCGGGGCTTGCCGGCTGCAACATGGTGGTGATGTCTCCCTCCGGCGACATCGCAACGCAGCAGCGCGACCTTATCCTGGTCTCCACCTTCCTCATGCTCCTGATCATCATTCCGGTGATCGCGCTGACCTTCTATTTCGCCTGGCATTATCGTCGCGCCAACACGGAAGCGGTCTATGATCCCGAATGGCACCACTCCACGCGCCTCGAGGTCGTCATCTGGTCGGCGCCGCTCGCCATCATCGTCGCACTCGGCGCCGTGACCTGGATCAGCACGCACAAGCTCGACCCTTACCGTCCCATCGACCGTCTGGATGCGGAACGCGCCATTCCGGCAGATGTCAAGCCGCTGACCGTCGAGGTCGTGGCGCTCGACTGGAAGTGGCTGTTCTTCTATCCGGAGTATGGCATCGCCACGGTGAACGAACTCGCCGCGCCCGTGGATGTGCCGATCAATTTCAAGATCACGGCCTCCTCGGTCATGAACTCTTTCTACATTCCGGCACTCGCCGGGCAGATCTACGCCATGCCCGGCATGCAGACCCGGCTCCACGCCGTTATCAATGCGCCGGGCGTTTTCGACGGCTTCTCCGCGAACTACAGCGGCGACGGCTTCTCGCACATGCGCTTCAAGTTTCACGGTCTCGACCAGGCGGGCTTCGATGGCTGGGTCGCCAAGGTCAAGCAGCAGGGCACCATGCTCAACCGCGACACCTACCTGAAGCTCGAGAAGCCGAGCGAGCGTGAGCCGGTTCGCTACTATGGCGGCGTCGAGAACGGTCTTTACGAGGCTGTGCTCAACATGTGCGCCCAGCCCGGCAAGATGTGCATGAACGAGATGATGCATGTCGACATGATGGGCGGCGGCGGCGAGAACAGCGAAAGCAACCGCGAGCGCCTCGAATACGATAATCGCCATGCAGGCACCGGCGAAGGCACGAATTCCGCGACTTTCCCCGCTACAGGTCAGCCGGCCCGCTCGCAGGGCGCACCGGAAGGCCATGACGACAAGGGGCAGCCCAATGCC
Organism: Rhizobium sp. 9140; assembly: GCF_900067135.1. Classification (NCBI taxonomy): domain Bacteria; kingdom Pseudomonadati; phylum Pseudomonadota; class Alphaproteobacteria; order Hyphomicrobiales; family Rhizobiaceae; genus Rhizobium; species Rhizobium sp. 9140. Next base: position 3,568,436 of record NZ_FJUR01000001.1, on the reverse strand, counting down.
GCACCGGCCGAGGGCCAGCCCGCCAACGAAGGCGAGCCAGCCAATCAGAACCAGCCGGGCAATCAGAACGAGCCTGGCAATGGCGCGCAGCCGATGCAGCATGACATGCAGAATATGAACGGGCACGACATGAACGGACACCAGATGGGCGGCCAGAGCCCGGAGGCTCCGGCCTCTGACAGTGGTTCCGCGACGCCCGACAAGGGCTCCATCGCGCCCGAACAGCTGAACAACTCGAAATGATCGCGGCGCTTTTCCGCACCGCTTGCGACTGCAAGAACTGGGGTCACCATGTTTAATCAGGACATTTCCAGCCTCGTCTTCGGACGATTGACCTTGGAAGCCTTTCCGTACCACGAGCCGATCCTCGTGCTCACCTTCATCGGCGTCGTCCTTGGCGGCATCGCCGTGGTCGGTGCTCTCACCTACTTCAAGCTCTGGGGCTATCTCTGGAAGGAGTGGCTGACGAGCGTCGATCACAAGAAGATCGGGATCATGTATGTGATCCTGGCATTGATCATGCTTCTGCGCGGCTTTGCTGACGCCTTGATGATGCGCACCCAGCAGGCCATCGCCTTCAACGGCAATGAAGGCTTCCTGCCGCCGCACCATTACGACCAGGTGTTCACCGCACACGGCGTCATCATGATCTTCTTCATGGCCATGCCCTTCGTCACCGGCCTGATGAACTTCGTCGTTCCGCTTCAGATTGGCGCGCGCGACGTGTCCTTCCCGTTCCTGAACAATTTCTCGTTCTGGATGACGGCGGCCGGTGCTGCGATCATCATGATCTCGCTGTTCGTCGGCGAGTTTGCGCGGACCGGCTGGCTGGCCTATCCGCCGCTCTCCGGCGCGGATTACAGCCCGGGCGTGGGGGTCGATTATTATATCTGGGGCCTGCAGGTGGCGGGTGTCGGCACGACGCTGTCGGGGATCAACCTGATCGCGACCATCGTGAAGATGCGTGCGCCCGGCATGACCATGATGAAGATGCCGATCTTCACCTGGACCTCGCTCTGCACCAACGTGCTGATCGTCGCTTCCTTCCCGATCCTGACCGCGACGCTCGCGCTGCTGTCGCTCGACCGTTACGTGGGTACGCACTTCTTCACGAATGATCTCGGCGGCAACCCGATGATGTATGTGAACCTCATCTGGATATGGGGCCACCCGGAAGTCTACATCCTGATCCTGCCGGCCTTCGGCATCTTCTCGGAAATCGTCGCTACCTTCAGCGGCAAGCGCCTGTTCGGCTATGCCTCGATGGTCTACGCGACGGTCGTCATCACCATTCTCTCCTACCTCGTCTGGCTGCACCACTTCTTCACCATGGGCTCGGGCGCCAGCGTCAACGCCTTCTTCGGCATTACCACGATGATCATCTCGATCCCGACAGGGGCCAAGATCTTCAACTGGCTGTTTACGATGTATCGTGGCCGCATCCGGTTCGAGGTTCCGATGCTCTGGACGATCGGCTTCATGGTGACCTTCGTCATCGGCGGCATGACGGGCGTTCTGCTCGCTGTACCCCCGGCCGACTTCGTGCTGCACAACTCGCTGTTCCTCATCGCCCACTTCCATAACGTCATCATCGGCGGCGTGGTCTTCGGCGTCATGGCCGGCGTCACCTACTGGTTCCCGAAGGCCTTCGGCTATCGCCTGAACGACTTCTGGGGCAAGATGAGCTTCTGGTTCTGGCTGGTCGGCTTCTACTTCGCCTTCATGCCGCTCTACGTGCTCGGCCTGATGGGCGTCACGCGCCGGCTCAGCCAGTTCGAGGACCCGTCGCTGCAGATCTGGTTCATCATCGCTGCCTTCGGCGCCTTCCTGATCGCGCTCGGCATCGCCTCGTTCATCATCTCGCTCGTCGTCAGCTTCCTTCAGCGCGAGCAGTTGCGCGACGTCACGGGCGATCCGTGGAACGGCCGGACGCTGGAGTGGTCCACGTCGTCGCCGCCGCCGGACTACAACTTCGCCTTCACGCCCGTCATCCACGATCACGACTCGTGGTACGACATGAAGAACCGCGGCTACGAGCGTCCGCTGGGCGGCTTCAAGCCGATCCACATGCCGAAGAACACCGGCACGGGCGTCATTCTCAGCGCGCTGAGCGTCGCCTTCGCATTCGCCGTCATCTGGTACATCTGGTGGCTCGCCATCGTATCCTTCGTCGGCATCATCGCGGTGTCCATCGGTCACACCTTCAACTACAACCGCGATTTCTACATTCCGGCGGATGACGTCGTCGCAACGGAAGGGGAGCGCACACGGCGGCTCTCCGGGCAGGCCTGATCATGAGCGCACCGACACATACGCCTCTCGCCGACGGCGAAAAGCCGGTCTTCTACATGACGGAAGACCATCATCCGGAAAACAGCACGGGCCTCGGCTTCTGGCTGTACCTGATGAGCGACTGCCTGATCTTCGCGATCCTGTTCGCCACCTACGCCGTGCTCGGCCGCTCCTATGCGGCCGGCCCGTCGCCAGCCGATCTATTCGACCTGCCGCTGGTGGCGATCAACACCTCCATGCTGCTGCTGTCGTCGATCACCTACGGCTTCGCGATGTTGCAGATGGAGCGCAAGGCGAAGACCGAAACGCTGTTCTGGCTCGGCATCACCGGCATTTTCGGCGCGATCTTCATCGGGCTGGAAGTCTACGAGTTCGTGCACCTGATCCATGAAGGCGCCGGCCCCGGCCGCAGCGCGTTCCTGTCGGCCTTCTTCGTGCTGGTCGGCACGCACGGTCTGCACGTCACCTTCGGCATCATCTGGCTGATCACGCTGATGGTACAGGTGTCGATGAAGGGGCTGATCCCGGAAAACCGTCGCCGCCTGATGTGTCTGTCGATGTTCTGGCACTTCCTCGACGTCGTCTGGATCGGCGTCTTCTCGATTGTCTATCTGATCGGAGTTCTCGGATGAGCACCCACGCACCCGCACACGAGGACGCGCACGAAGCCCATCACGGCCACAGCCACGGGCATGAGGCGGCCCACGGGTCCTTCAAGAGCTACATGACCGGCTTCGTGCTGTCGATCATCCTCACGGCCATTCCGTTCTGGCTGGTCATGGGCGAGGTCTTCGAGAACAAGGCTGTGACCGCAGGTCTCGTCATGCTGTTCGCGGTCGTCCAGATCGTCGTGCACATGATCTACTTCCTGCACATGAACACCAAGTCCGAAGGCGGCTGGACCATGATGGCGCTGATCTTCACGCTCGTGCTGATCGTCATCGCGCTGTCCGGTTCGCTCTGGGTCATGCATCATCTGAACACCAATATGATGACCATGACGCCGGACATGATGCGCAATGTCCCCTGATACCAGCCGGCGGCCGGACACGGCCGCCGGCTCCCCTGAAAAGGCTGCCTCCTCCGCTTCCGGTAACCGTTCAGAGGCTCGTGCCGCGGACGGCGACGCCGCCGCCGCGCGCGGCTCCCGTAGAGGTCTCGCCGTGCTGGGCGCGGTTGCGACCGTCGTCACGGTCGTGCTTCTGGCGCTGGGCATCTGGCAGGTGCAGCGCCTTTTCTGGAAGCTCGACCTGATCGAACGGGTCGATGCGCGGGTCCATGCCGCACCGGTCGAGGCACCTCGCGCCGACCAGTGGTCTTCCATCACGCCCGGCAATGATGAATATCGGCACATCAGCGTCAGCGGCACATTCCGTCATGATGCGGAAACGCTGGTGCAGGCGACAACCGAGCGCGGCCCCGGCTTCTGGGTCGTTACACCGCTCGTGCGGGACGATGGCACTACGGTTCTCGTCAATCGCGGCTTCGTGCCGCCCGACCGGCGTGACCCCTCCAGCCGCAGTGCCGGCAATGTTCCCGGTTCGACGCGTATCGTCGGTTTGCTACGCCTATCGGAGCCCGGCGGCGGCTTCCTTCGCGAAAATGATCCGTCGGGAGACCGCTGGTATTCCCGCGATGTCGCGGCCATTGCCACAGCCCGCGGTCTCGATCACGCGGCGCCCTATTTCATCGACGCCGACGGGACGGAAAACCCCGGCGGCCTGCCGATTGGCGGCCTGACACGCGTGGTCTTTCCAAACAACCACCTCGTTTATGCCCTGACATGGTTCGCGCTTGCCGCCATGCTGATCGGCGCGATGGTCGTCATCGGTCGCCGGGAATGGTCGCGCGCCGGCTGAATGCCTGGTCTGGTTTTCCATCCTCTTGCATCGAACGTCCCGGTTCTTCATGAGCCGATGGCCGCCCATCTTCAGAGCGGCTGTCGTGTCGTTCGCAAGGACCGGCATTGCGGCCGGCACAGCCCGTGCGCCGGGTTCCATGGCCGGACGCTTTCGCTGACCTCAGGCGATGAGCGCCAGCAGATCGTCGTGGAGGGGCTTCGGGATCTCGATACTGCCGGCGGCCTCGCTGCGTTGGCGCGCCTCGTAGCGGCGCTGTGAGGGCAGGCGTGCGCCCTGGCCGATGATGGCATCGAACAGGGCCTCTGCCCGCTCGACATTCTCCGTCGCTCTCCCGCCCGACAGGAGGTTCGGATCGAAAGCGAGCAGCAGTTCGCCGTGGCGAGGCGTCACGCCGGCGCCGGCGTCGTAGATCTGGGATTCCCGGCTCGTCAGATCGCCGATCAGCGGTCCGGCCATCAGCTCGACCATGGCGGACAGGGCCGAGCCCTTATGGCCGCCGAATGTCAGCATGGCGCCGGCCATGGCGGCACCGGCATCCGTTGTCGGGGCGCCATCGCCATCGATCGCCCAACCCTGCGGAATGGCTTTTCCGGCACGACGATGGAGTTCGATCTCTCCGCGCGCGGCGGCACTGGTCGCGAAGTCGAACACGAACGGAAACGGGCCGGGGCGCGGCCAGGAAAAGGCAATGGGGTTGGTGCCGAAGACAGGTTTCGTGCCGCCGGCAGGGGCGACCCAGCTGTGGCTCGGCGTCATGGCAAGGGCTGCAAGCCCGGCAGCGGCGATCCGCTCCACCTCCGGCCACAGAGCGGAGAAGTGGTAGCAATTGTTGATGGCGAGCGCAGCGATGCCCTGCGTCCGCGCCTTTTCCTGCAAAAGCGGCAGGCCGAGCCGGAAGGCGAGCGGCGAGAAGCCATTTTTCGCATCGACCCGCACGATACCCGGCGCCTGATCCAGAACCTCGGGCACGGCTGCTACGTTCACCTGCCCCCTGCGGAGAGCGTCGACACAGCTAAGCACGCGGTATAGGCCGTGAGAATGGCACTCGTCGATCTGGCCCGCCATGATCGTATCGGCCAGCGCCTCGCAGTGCTCGGCGGAAAGGCCTGCATTGGAAAGAGCCTGCACGGTCAAAGCGCGCGCTTCGTCGAGGGACAGTCTGACGGTTTCGGTCATGGGAACTCCGGTTGAGGGCAGGATGTACTGCCAGGGTTCTGGAAAGGGTTCTCTCGGTCAGGAAGAGCATAGCTTCGCCGGCGATGCCTGATGGTTCAACCCTCGCTCAGCATTTCCGGCTCGCCGGCCAGCCGGCCGAGAAGCGAACGTCGGGTGCGGCCGGCGTCGCGCAGGGGCGGCGCGCCGAACTGGCGGGCATATTCGCGGCTGAACTGCGAAGGGCTCTCATAGCCGACCTGATGCCCGGCGCTGCCGGCATCCAGCATGTCCTCCACCATCAGCCGGCGGGCCTCCTGCAGGCGAAGCTGCTTCTGGTACTGCATGGGGCTCATGGCGGTGATGGCCTTGAAGTGGTGGTGCAGCGACGACACGCTCATGCTGACACGACGGGCGAGATCCTCGATGCGCAGGGGCAGGGCATAGTGCTCCTTCAGCCAAGCGCAGGCGCGGCCGATCTGGTGCGACTGGCTTTCGGCCATCGTCATCTGGCGCAGGCGCGCCGCGTGCGGGCCGGTCAAGAGACGGAAGATCAGCTCCTGCTCTATCAGCGGCAGCAAAGCGGGGATGTCGCCGGGACGGTCGAGCAGGCGCAGGAGCCGGAGCGCGGCGTCTTCCAGTTCCGGCGTTAGCGCCGCAACCGACATGCCGCGCTGCTCGGTTGCCTCGGAGGATGCGCCCGCCGGTTCCCGCACCTGCGTCGTGGTGGCGGGACGGTCGAGCAAGGCGAGAAGCGGCGGGATCTTTGCGACGTCGATTTCGAACACCATGCCGAGATAGGGGCTTTCGGGCGAGGCCTGCACGATCTGGCTCGTCACCGGCAGATCGAACGAGGTCAGAAGATAGTCTGAGCCGCCATAGACATAGGTCTCGTGGCCGAGCGTCACCTTCTTCACGCCCTGCGCGATCAGCGCGAAGCTCGGCCGGTAGGCGGCGCAGGAGGGAACGGCCTGCTCTGAGCGTCGGTGCACCGTCAGGCCCGGCACCGATGTCACATGGTCGCCATCTTCCCTGGCGAAACGGGCAATGATCTCGACGAAAGGCTGGCGGCGGGCGGCGGCGGGATCGAACATGAGGCAAGCCTTTCCTGAAACGGGGATGCCGGACGAGACGGTTCTAACGCGAAAGCCTCGAGCGCGACAACGGCTGAATGCCGGATGTTGGGTTGTGCCAAGGCGGTCAGGCGTCCAGCCGCACGCTCTCGCGCATTGCGTGGTGATGACGATTTCGAGATAGGCCCGATGCGCGACGGCCACAAAGCCTTCGAAGGTCATTTGCAGGATCGTGCAAGAAATTTGCAGGAATGGCGCATGCCTATGTCGGTCCCAACTTGCATAGTGGGCGAACCGGCGATGTCTCGACCGGTCCAGATTTGCAGACAGAAGGAACCACCCATGGCTTTCGCAAAAGGATATGCGGCGACCGACGCGTCGAAGCCGCTCGAACCCTTCACCTTCGAGCGTCGTGCGCCCAACGAAGACGATATCGTCATCGACATCAAGTATTCCGGAATCTGCCATTCCGACATTCACCAGGCCCGTAACGAATGGGGCAACTCCAGATATCCCATGGTTCCCGGCCATGAGATCGTCGGTATCGTTTCCGCCGTCGGCTCCGGCGTGACCAAATTCAAGGTGGGCGACAAGGCCGGCGTCGGCTGCTTCGTCAATTCCTGCACGACCTGCGCCACGCGCGATCTCGACCTCGAGCACTACATGCCCGGTCTCGTCCAGACCTACAATGACGTCGAGGCCGATGGCACGACGCCGACCTACGGCGGCTATTCCGACAGCATCGTCGTCAAGGAAGGCTATGCGCTTTCCATTCCCGACACGCTCGACTTCGCCGCCACCGCGCCACTGCTCTGCGCCGGCATTACACTCTATTCGCCGCTGATGCACTGGAAGGCCGGCCCCGGCAAGAAGGTCGCCATCGTGGGGATGGGCGGTCTCGGCCATATGGGCGTAAAGATCGGTGCCGCACTCGGCGCCGAAATTACCGTGCTCAGCCAGTCGCTTTCCAAGAAGGAAGACGGCCTGAAGCTCGGCGCAACGCATTACTACGCGACCAACGATCCGAAGACATTCGAAACGCTGGCTGGTACGTTCGACCTGATCATCAGCACCGTCGGCGTGACGATGGATCTGAACCCCTACTTAAGCCTTCTCAAGCTCGATAGCTCCATGGTTGTGGTCGGCGTACCGGAAAAGCCGTCGCCGATCCACGCTTTCTCGCTGATCGCAGGGCGTCGCTCGCTGTCCGGCTCCATGATCGGCTCGATCAAGGAAACGCAGGAAATGCTCGACTTCTGCGGCAAGCACGGCATCGTTTCCGAAATCGAACTGATCCGCATGGATCAGGTCAACGAGGCCTATGAGCGCGTGCTGAAAAGCGACGTGCGCTACCGCTTCGTTATCGACGCCGCGACGATCTAATCGACGCCGCGACGATTTGAGGATCGGTGCCGCTAAAGGCACTACGAAGAAGGGGCGGCCGGCAGCGGCGGCCCCTTTTTTCATGAGGTGCGGTCTTTCAGAGCGAAAGGCGCTGGCGGATGTCGGCTTCGCGCTCGGGCCGTTGGATGACGACGCCGCACCAGCCGAGGCCGTCGTAATCCTCGTAGCCGAGCGTGGGGGCGAAGGCGACCAGCGTTCTGTCGCTCATGTAGTAGCTGCCGCGTTTCATGCCTTCCGGCGGCGTCAGGACGAAGCTGGTATAGACAAGGGCCGGGCGCGAGGCGGCGATCACCATGCCCTGTCCGTCGAGCAGCAGCACGGTCGTGCGGTCCACGTCGGCCGGCGCGATGTTGGCTTCCTTGTGGACGATGGACTGGCCCTGGTTCGCCCAGTCGAAATAAACGCCGAGCGCGCCGAGCAGCGGTGCCGTGGAGACGCCGCCCTGACGGATGCCAGTGGCGTAGACGAGCGCATCGGTATTGCCGTGCAGGGGGCTCGGCTTGACCACATCGACGATATAATCGTCGCCAGATCCTGTCTTCATCGCCGCCTTGACCCAGGGTTCGCCGGAGAGGTCGCGGCCCATGATCGTCTTCTGGAAATTCGGATTGGCCGAGGCGACTGCGCGGCCGGCCTTGTCGACCATCACGAGATCGAGATAGACCGTGTAGAACCGGTTGATGACCCCCAAGCGCTTGGCGGCGAAGGCCTGCCGGTCGCGATCGGGGTTTTCGAGCGCCTCCCAGAGCGCGGTGTCCGTCGCCCACCAGCGCACGTCTGCCGTCCGCTCGAACAGGTTTCGCACGATCAGCTGGATGAGCGTCTGGGCGAGATCGACGAGACGCACGCCCTCCATCTCGTGTACCAGCGCGTCCGACAGGGAGCGCCCGAGGTTGACGCGCTCGAGCACGTCCTGCTGGAATTTCGCGGCGATGGCGGCCGAGGCGCCGGCCAGCCGCTGCACTTCGTTCGCGACGACGGCAAAGCCCTTGCCGATATCTCCGGCGCGGGCGGCTTCGATGCTGGCATTGATGCCGAGCAGGCGGATGTGGCGGACGATATCGTCGTTCTCCCGCCGGAAGCTTTCCAGGTCGTTGCCGATACGCACGGTGACGGCACGCATGGCGCGTGGGGTCGCGCGCACGGCAGGTGCATCCGTCCTCTCAGCTTCCATCATCGCTCTGGCCCTCTATCTGGAACCAACCATAGTTCCGCACTATTAGTCGATTCTCATATGTATGACCGTGAAACTTGTGCGGGTATTGCGCGATGGCGCCGGGCGGGCGGCAAAGGCCGCTAAAGAAGCGGTAGAGGGCCGTCGTTCTTGATTTCTTCCATGACGGCGTAGGTTCGGGTCTCCTTGACGCCCTGCAACGTCCAGAGGAACTGGCCGAGGAAATTGCGGTAGGCGCTCATGTCCTCGAAGCGGGTTTTGACGAGATAGTCGAAGCCGCCGGCGACCATGTGGCACTCGATGACGGATGGCGCCTTGCGGATGGCATCGGCGAAGGTGTCGAAAACTTCCGGCGTCGTCTTGTCCAGCATGACCTCGATGAAGACGAGCAGGCCGAAGCCGAGGCGCTGGGGATCGAGGCGCGCGCCGAAGCCCGAGACATAGCCCTCCTTCAGCAGCCGGCGCATGCGTTCGCTGGTGGCAGTCGGCGACAGGCCGACGCGCTCGGACAGTTCCAGATTGGTGATCCGCCCGTCGGCCTGGAGAATGCTGAGGATCTTGCGGTCGATCCTGTCGATACCGCTCATCAGGCGCCCAGGCGGCTCTCGGCAAGGCGCACCCAGTAGGAGATGCCGTGGGGGATCGCCTCGTCGTTGAAGTCGTAGCCGGGGTTGTGCAGGCCGGCGCTGTCGCCATTGCCCATGAACACGAAGGCGCCGGGACGGGCGAGCAGCATGTAGGAGAAATCTTCACCGCCCATCATCGGATCGACATTGCCCACGACCTGTGCGGCGCCTGCGACGTCCGTTGCGGCTTCGAGCACATGGCCGGTTTCCGTGGCGTGGTTGACGGTGACGGGATAGTTGCGGGCGTAGCGGACGCGGGCGGTCGCGCCATAGGCGGCGGCCAGATGTGTGCAGATCTCGTTGATGCGGCGCTCGGCCATATCCCGGTTCTCGGCCATCAGCGTGCGCACGGTGCCGGCCAGCAGCGCCTGTTCGGGGATGACGTTGTGGGCGAAGCCCGCATTGAACTTGGTGACCGAGACGACGACGGCCGACAGCGGATCCGCGGTGCGCGAGGCGATGGTCTGCAATGCGGTGACGATCTGTGCGCCAAGCACGATGGGGTCGATGGTCTTGTGCGGCTGGGCCGCATGGCCGCCGCGCCCTTCGAGGGTGATCGAGAATTCATCGGTCGAGGCCATGATGGGACCGACGCGGGAGGCGAAATGCCCGACCGGCATGCCGGGCATATTGTGCAGGCCGTAGACCTCGGAGATGCCGAAGCGCTCCATCATGCCGTCCTTGACCATCTCGTTGCCGCCGCCGCCGCCCTCTTCGGCCGGCTGGAAGATGACGGCGACCGCGCCCTTGAAGTTGCGCGTTTCGGCCAGATACTTGGCGGCGCCGAGCAGCATGGCGGTGTGGCCGTCATGGCCGCAGGCATGCATCTTGCCGGGTGTGGTGGAGGCATAGGGCTTGCCGGTCGATTCCGTCATGGGCAGCGCATCCATGTCGGCGCGCAGGCCGATGGTGGTGCCATTGCCCAGGCTGCCGCGGATGAGACCGACGACGCCGGTGCGGCCGATGCCGGTCACGATCTCGTCAACGCCGAATTCCCGGAGTTTGTTTTCCACGAAGGATGCCGTATTTTCCACGGCGAACAGAAGTTCGGGCCGGCTGTGAATATGGCGGCGCCATGCTGTGACTTCGTCCTGGAGTTCGGCTGCACGGTTGAGAATCGGCATGATCTATCCTGTCGGTCGTGGTGGCGGCACGCGGTCGCCGGGCGATCTCATGGCAAAGGTCTTTGCCTTGCCCCTGCCATATAGGTTAAATAGCGCCTCGACACGAGGCAATGCCCGAAAATTTCGAGGTTGAACTGTGGTGACTATGAAGATTCGCATGTCCGGTTCCCAGCTATTCGTTGGGGCCATCGCCGGCGCGCTGGCGCTTACGGCCGCGGCACCCGCGCTCGCCAATCCCAAGCTGGTGGTGGATGTCGCGACGCTGAAGGTCTACGAGCAGGAGGATATCTTCCAGCGCTGGTATCCGGCGTCGCTGACCAAGCTGATGACGGCCTATACGACGTTTCGTGCGCTGAAAGCCGGACGGATGACGCTGGAAACGCCGATCGTCATGTCCAAGCATGCGGCCTCCGAGCAGCCGAGCAAGATGTACCTGAAGCCGGGCGCGTCGATGACGCTCGACAGCGCGCTGAAGATGATGCTGATCAAATCGGCAAATGACATCGCGGTCGCCATCGGCGAGGCGGTCGGCGGCTCGGAGCCTGGTTTCGTCGCCATGATGAATGCCGAGGCGAAGCGGATCGGCATGACCAACTCGAACTTCGTCAATCCCAACGGTCTTCCCGAGCCCGGACAATACACGACGGCACGGGATCTCGCCGTGCTCGCCATCACGATCAAGCGCGAGTTTCCGGAATATGCGGCCTATTTCGCCTATGAGGGCTTCACGACGGGCAAGAAGAGCTATCCGAACTACAATATGCTGATCGGCCGCTTCGACGGTGCCGATGGCATGAAGACCGGCTTCATCTGCGCCTCGGGGTTCAATCAGGTGTCGTCCGCCACGCGTAACGGTCGCAGTGTCGTGTCCGTCGTGCTCGGCGCCGACAGCCTCGGGGGACGGGCGGACGAATCCGCGCGGCTGATGCAGATGGCGCTGACGGCGAATCCCGCCGGCAAGCCGGGGCTCGGACAGATCGCGGCCTATGGCGAAACGCGCGATGTGACGGCTGATATCTCAAAGCAGATCTGCTCGGCGCAGGCCGCCAAGGTGCGCAGCGAAGGTCGCGACGAGGCGGGACGCCAGAAGCTGCTCTCGCCCTTCATCCACGAGATCAACCGGCCGCTCAACTTCGTCTCGGCACAGTTGATCCCGGGGCAGGGCGCGAAGGCTGCGGATGTCGACGGGCAGCCGGCCAGCGCGCAGGGCGATGTGGCCAATGTGCCGGTACCCGTGCCGCGGCCGGTCTTCTAGAGCATTTCCAGCCGAAGCGGGATCGCTTCGGCGTCGGACAATGCAGAGAAAACAAGAGGTTAGAGCATTACCGGTGAACCCGTGTTCACCGGTAATGCTCTAGGACATCCAATTTCCTCATGCAGCCCGTTTTGCGGGCGTGCCCTCGAAAGCGAACCTTATGATCACCCGTTTCGATCCGGTGCCGGTCTCGATCCTCACCGGCTTTCTCGGTGCCGGCAAGACGACGCTTCTCAACCGGCTTCTCAAGGATCCCGATCTTTCAGATACGGCGGTCATCATCAACGAGTTCGGCGACGTGTCGCTCGATCATCTGCTGGTGGAATCCTCCGGCGACGGCGTGATCGAGCTTGCGGACGGGTGCCTCTGCTGCACGGTGCGGGGTGAGCTTGTCGATACGCTGGCGGATCTGATGGACCGGATGCAGACGGGCAAGATACGACCGCTGAAGCGCGTCGTCATCGAAACCACGGGCCTTGCCGATCCGGCACCCGTCATGCAGTCCGTCATGGGACACCCGACGCTGCAACAAAGCTACAGACTCGATGGCATGGTGACCGTGGTGGATGCGGTCAACGGCCTTTCGACGCTCGACCATCACGTCGAAGCGGTGAAGCAGGTGGCGGTGGCCGACAGGCTGGTGCTGACCAAGGCGACGCTTGCCTCTCCCGAGACCGTGGCGACGCTCAAGGCACGGCTCGCCGAACTCAATCCGCGCGCGCCGGTCCTCGATGGCGATCTTGAGGAAACGGGCCGGTCTTCGCTCTTCGCTTGCGGGCTTTACGATCCCGCGACCAAGATCGCCGACGTCTGCCGATGGCTGCAGGACGAAGCGAAGCACGATCACGATGCGCATGATGCTCATGAGGAGCACCATGATCATGGCCACCACGCCCATGATCATCACGGACATCACCATCATCACGATACCAACCGGCACGGGGATGATATCCGCTCGTTCAGCATCGTGCATGACAAGCCGATCTCCACGATGGCGCTTGATATGTTCGTGGATCTCATCCGCTCGGCGCATGGTGAGAAGTTGCTGCGCATGAAGGCGATCGTCTGCACCGCGGAGCGGCCGGAGCGGCCGCTGGTGCTGCACGGCGTCCAGCAGATCTTTCACCCGCCGGAGCGGCTGGCCGCCTGGCCGGAGCCTGCCGATCGGCGCACGCGCATGGTGCTGATCACCAAGGGGCTGGAGGAAAGCTTCGTGCGCGACCTGTTCGACGCCTTCACCGGTAAGCCTGCCATCGACCGGCCGGACCGGCAGGCGCTTTCGGACAACCCGCTGGCCGTGCCGGGTTTCCGCATGTGAGCCGGGTTCCCGGTCGCGGACCGGGACATTGCGTCAGATAGCAGTGCCCTTGCGGATCAGAAAGCTGTGGCCACGATCCGTCGCGGTCTGACGTTCGAGATGGTGGCCGTCCTCGTTGCAGAAATGCGGAATATCGATGACGGCAAGGGGATCGGTGGTTTCCACCAGCACCAATGCGCCGGGGCCAAGAGCCGCCAATCGCTTGCGGGTGCGGATGACGGGCAACGGGCACTTCAGGCCCTTGAGGTCGAGGGGGAGCGCCTGTTCTTCAGGATCGTCACATGGCGGTGTCGGGCTCGCATCCGAGATCATCGGCGCGGTCCGCCCTACCAGAGCTTCCAGAACGGCTTCTTCTTGCCCTCGGGCTGCTGCTCGGCAACCGCCTGCGGGATCTGCATTTCACCCGAAGCCTGTGCGCCGGTCGTCTGATCGGCGGGTGCTGCTTGCGTCACGGCCTTCGGCTCCGCGCCCTGTTGGCCCGGCTTTACGGTCACCTTGCGCGTTTCCACATGGACGGGAACACCAGCCGTGATGTCGCGGCTCGTCTTGACGGATGCGGTCTGGCTTGCTGTCTGGCTCTGGCCCGTCGTGTCCGCGCTGGCGGTCTGTGGTTCGCCGAGAAGAGGACCGGCAGCCGGATCGGTGGCTGTAATAGGTGCGGGCTTTTTAAATAGGTTGCCCCAGAAGCCGGCCTGGCCGGGCGCCGGCGATGCGGATGCGATCTGCGCGACCGGGCGGGGCAGCGGGTTTTCCTGCGGGATCGGCACGCTTTTGCCGTTGCGGGTGCTGTGCTCCAAGGCCGCCGTCTGTATTTCAATGGCTTTCTTGGCCTCTTCGAGCTCGGCGCGGTGCGCCTCCTGCTTTTCGAGGTCGGCGACCTTCATCAGCTTGCCGGCATCGAGCGAGGTGCCCGTCGGGGCATAGGCCAGTTCGCGGCCGGCGCGCTGCTTGGCGACCACGGCCTTGCGCTCGGCTTCGCTCGGCTCGTACCAGACGAGGCCGTCGAGCTTCTTCAGGGCCTTTTCGTAGTCGGCGTCGTATTTCTTGTTGTAGTTCGCCAGCGCCATTTCCATGGAGGGTGGCGTGGAGAGCGCCGGGCACTGGCCCGTCGGGTTCATCTTGCCGGCAACGCTTTTGTTGAAAACGTATTTACGGTCGCAGATCGCAAATTCCGGCGGGCGCTTCGTAATCTCGAACTGGTCGTACCCTTCTTTCAGGTTCTTCCAGAAATCGTAATGCGGGCTGTTGCGATGCCGCGCCATGTTTTCCGCGGTCATGCGGAAGGGCAGCGCCTGCAGCTGGATGGTCGACTGGCCGCCCTTGAAGGCGTCGCGGGCGAGCGCGAAGATTTCCTGCATCTGCTCGTCGGTCATCGAGTAGCAACCCGACGACGAGCACGCGCCATGGATCATCAGGTTGGTGCCGAACCGGCCATTGGCGCGGTCGAACTGGTTGGGGAAGCCTGTATTGATGGCCAGGTAATAGCTGGAATTCGGGTTCAGCTGGCCGGGGGCGAGCGGATAATAACCCTCGGGCGCCTGCCGGTCGCCTTCCTTCACCTTGGGGCCGAGCTTGCCGGACCAGGCGCAGATCTTGTATTCGCGCAGCTTTTCGAAGCGATTGGCCGTATTGGCCTTCCAGACTTCGAGCGCGCCTTCCTCCTTGAAGATGCGCAGCATGATCGGCGAGGTCTTCGCCATGCTCATCGCCTGCATCTTCTGCACGATCTTGCCGGAAAGTTCGTAACCGGTTTTGCTGGTAACTTTCTTCAGATCGACATCGACGCTATCGACGACTTCTTCCGTGGTGCAGCCTGCAAGAAACAGGCCCATGACGGCGGCGGCGAGGATATGTGTCAGACGCATCGGCAAGAGCCCATCGGTAATGAAAGTCGGACGCGACTCTTCCCTAGCGGCCGAGTCTGACAGAATCAATACGGTTTTATGCTTCACAAATTGTTAACCGCACCGCTCTCTGGAGATCGCGCGCAGATGGCACCACCAAGGCCCGACAATCATGGCCGAGATGCGGCAGGGCGCAATCGTCTCGCATCCTGCCCTCAAACGCGGGGAAAGCCAGGTCGTTCTTAGAGCGAGCGGCCGATGCTCAGATACTTCTCGCGGCGCTCCTTGCGCAGATCGTCGCCCTTGCGGCTGGAGAGATCCTTCAGGGCGTCGGCGATAACGCCACCGGTGCGGTCGATGACGAGATCGGCATCGCGATGCGCGCCGCCGACGGGCTCCTCGATGATGCCGTCGATGATACCGAAGGCCTTCAGGTCCTCGGCCGTGATCTTCATGTTGGTTGCGGCTTCCTTGGCACGCGTCGAATCGCGCCAGAGGATGGAGGCGGCGCCTTCCGGCGAGATGACCGAATAGATCGCATGCTCCAGCATGTAGACGCGGTTGCCGGTGGCGATCGCGATCGCGCCGCCGGATCCGCCTTCGCCCAGCACGACGGAGATGATCGGAACCTTGAGGTTCAGACACATCTCGGTGGAGCGGGCGATGGCTTCAGCCTGGCCGCGTTCCTCGGCACCGATACCGGGATAGGCGCCTGCCGTGTCGATCAGCGTGATCAGCGGCAGACCGAAGCGGTCGGCCATTTCCATGACGCGGATGGCCTTGCGGTAGCCTTCCGGGCGGGCGCTGCCGAAATTGTGCTTGATGCGCGACTTCGTGTCGTTGCCCTTTTCCTGGCCGATGACGGCCACCGGAATGCCGCGGAAGCGGGCAAGCCCCGCCTGAATGGCGGCGTCCTCGGCAAACTTCCGGTCACCGGCGAGCGGCGTGAAATCGGTGAACAGGCCGGCGGCATATTCTTGGAAGTGCGGGCGCTGCGGGTGGCGCGCGACCTGCGTCTTCTGCCAGGGTGTGAGCTTGGAGTAGATCTCGACGGTCGCCTCTTTGGCGCGGACTTCGAGCCGCTCGACTTCGTCGCTCGTATCGATGCTCTCGTCCTCGCCGGCGATCTTCTTCAGCTCGTGAATCTTGCCTTCGAGATCCGAGATCGGCTTTTCGAAATCGAGATAGTGATGCATGAGATGCGGTTCCGATCGTTTCGACGCGGGTCTCCCGTGGCATTCCAGAACGGGAGGCGAGCGTCCTAATCCTGTTTTTTGGCCTGTTTGGCAAGAGGGTGATGGTTTTGCACAAGGTCGTGCAGCCTTTCCTCCAGCACATGCGTGTAGATTTGTGTGGTCGAAATGTCCGAATGGCCGAGCAGTTCCTGCACGGCGCGAAGATCCGCGCCATTGGCCAGGAGGTGGCTGGCGAAGGCATGACGCAGCACATGCGGCGAAATCGAGGCGACGCGGACGCCGGCCCGTCCGGCCAGGCCCTTCAGGTCGCGCGCAAAGACCTGACGGGGGAGATAGCCGGATTCCGAGTTGGAGGGAAAGAGCCAGGGGCTGTCTTCCCCGCCCTTTGCCGCCGTTTCCGCCTGCATCCGCGCGCCATAGCGCTGGAGGCTCGCGATGGCGCTGCGCGACAAGGGTACCATGCGCTCCTTGTTGCCCTTGCCGCGCACGATGAGGAAGCGGCCATCGCGGGCGAGCACCGAAGCGGGGAGGGAGACGAGTTCGCTGACGCGCATGCCGGTCGCGTAGAGAAGCTCGATCAGGGCGGCCATGCGCAGCTTGTCGAGACCCGGCTCGGCCATCGACTCTGCTTCGGCCTGGGTGATGAGGCGCGTCACATCGTCGACGCTCATGGTCTTGGGCAGCGGGCGGCCCTTCTTCGGCGCATCCAGCACGCCGGTCGGGTCGTCGGTGCGGATCCCCTCGGCATAGAGGAATTTGTAGAACTGGCGGAGCGCCGACAGGCGGCGGGCCTGCGAGGACGCCTTGAAGCCCTGCGCGGCGAAGTCGGCGAAATAGGCACGAAAATCGTCCGGCCCGGCTTCGGTCGCCTTCACGCCGCGCGCTTTCAGAAAAGACAGGATGTCTTCGAGATCGCGCTGGTAGGAGGAGAGCGTGTTGACGGCCGCGCCGCGCTCGACGCTCATCATCTCCAGGAAGGACTCGAGGTGGGCGGACGACAGATCCATTATTTCGGAGCCAATCTTTCGGGATCAAGCCGCTCGGGTGGTATGCGGATCGTCACGTCGCGCTCGGCCGGATCGACGAAGGTAACGAGGGCCAGCATGGTTCCATAGACGGCGCCGGTGATGATGAGACAGATGAAGAGAAATCGGACAAGGGTGGGCATGATCGTCTCCGAGGCGTCGATCTATATGAGGCCGGCTCTGTCTGATCGCAAGCACGGGCATGTTTGCGCGGGGATAGGAAAGAGGCGAGCGACCCTTGCGCGACTTGACGCTTCCGCCCGTTTTGTCGATAGAACAGGGAAATGGGGAAAGTCTTGCGGTGATGAGCGACGTGGTCGAGCCGGTTTCGGAAACGCTGGTCAAGCGGGCGAGAGCCGTGCTCGGCCGGCGCAACCTCGTCTTCGTCGGGCTGATGGGCGCCGGCAAGTCGGCCATCGGGCGCCTGACGGCGCAGGCGCTGTCGCTGCCTTTCGTCGATTCGGATCACGAAATCGAGCGCGTCTCGCGCATGACCGTCGCCGAACTCTTTGCCGCCTATGGCGAAACGGAGTTCCGGGCGCTGGAAACGCGGGTGATTAAGCGGCTGCTGCAGTCGGGTGCCCGGATCGTCTCCACCGGCGGCGGTGCGTACATCAACCCGCAGACGCGCCGGAACATTCAGAAAAGCGGCGTTTCCGTGTGGCTGAACGCCGAACTCGACGTCCTGTGGGACCGTGTCAACAAGCGCGAGGGACGACCTCTCCTGAAGACCGACAATCCCAAGGGTACGCTCGAAAAGCTGATGATCGAGCGATATCCGATCTATGCCGAGGCGGATGTGAGCGTGCTCTCGCGCGACGTCAAGAAGGAGCGCATCGTGGAAGAGGTGCTGGAAGCCATCGCCGCCATCCCTCCGAAAAAATAGGGCAGCCGAAGAAATAGCGCCGCCGAAGAAAAGTCGTCAGAGACCAGCCATAGAGTGAGCCAAGCGATGAGCGAAACCCCGACCGTGCGCAAGATCCATGTTCCGCTCGGCGAACGTGCCTATGACATCCTGATCGGGCCCGGACTGATCGGCTCGGCCGCGCAGGAGATTGCGGCGCGGCTGACCGGGCGACGGATGGCGGTGGTGACGGACGAGAACGTCGCGCCGCTCTATCTCAAGCCGTTGATGGACAGCCTGGCGCAGGCAGGGATCGAGGCGGTGTCGGCCATTCTTCCTGCGGGGGAGAAGACAAAGAGCTTCGAGCACCTCATTCCCGTCTGCGAGACGATCCTCGGCGCGCGCATCGAGCGCAACGATGCGGTCATCGCGCTCGGTGGTGGCGTCATCGGCGACCTTACGGGGTTTGCTGCCGGCATCGCCCGGCGGGGCTCCCGCTTCATCCAGATCCCGACCTCGCTTCTCGCGCAGGTCGACAGTTCCGTCGGTGGCAAGACCGGCATCAACTCGCCGCATGGCAAGAACCTGATCGGCGTCTTTCACCAGCCGGATCTGGTGCTCGCCGATACCGACGTGCTCGACACGCTGTCGCCGCGCGAATTTCGCGCCGGCTATGCCGAAGTCGCGAAATACGGCCTGATCGACAAGCCGGACTTCTTCGCCTGGCTGGAGGCCAACTGGCAGGCGGTCTTTGCCGGCGGTGCGGCGCGCATCGAGGCGATTGCACTGAGTTGCCAGGCGAAGGCCGATGTGGTCGTGGCCGACGAACGCGAGAACGGCCGCCGGGCGCTGCTCAATCTCGGCCATACCTTCGGCCACGCGCTGGAAGCCGCCACCGCCTATGACGGTACCCGTCTCGTGCATGGCGAGGGTGTGGCGATCGGCATGGTGCTCGCGCACGCGTTTTCCGCCCGGATGAACCTTGCCAGCCCCGACGTCACGGCCCGGGTGGAGGCGCATCTGCGCACTGTCGGCCTGCCGACGCGGATGAGCGAGATCCCCGGGCAGCTGCCGCCGCCGGAGGTTCTGATGGATGCCATCGCGCAGGACAAGAAGGTGAAGGGCGGCAAGCTCACCTTCATCCTCACCCGCGGCCTTGGCGAAGCCTTCGTCGCCGACGACGTGCCGACCTCGGCCGTGCTGTCGTTCCTTGCCGAAAACCATCCCGATCGCGCGGCATGACCATGGAGGCGCTGACGGCCATCCTCATCGCGCACGGGCCGGCCGTGCTGGCGATCCTCCTGATGATCGCGCTCGCAGCTTTCCTCTCGGGCGCGGAAACGGCGCTCACGGCGGTGTCGCGCACGCGCCTGCACACGCTCGACGTTCAGGGCGAGGCGCGCGCCGGCGTGGTCGATCGGCTCATCGAGCGGCGCGACCGGGTCATCGGCGCGCTGCTGCTCGGTAGCAATCTGGCGCGCGTTCTCGCGACCTCGGTCGCCACGGGCCTGTTTCTCTCAGGCTTCGGCGCGCCGGGCGTTGCCTATGCGACCATCGCGATGACGATCCTGCTCGTGGTGCTGGCCGACGTGCTGCCGCGCAGCTGGGCGAATGCGGGGCCGGAGCGCTTCGCGATCGGCGTCGCTCGGCCGGTGCGGCTGGTCGTGGCGGTCGTCGGGCCGCTGTCGAGCCTCGTGAATGCCATGGTGCGGGCCATCATGAAGGCGTTCGGCTTCAACCTTTCGCATGAGGCGCCGATGCTGACGGCGCATGAAGAGCTGCGCGGGGCCGTCGATTTTCTTCATCGGGAAGGCGCGGTCGTCAAGGCGGACCGCGACCGCGTCAGCGGCGTGCTCGATCTCGACGAGCTTGAAGTGTCCGACATCATGGTGCACCGGATGGCGATGCGGGCGCTGAATGCGGATGACCCGCCGGCCGTCAACGTAAAAGCCGTGCTGGACAGCCCCTATACGCGCATGCCGGTGTGGCGCGGCTCGGCCGACAACATCATCGGTGTGCTCCACGCGAAGGATCTTCTGCGGGCTCTGGCGGAGCCGGATGTCCAGCCGGACACGGTCGATATCGTCAGAATCGCGCAGAAACCCTGGTACGTGCCGGATGCGACGAACCTTGCAAACCAGCTCAGCGCCTTCCTGCGCCGCAAGAGCCATTTCGCCATCGTCGTCGACGAATATGGCGAGGTGCGCGGGCTGGTAACGCTGGAAGATATTCTGGAGGAGATCGTCGGGGATATCGCCGACGAGCACGATCCCGATGTCCGCGGCGTCTATCCTCAGGCGGACGGGTCACTCGTGGTGGATGGCGGGGTGCCGATCCGCGACCTGAACCGGGCGCTCGACTGGTCGCTGCCGGACGGCGAGGCGACGACCATTGCCGGTCTCGTGATCCATGAGTCCCGAACGATACCGGACGAACGGCAGGCATTTACCTTCTACGGCAAGCGCTTCATCGTCATGAAGCGCGTCAAGAACCGCATCACCAAACTGCGCATCCGCCCGGCCGAGAATACCGCCCCTACCTGAACGTCTGCGTCAGCTACCAGCGCGTCTCTTCGCCGGGAGCCGCGGGCTCGACGGCAAGGGCGTGGAGGCCGGCGTCGAGTTCCGACTTCAGGAGATCGTTGATCGCCCGGTGGCGGGCGATGCGGGACATGCCGGTAAAGGCATCCGCGACGATGCGTACGCGCATGTGGGTCTCGCCGGTGCCGTTGAAATCGGCGTGGTGGCCGGCATGGAGGTGGCTTTCGTTGATCACGGCAAGCCGGGAAGGCTTGAAGGCCTCGGTGAGCCTTGTGGTGATCCGTTGCTCTAACGACATGGTTTTGCCTCGTTTTTCTGGCTTGCGATACGAGGTGGACGCGGCGGTCGGACCTCTGTCGCTCAACATGCCCTGCTCCTGGCAAATCACCATCAAAAAGCCTGCAACATTCGCGTTTGTCAATTCTTGTTGTGACCCCTCCATCACACCATAATGTGTGCCATGAAGCTCGACTCAAAATACTTCGATACCATCCGGACGAAGCGACGCGGGACCACCCGGAAACCGGAGCCCGTGGCCCCGACGTGCCAGTGGGACGGCTGCGAGGAAAATGGCGGGCATCGCGCTCCGGTCGGGCGCAATGCCGAAAACCAGTATTTCATGTTCTGCTTCGAGCACGTGAAGGAATACAACAAGGGCTACAACTACTTCTCCGGCCTGTCGGACAACGAGATCGCGCGCTACCAGAAGGAGGCGCTGACAGGGCATCGGCCGACCTGGACGCTGGGCGTGAACCGCAGCGCGAAGAACGCGCCGGAGCAGGGCCAGACACGGTCCGGTTCGGCGGGCTCCAAGGCGCGGATGAGCGACCCGTTCGGCTTCCTGCACGAGGCCAGGGCGCGCCGGGCGCAGCCGGAGCCGCGCCAGCGCAAGCTGAAGACGCTGGAGACAAAAGCCTTCGATACTCTCGGCCTGCCGGCCACGGCGACCGCCACGGACATCAAGGCCGCCTACAAGGATCTCGTGAAAAAGCACCATCCCGACGCCAATGGCGGAGATCGCGGATCGGAAGACCGTTTTCGCGAGGTCATTCAGGCCTACCAATTGTTAAAACAGGCGGGCTTCTGCTAGGAAGTACCCCGTCACACTGCAATGCGATATGAGGCCCAGCGCGAAGCGCGGCCCCCGGCGACTTAATGAGCGGAGACATGATGAGCAAGGTAGACCTCGATATTTCCAATCTTCCCGATACGACCGTATCCGTCCGCGAGGTCTTCGGAATCGACAGCGACCTGCGCGTGCCGGCCTATTCCAAGGCCGATGCCTATGTGCCGGACAGCGATCCCGACTATCTCTTCGACCGTGAAACCACGCTTGCGATCCTCGCCGGCTTTGCGCACAACCGCCGCGTCATGGTGTCGGGCTATCACGGCACGGGCAAATCCACCCATATCGAACAGGTGGCCGCGCGGCTGAACTGGCCCTGCGTGCGCGTCAACCTCGACAGCCATGTCAGCCGTATCGACCTCGTCGGCAAGGATGCGATCGTCGTCAAGGACGGCATGCAGATCACCGAATTCAAGGACGGCATCCTGCCCTGGGCCTACCAGCACAATGTCGCGCTGGTCTTCGACGAATACGATGCCGGCCGCCCGGACGTGATGTTCGTCATCCAGCGCGTGCTCGAATCCTCCGGCCGCCTGACCCTGCTCGACCAGAGCCGCGTCATCAGGCCGCACCCCGCTTTCCGCCTGTTTGCGACCGCCAATACGGTCGGCCTCGGCGATACCACCGGCCTCTATCACGGCACGCAGCAGATCAACCAGGCGCAGATGGACCGCTGGTCGATCGTCACCACGCTCAACTACCTGCCGCATGACAACGAAGTCGATATCGTCGCCGCCAAGGTCAAGGGCTTCACCGCGAAGCGCGGCCGCGACACGGTGTCGAAGATGGTACGCGTCGCCGACCTGACCCGTGCCGCCTTCATCAATGGCGACCTGTCGACCGTCATGAGCCCGCGGACCGTTATCACCTGGGCCGAGAACGCGCATATCTTCGGCGATATCGCCTTTGCATTCCGGGTGACCTTCCTCAACAAGTGCGACGAACTGGAGCGGGCGCTGGTGGCCGAACATTACCAGCGGGCCTTCGGCGTGGAGCTGAAGGAAAGCGCCGCCAACATCGTCCTCGAAGCGACGGCCTGATCGCATGGCAGGGCGCGGCGACAATACGAGACCGAAACCCGGCGTCCAGGTGGATGTCGAACCGTTCCGCCGCGCGCTGACCGGCTGCATCCGCTCGATCGCCGGTGACGCGGAGATCGAGGTCGTGTTCGCCAATGAGCGCCCCGGCCTCACCGGCGACCGTATGCGCCTGCCGGACATTTCCCGCCGCCCGACGCGGCAAGAACTGTCGGTGACGCGCGGCATCGGCGACAGCATGGCGCTGCGCAAGGCGTGCCATGACGACCGTATCCACGCGACCATGTCGCCGCAGGGTGCGGATGCCCGCGTCATCTTCGACGCCGTGGAGCAGGCGCGCTGCGAGGCCATCGGCTCGATGCGCATGGATGGCGTGGCGGAGAACATCTCCTCCATGCTGGACGAGAAATATGCCCGCGCCAATTTCGGCACCATCGAGCGGCAGGCCGATGCCCCGATCGAGGAGGCCGTGGCGCTGATCGTGCGCGAGCGGCTGACCGGGCGCAAGCCGCCGGAATCAGCCGGCAAGGTGCTCGATCTCTGGCGCTCCTTCATCGAGGAGAAGGCCGGCCGCGAGATGGAAAACCTCTCGGGCGCCGTCAACGATCAGCAGGCCTTCGCCCGCGTCGTGCGCAACATGCTCGCCTCCATGGACGTGGCCGAGAAGTACACGGACGAGGAAGCCGAGCCGGACGACCAGGAAACGCAGACGGACGAGGACCAGCCGCGCAGCCAGGAGCAGGACGAATCCACGTCCGAAGAGGATGCCGGCTCGGATGCCGCGCCGTCCGAAGAGAACGAATCTGCCGAAGAGCAGATGGACGACGGCGAGATGGACGGCGCCGAGATTTCCGACGAGGAAATGTCGGATGACGGCGACGAGGACAGCGAGACGCCCGGCGAGGTCAAGCGGCCGAACAGCCCGTTCGACGACTTCAACGAGAAGGTCGATTATTCCGTCTTCACCGAGGAGTTCGACGAGACCATCACCTCCGAAGAGCTCTGCGACGAGGCGGAGCTCGACCGGCTGCGCGCCTTCCTCGACAAGCAGCTCTCGCATCTGCAAGGCGCTGTCGGCCGCCTCGCCAACAGGCTTCAGCGCCGCCTGATGGCGCAGCAGAACCGCTCGTGGGAATTCGATCTCGAAGAGGGCTATCTCGATCCGGCGCGCCTGACGCGCCTCATCATCGATCCGATGCAGCCGCTGTCCTTCAAGCGGGAGAAGGACACGAATTTCCGCGACACCGTGGTGACGCTGCTGATCGACAATTCGGGCTCCATGCGAGGCCGGCCCATCACGGTCGCTGCCACTTGCGCCGACATTCTGGCGCGGACGCTGGAGCGCTGCGGCGTCAAGGTCGAAATCCTCGGCTTCACCACGAAGGCGTGGAAGGGCGGTTTGGCGCGCGAGAAATGGCTTGCCAGCGGCAAACCGCAGGCGCCGGGCCGGCTGAACGATCTGCGCCATATCATCTACAAATCGGCCGACGCGCCTTGGCGCCGGGCGCGGCGCAATCTCGGCCTGATGATGCGCGAAGGTCTGCTGAAGGAAAACATCGACGGGGAAGCGCTGATCTGGGCGCATAACCGTCTGCTGGCGCGGCCCGAGCAGCGGCGCATCCTGATGATGATCTCGGACGGCGCGCCGGTTGATGACTCGACCCTGTCGGTCAATCCGGGAAATTATCTCGAGCGTCACCTGCGGGCCGTGATCGAGCAGATCGAGACCCGGTCGCCGGTCGAACTGCTGGCCATCGGCATCGGTCACGACGTGACGCGCTATTATCGCCGCGCGGTCACCATCGTGGATGCCGACGAACTGGCCGGCGCGATGACCGAACAGCTTGCCTCGCTGTTTGACGACGAGAACGGACGCGGACGACGCGCAGCCCGGCGTGCGGGCTGAGCCAACCAAGCGGGGCAGGCCCGTAAGCGGCGCGTGGTGTCGGCTCGTGGTCCTCGCGGGCTTTTGGGCGTGCGCCTCGCTTGCGCCGGCGCAGGCGGCAAACCCTGAGCCTGATCAGCCGGCCACCGAGGCAATGACGATCTTTGCAAAGAAGATCGAGACGTTTCGGTTCGGTTCCGATCAGCGCTTGTTCGGCAGGCTGGAGTTCATCGGCGGTCTCGACCTCACCTCGAACAATGCCTTGTTCGGCGCTTTTTCATCGATCCGTTTTCGCGCCGATGGCGAACATTTCGTCGGCGTGCTCGATACGGCGCACTGGCTGGAAGGCCGCATCGAGCGGGATCCCGGCGGCCGACTGTCGGGCCTTGGCGACGTTACCGTGATGTCTATGAAGGACCGGCAGGGTCGCACCGAGAGCGCCAAGGCACTCATGGACTCGGAAGGTGTCGCATTGCGTGACGGGCAGGTGCTCGTCAGCTTCGAAGGCGACGCGCGGGTGGACATCTATCCCGATCCCGGCTTCACGCAGTCGCGGCCGCTCAGAACCTTGCCGATTCTGCTTCCACGCGACAGGCTGAAGCGCAATCGCAGCCTCGAAATGGTGGCGGTATCGCCAAAGGAGAGCCCGCTTGCAGGCGCCCCCGTTATCGTCGCCGAGCTTTCCTTCGACAAGAATGATCACCTTCTCGCTGCCGTGCTCGAAGGGCCGCGCAAAGGCGTGTTCGGCGTGGTGCAGAAGGATCCCTTCGCTGTGACGGACGGTGCCTTCCTGCCGAATGGGGATCTTCTGCTGCTGGAGCGCCGTTTCAGCTTCGCCGCGGGTCTCGGCATGGAAATCCGGCGCATCAAGGCTGACGACATCCGCGCCGGTGCCGTTGTCGATGGCGAGGTGCTGATCTCCGCCGATCTCGGCTACCAGATCGACAATATGGAAGGCCTCGATGTGGTCGTCCAACCCAGTGGCGACACCCACCTCATCCTCGTCTCCGACGACAACCACTCGATTCTCGAGCGATCGCTGATGCTGGAGTTCAAGCTTCTGCCGTGAGGGCGGGGGTGTGGGGTATGGCGCTGCGCGCTGCCCCTCATCTGCCTGCCGGCATCTTCTCCCCGCGTGGCGGGGAGAAGAGACTCGTGGCGCCTTCGTCGTTCCCACCCACAACTGTCACGAAGAAGCGAGCGCTTCCCGCATGTTCCTTCTCCCCGCAAGCGGGGAGAAGGTGGCGGCAGCCGGATGAGGGGCTGCGACGTCCGACCAACCTCAGACGCGCGCTCCCGGCGCTCCCGGCATCGGCTTCAGGACGTTCATCAAGGCGCCGTAAGGCAGCAGCAGCACCAGGCCGACGAGGATTTTGACGACGAGATCGCCGAGCGTCCAGGAGATCCAGCGGGGCGCTTCCGTCGTGAGAAGGCCGAGGATCGGAGAGGACGCGAGAGCAAAGGGATCGTTCGGGCCGATGAAGGCGAAGATCGGGGCGAAGGCGAGGGAGAAGAATATGGCCGTGTCGAGCGCCGAACCGAACAGGGAGCCGGCGAGCGGCGCGCGCCACCAGCGTTGACGGCGCAGGCGGTTGAAGACCGAGATATCCAGAAGCTGCCCGAAGAGGAAGGCCGAGCCGGAGGCGATGGCGATGCGCGGCGTGGCGACCATGATGGAGATCACGACGGCGACCGCAAAGCCGCAAATGACGACACGCCGGGCGATCTTCGGCCCGAACTGGCGGTTGGTGAGGTCGGTCACCAGAAAGGCGGCGGGGTAGGTGAAGGCGCCCCAGGTGAGAAGATCACCCAGCTGCATGCCGGCAATGGAGCCGGGCAAGGGGAACTGCACCAGAAAGTTTGAGGCGACGACCACGAGGGTCATCAAGGCAACGTACGTCGCGAACAGGCGTGTGTTCAGCATTTTTTTATCCTGGGTGATGCCACCAGTTGGAGGAGAGGATCTGCTGCCCGAATGATGGCAGGTCCCTATGAAACGTTAGATGCGAAACCGTATCACATGCGCATGGAAACGGCCCGCCGATGACGGCAGGCCATGATCCGGAATGCTCAGGCTTCGTTGCTTATCAGGCAGCAACGGCTTCTGCGGTCTTCTTGACGATCTGGCGGCGCAGCAGGCGTGCGCGCTGTGACAGGTCTACTTCGCTTGCCTTGAGCAGGAAAGCATCGAGACCGCCACGATGCTCGACCGTGCGGAGAGCTGCAGCCGAAACGCGAAGGCGGAAGCGCTGGTTCAGCGAGTCCGAGATCAGCGTGACCTGGCACAGGTTCGGCAGGAACCGGCGCTTGGTCTTGTTGTTCGCGTGGCTCACATTGTTGCCCGACTGGACGCCCTTGCCGGTCAATTCGCAACTACGGGACATGGAATCACCTATTTCTTTTCGCCTGCGTTCAATGCGTTTGCGGGCCACAAGCCCAAGCAGCATTCCCACCGGTCATGATTGGAAAGTTGCGGTTCTATAGTCAGAGCCGCGGCGCACGTCAAGACAAAACACCGGAATTTCCCGCAAAGTCGGGGCAGGGCGGTGGAAAAGACGGCCGTATGCCGGTCGGTGCAGGCTCGGTAACACGGGCGTAGAAATGCCGCAAACGCTTCCTATCTCTCCTTCTTTCTCCCGATCTCTTTCGGAAAGGTTCTCGGCATGGCCCTGCGTGTCGGTCTTGCGGCTCTTGCCGCAATGTCCCTGGTGACGGTTCCCACGAATGCGGCGCGGCCGGCGGATGTCGTGCACGATACCGACTACACCATCTCGCTCGCCGGCCTTCCGATCGCCAAGGCCTCGTTCCATACCAAGCTTGATGATCGACGCTACACGATCTCGGGAACGCTGAGTTCGGCCGGTCTTGCGGATATCCTGTCGAGCACGAGCGGGCGCACGGAGGTCTCCGGGACGATCGAGACCGACAAGCTCGTCGCCACCGACTATTCCGTGCGCTACCAGACCGGCAAGAAGAAGCGCGCGATCGACGTTGCCTTCGACAACGGCAACGTGACCTCGGCGACCCTGACGCCGCAGCGCAAGAAGCCGCCGAAGAACTGGGTTCCGGTGACGAAGGAGGACATGCGCGGCGTGGTCGATCCCCTGTCGGGCCTGATCTTTCCGGCCGGTGCCAAGGTGTGCCCGAAGACGCTGCCGGTGTTCGATGGCGAATCGCGCATGGATCTGAAATTGAGCGCCAAGGGCACGAAGCCGTTCAAGACCGAAGGCTTCAGTGGCGACGTCATCGTCTGCGGCATCCAGTTCGTGCCAAAATCGGGCTACCGCAAGGGCCGCGAGGATGTGGATTACCTTCGCAAGCTCGACAGCATGGAGATCTGGTTTGCCAAGTCGGATACCGTGCAGGTATATGCTCCGGTCTATGTCCGGATCCCGACGAAGTACGGTCCGGTGACCGTGTGGGCCACGCGCTTCAAGGGGTGATCCGCTCAGGATCTTATCCCGACGCTGCCTGCTGACAGCGGAGAGTGGGCGGATGCAGACCAGAGCGACGTTGATCGGATTTTCCGCCATTCTGATGTGGGCGCTGCTGGCGCTCTTCACGGCCGCCTCCGGCACGATGCCGCCTTTCCAGCTTTCGGCGATCTGCTTTGCCATCGGTAGCCTTCCCGGTCTCGTCGTGCTGGCGCTCAAGCCGGAGCGGCTGGCGCTGCTGCGGCAACCCGCCCGGGTCTGGCTGGTCGGCATCGTCGGGCTCTTCGGTTATCATGCGCTCTACTTCACGGCGCTGCGCAGCGCGCCGGCGGTGGAGGCCGGGCTGATCGCCTATCTCTGGCCGTTGCTGATCGTGGTTGGCTCGGCCCTCCTGCCGGGCGAGCGGCTGCGGTGGTATCATGTCGCCGGCGCGCTCTGCGGCCTTGCCGGCACGGCGATGATCGTCGCCCGCAACGGCGTCGCTTTCGACAGCGCCTATACGCTCGGCTATGGCTCGGCGCTCTGCTGTGCTTTCACCTGGGCGATCTATTCGTTGCTGACGCGGCGTTTCGAGGCTGTGTCCACCGATGTCGTCACGGGCTTCTGCCTCGCAACCTCGGTCCTGTCGCTGTTCTGCCATCTCGCCCTGGAAACGACCGTGTGGCCGGACACCGGCATGCAGTGGCTGGCGGTCGTGGGCCTCGGGCTGCTGCCGGTCGGTGCGGCCTTCTACGCCTGGGATTACGGCGTGAAGAACGGCAATATCCAGCTTCTCGGGGTCGCGAGTTACTCGGCGCCGGTGCTCTCCACGTTGACGCTCATGCTGTTCGGATTTGCCGAGCCGTCGCTGAACATCGCGCTGGCCTGCCTGCTCGTGACGGGCGGAGCGGTTCTTGCCGCGCGCGACGTGATCTTCCCGTCGCGCAAGGTTCCGGTTCCGGCCGAAGAGCAGGCTCAGCCGGCGGCGTGAGGCGCCGGCGGCTCCCATCCGGGCGGTGCCATTTCGAACACACTGAAATCGAAGTCCGGCGCGACGGTGCAGCCGACGAGCGTCCAGGCGCCGCGTGATTCGGCCGACTGCCAGGTGCCGGCGGGAACCACGCCTTGCGGGCGTTCGCCCTTTTCGAGATCCGTGCCGAGGACGACGGTCGTGGTGGGTTCGCCCGGTGCGGCAAGCCGGAGGGTAAGGGCCGCGCCGGCGTAATGGTGCCAGACTTCCGCGGCATCGAGAACGCGGTGCCAGTGCGATCTTTCGCCGGCTTCCAAAAGGTAGTAGATCGCCGTGGAATGCCCGCGCGGGCCACCGGTCTCGTCGCGAAAGGTCTCGACGTACCAGCCGCCTTCGGGATGCCTGATCATGCCAAGCGCGGCGACGATCGAACTGGCGTCCTGCGTCTCTCCTTGTGCCGTCATCACGTGCGCCGTCATTAAAAGCTGTCCTTGCGTTTGCGGATTTCGGCGAAGATCTCGCCATCGCTGGCGGAGGGCATGTCCAGATGGGCGCGGATGCCGGGGTCGGCCGGGCGCAGGAAAGGGTTGGTGCGCTTTTCCAGGCCCAGCGTCGTCGGCGCGGTAAAGCCCCCACGCTCGCGCAAGGCCTCGATCTCGGCGGCGCGGGCCTTCAGTTCCGCGTTGCCGGGATCGACCGTCACGGCGAAACGCGCGTTCGAAAGCGTGTATTCGTGGCCGAAATAGACCTGCGTTTCGTCCGGCAGCGCCATCAGCTTCTGGAGCGAGGACCACATATCGGCCGGCGATCCCTCGAACAGGCGACCGCAACCCAGCGCAAACAGCGTGTCGGCGGCAAAGAGCAGGCGGTCGTCCGGCAGGTGGTAGCAGATATGGCCGGCGGTGTGGCCGGGCGTGCCGATCACGTGGACCTTGTGTCCGGCGAAGGTGAAATCCCCGCCGTCGCCGATGGTCATGTCGATGCCGGGGATGCGCGAGGCCTCGCGATCCGGGCCGATGATGGTGGCGTCGTAGCGGGTCTTCAGAGCGAGGTTCGCGTCCACATGGTCGGTGTGGTGATGCGTGGTGAAGATGTGCGTCAGCGTCCAGCCGCGCCGCTCCAGCGCGTCGAGGATCGGCTGTTCCTCAGGCGCATCGATGGAGGCCGTCTCGCCGCTTTCGGGATCGTGCAGGAGGACGCCGAAATTGTCGGTCCGGCAGAGGAACAGGTCGAGATCGAACGCTGGCATGATGAGATCCTCGGGGAGAACTGGAACGGGGGAATCGTCAGGGGAATGTAAAGGCGGCGAAGGGGAAGTCCAGCGATAGCCAGCCATCGAGATGGCTGGCGCGAAAGCCCCGGCGTGAAAATCGGCGTTATCAAGGTTTCCTTTCTCCGGGCCGCGCACTACCCTCTCCCGCATGCACGCCGATATCGTCGATCTTCGCCAGTTTTATCATTCGCGGCTCGGGCGCTTCACCGAGCAGGCGATCTCCATGGCGCTTGCCTCCATCTGGGCGCGGTTGCCGGAGGAGCGACTGGTGGGGCTCGGCTATGTCCTGCCCTATCTGGAGCGCTTCCGTGCCGATACGGAGCGGACCTTTGCCTTCATGCCGGCAGGGCAGGGGGCTGTGAACTGGCCAGTCGCCGAGCTGTCCTCGACGGCGCTCGTCTTCGATGAGGAGCTGCCGCTGCCCGACAGCTCGATTGATCGTATTCTCATGGTGCACGCGCTGGAATTTGCCGAAAATCCGCGCGAGACCATGAAGGAGCTCTGGCGGGTGCTGGCGCCCGGCGGGCGGCTCGTCATTGTGGTTCCCAACCGGCAGGGCGTCTGGGCGCGGATGGACCACACGCCCTTCGGTTCCGGCCGTCCCTATTCGCGCGGGCAGCTGACGGCACTCCTCCGGGAGACGAATTTCACGCCGGGCGCTTCCTGCGAGGCGCTGTTCTTCCCGCCATCGACCACGAAGACCGTGCTGAAGCTCGGGCGTGCCTTCGAGAAGATGGGGCGGGCGCTCTGGCCGGTGTTCTCGGGCGTGATTGTCGTGGAGGCGCAGAAGCGGCTTTATCAGGGGCTGCCGGTGGCAGCGCGCGCATCGCGGCGCGTGTTCGTGCCCGTGCTGGCGCCGCAGGGTGTGCCGACCACGCGCGACGGGCCGCCGCCCACGCGGTGAGGGGCTCGCCTAAGCCCTCGACACGCCTAAACCCTCGACAAGGCGGCGATGGAGCGATAATGGCAGAGCCATCCGTGACACCAGCGAAAGCCAGACCATGAGCTCCTTCCCGAACGCTCCGACCCCGCGCCCCGGCATTCTCGACATCGCCGCCTATGTGCCGGGCAAGGAACACGCTCCGGGCGTGGCCAAGGTCTACAAGCTCTCCTCCAACGAGACGCCGCTGGGTGCGAGCCCGAAGGCATTGGAGGCCTTTCGCGAGGCTGCTGGCCAGCTGGAGCGCTACCCGGACGGGCAGGCGATCGAGCTTCGCAATGCCATTGCCGAGGTCTACGCGCTCAACCCTGCGAACCTGATGTGCGGCAACGGCTCGGACGAGCTTCTGGGGCTGCTCGCCCACACCTATCTCGCGCCGGGCGATGAGGCTGTTATCACCGAGCACGGCTTCCTCGTTTACAGGATCCAGATCATGGCGGCCGGCGGTACGCCGGTGACGGTGAAGGAGCGGGATTGCCGCGTCGATGTCGATGCGATCCTCGCCGCCGTGACCGACAAGACGAAACTGGTGTTCATCGCCAACCCCGGCAATCCCACGGGCACCTTCGTGCCCGTCGAAGAGGTGCGCCGATTGCAGGCCGGCCTGCCGAAGCATGTGCTGCTCGTGCTAGATGCAGCCTATGCCGAATATGTGCGGCGCAACGACTACGAGGCGGGGATCGAACTGGTCTCCTCCAACCAGAACGTCGTGATGACGCGCACCTTCTCCAAGGTCTATGGTCTCGCGGCGCTTCGCGTCGGCTGGATCTATGCGCCCGCCGCCATCATCGATGCGCTGAACCGCAGCCGTGGGCCGTTCAACCTGAATGCGCCGGCCATCGCGGCCGGTGCCGCTGCCGTGCGCGATCAGGCCTTCACGGCCGCTGCCGTCGATTTCAACGCGGAATGGGTCGCCAAGGTGAGCGAGAGACTGACGGCGCTCGGCCTCGAGGTCACGCCATCGGTTGCGAATTTCGTGCTGATGCACTTCCCCGATGTCGATGGTCAACGGGCGGCGGATGCGGATGCGTTCCTGACGAGCCGCGGCTTCATCCTGCGGGCCGTGCGTGGCTACGGCTTCCCCAATTCGCTGCGCCTGTCGATCGGCACGGAGGAGGCGAACGAAGGCGTCCTTGCTGCCCTGACCGAATTCCTCGGGAAGAACTGAGACCGATATGGCCAAGCTCTTCGAAAGGGTCGCGCTGATCGGCATCGGCCTCATCGGCTCCTCCATCGCGCGGGAAATCCGCGACAAGGGTCTTGCAGCCTCCGTGACGATCTCGACCCGCAGCCGCGAGACGCTCGACCGGGCGGCGGTGCTCTGCCTCGGCGACCGCTACGTCCTGTCGCCCGGCGAGGCCGTGGAGGATGCGGATCTCGTCATCGTCTCGGTTCCCGTCGGCGCGTCCGGCGCTGTGGCGCAGGCGATCGCGCCGCATCTCAAAGCCGGGGCCATCGTGACGGATGTCGGCTCCACCAAGGGCTCCGTCATTGCGCAGATGGCGCCGCACCTGCCGGCGAGCGTCCACTTCATTCCCGGTCACCCGATTGCGGGCACGGAATATTCCGGCCCGGATGCAGGCTTCGTCGGCCTTTTCAAAAGCCGCTGGTGCATCCTGACGCCGCCGGCCGGCACCGACGAGACGGCCAAGAATCAGCTGCGTGCCTTCTGGGAAGCGCTTGGTTCGGATGTCGAGGAGATGGACCCGGAACACCACGACAAGGTGCTCGCCATCGTGTCCCACCTGCCGCATATCATCGCCTACAATATCGTGGGGACGGCGGACGATCTGGAGACTGTGACGGAGTCCGAGGTCATCAAGTATTCGGCGTCCGGTTTTCGCGATTTCACCCGTCTCGCTGCGTCCGACCCGACCATGTGGCGCGATGTCTGCCTGCACAACAAGGACGCGATCCTCGAGATGCTGTCACGGTTTTCCGAGGATCTTGCTTATTTGCAGCGAGCGATCCGCTGGGGCGACGGGGACAAGCTGTTCGATCTCTTTACCCGCACCCGCGCCATCCGCCGCTCGATCATCCAGGCCGGCCAGGATACCGACATGGTGGACTTCGGCCGCCATGCACTGGACGCAAAGACCTAAAGTCATCCGCCTCAGAGCTGCGGCAGAACGCCGATGGGGATGAAGGCGAGGAAGGCGGTGCCGTCGCGCACATTGAGCGTGACGGTGGTGTCATTGCCGCCGGCCGCAAGCGCCGTAAGCATGTTGGCGGCGTTGTCGAGCATGTTCTCGCTCTCGGGAAAAGCTTTCGCTAGCGCCGTACGCCATGCTTGCACGTCCTGCATCGTCACCTTGAACGCGCCGGAAATCAGCCCCTGATCATCGACCGTGAACGGGCCGTTTGCCGTCGTCACCATGCCGTTGCCAAGATCGATCGTGAGATTGCGCACCTCGCCCGTGCTGTTGCGCAGGGCATGGCGCGAGAGGCCGCCGCGGTCGAGCACCGTGGCGCGGTCCTTGACCGTGAGATCGATGGCGGCGTTCATCAGCGGCAAGAGGCTTTCGCCGTTGTGGGGCTTCAGGTCGAGCCCGGTGATGGAGACGGCGGCATCGAGATCGGCCGTGTTCTGGCGAAGATGCAGTTCCGTATGAATGGTGGCAAAGCCGAGAGCATCTTCGCCCAGCGTGGGCACCAGCGTGCCGGTCAGGCGTTCGGAAACGACCGATGTGCGGCTGAGGCCCGATAACGTCGCCTGTATGCTCGCCTTCATCGCCTGCCAATCCATCGACGTCGCGATGCCGGGCGAAAAGCGTAACTCGGCCGGACCGTCCATTTCGATGACGGCATGGCCGGGCCAGTAGACCTGTGCTGCGGACCTGAGTGCACCCGCGGAGCCGGAAGCGCCGAGCTTGGTATCGTCCACCTTCACGGAATCGCAGAAGAGCCCGATGCGGAAAGGGAAGCCGCGAACGGTGAGGCCATCGCACCGGGCGCTGACGCTGCCGGAGCGGCTGGTGAGGAAGCTTGCGAGCCGTGTCTCGATCTGGTGCGCGGCCAGAAACCAGATGCCGCTATAGACCGCGAGGAAGATCACGATGCCGATGCCGAGACGCTTGATGCGTGTGCCTGCGGCCGGCGGTGCTGTCTGTGTCATGCGGGTCTCCGGTCGGCGGTCTGGATGCGATGCGGGATCGGCGCGGCGGACGGCGCTTGCGCGGGCCGCGGACACCCTCCGAAAAGGCTGCATCGTGCGGGTCTTCTAACGCATAACATCGGCGATCGGAATGCGTCTGGGAAAATCGGCCGAATGCGGGATTGCGCGCGTCTCGCAGCCTCTAAAATACAGTCGAAGCATGTCCTGCGCGTTCCGCTTGCCGGTATTATGCAGTAGGAGGGCAGGACCGGCTGATATGTCCGGCATGTGACGATGGAATGGACCTTCTTGTGACGGACCTTGTGGTGACGGATTCAGATGATCTGTGGGTGTTCGGCTACGGCTCGCTGATGTGGAATCCGGGCTTCGCCTTCGTCGAGCAGACCCGCGCGCGCGTCTTCGGTTACCGTCGGGCGCTCTGTGTGCGCTCTCATGTCCATCGTGGCACCGCAGAGAGCCCCGGCCTCGTGCTCGGGCTCGACCTTGGCGGCTCCTGCCTCGGCATGGCGTTCCGTATCGCACCGGAGGACTGCGAGGCTGTGATCACCTATCTGCGCGAGCGCGAACTGGTGACGCATGTTTACAAGGAGCGCATGCTGCCGCTGCGGCTCGCCGACGGGCGGACGGTCATGGCTCTCGCCTACGTCATCGACCGCGCTCACCTGCAATATGCCGGCGCGCTGCAGGCCGACGAGGCGGCGCTGATCGTGGCGCATGCGCGCGGGCGCTCGGGCGAGAATGTCGACTATGTCATGAACACGCTCGAACATCTGCGCGAGATGGGCATTCGCGATCACTGGTTGGAAGAGGTTGGTCGCGGCGTGCAGGTTCTGCGCGCCAGGCGCTAGGTCTTCGCCGGCACGGTCACGCCGAGTTCGGCAAGCCGTGTTCGCGCGGTGTCCGGCAGGGGGAGGTGCGGGTTGTTGCGGACGGTCTCCACCAGCAGTTCGTCGCTCGCAGTTTCGGTCACAGAAATCAGCGTCTTCAGGAAGGTATCGCTGTCCAGCCCGGGTCCGATGGGTGGCAGAATGCGGACCTTGAAGTGGCCGGGGAAGCGAAGCGTCGTGCTGCGGGGCCAGAAGAGGCCGGGATGCATCGCCACCGGCACGACGGGAACCTGCAGATCGCGATAGAGACGGGCAATGCCGTATTTATAATCCGGCGGTGCGCCGGGCGAACGCCTTGTGCCTTCGGGATAGATGATCAGCTGCCGCCCGGTGGCGATCTCCGCCTTCGCACGCTGCATGACGGCCGCCATGGCGCGGCCGCGCGCGCTGCGATCCACCGGCACCATGCGCTGCTTGGCGACATACCAGCCGAACAGCGGGATGCGCATCAGCTCGCGCTTGAGGATGAAGAATGGGTCCGACAGCCATGGCAGCAGGGCATAGACGTCCCAGAAGGACTGGTGCTTCGGCGCCAGGATATAGACGCCGTCCTTCGGAATATTGTCCAGCCCCTCGATCTCGAAGGTCGTGCCGACGATCACCCGCATGAGCCAATGATTGCTGCGCGCCCAGTTCTTCGGCACGAACCACGATGTCTTGCGCGACACGAGAAAATAGACCGGCGTCTGCACGATCATGCGCATGATGAGATTGGCGTAGAAGACGACGTTGAAGAGGACCGAGCGAAGGCGAATCATGGGCGGCTTTCGAAGAGCGAGCGGCAGCGCGGATCGAGCGTGCCCTGCCGGGTGCCTACACGAATAAAGCGGCGACGAAAACCGGGATCTCGCGCAGGACAGCGTATAGGCCCGAGGCTGCTGTTTTTGCCGCATTGTCCGACGCCGGAGCGATTCCGCTCCGGCTGGAATTGCGTTATTGCGTGGTCTGGGCGCGCTCCGTCCGTAAGCCGCTATCCGTCGGCGTACCCAGCAGATCGCGCAACGAGGCGACCGTCAGCTTGGCATATTCGGTCAGGATCGATTTCAGAACCATCGGGTTGGCCATCCAGTTCGTGCTTTTCAGGTCAGAATTGACGACCGGATAGGGTACGAAGGCGATACCGGGATTGGCGCGGCGCAGCTCCAGCAGGCTGCGGGGCATGTGGTAATTGTTGGTGACGACGAGGATGCTTTTGTAGCCGTTGTTGCGGATCCAGTTTGCGGTTTCGTGCGCGTTCCCGATCGTGTCGATGGCGTCGTGGCCGATATCGACGCAGCAGCGGAAGAGATCGGCGGAACTCTGTGTGTTGCGGCGAATCTGGCCGCTTGTCGTGGTCGGGTGCACGCCGGAAATCAGCAGCCGCTGGCCGGCGCCGGCCTTCAGGAGATCGACCGCCTGATCGATGCGCTGGAAACCGCCTGTCAGCACGACGATGGCATCGGCTTTGGGATTGGCGGGTGGCTGAAGCGAGGCGACCTGATCGGCGAAATAGAGAAGGCTTGCGGTCGCGCAGCCGGCAACCACCAGCATGACATAGAAGGTCAGGCGGACGAGCTGCCGGCGGAAGCTGACATGCCGGCGCGTTCGCCGCGCAAGGCGCTTGCGCTCGGTTTCGCCGGAAGTCTCCGCTTCGGAGGTTTCGTCCGCCATCATGATGTTCTTCCACCGCCGCGCCGGATGTCTGCGGTTTGACGGGACGGGTGTTGCGATGCTGCGCGACCGGTGGACCAGCTTTGCGCCTTAACGATGGCTTGAGCCGTTGAGGGAGTGAAAACGGGACGGAGGGAGGGAAGGCGCATCGGGATCTCACGAATTCGGGATGAGATCGGCCCGTGCGGGGTCGGAGCGGATGCGGTCGATTTCGTAGATGGTGCGCATGACTGTGAAGCGCGCCGTCAGCGTGGTGAGGAGCGCGATGACGAGCATGATGGCGGCGATGCCGAGATAGCCCGTATATCCAATGGTAAAGGTGCCGAACAGCGCCGTCGCCTGATCGCTCTGGGGCGTGGCGAGCGAGCGGGACTGCCACCAGCCGGCCACAGCAAACGACAAGGCCGCCAGCAGACCGCCCGCGCCCGCGCCCTTGAAGCTGATCTTCAGGAAATGCTTCTGGAATTCGGAGGCGACGAAGCCTGCCTCCGCGCCCACGAAGTGCAGCACCTCGACGATATGGCGGTTGCCCGAGAGCGTGCCGCGCGTGGCGAAGATGACGGTGAGGACCATGGCGGAGAAGACGAGGGTCAGCACGCCGGTGCCGATGAGCGCCGTCGTGTGCGCCATCGCCACAAGCCGGTCCACCCATGTGCGGTGATCATCGAGCGTCGCCTGCGGGATTTCCCCCGTCAGGCGCGTGCGCATTCCAGCGAAGTCGGGCGGGTTGCGCTCGTCTATGGTGATGATGACGAGGCGGGGCACGGGCAGTTCGTCGATATCGAGGCCTTCGCCGAGCCAGGGTTCCAGCAGGCGAGCGGTCGCGGTGCGATCGACGATACTGCCGTTGACGGTGCCGTCGAAGGTCAGCGCGATGTCGCGGGCATCACGCAGCGCCTTTTCCATGTCGAGCCCTTCCTCGGGCCGGATCTGGATCGTCACCTCACGGGAGATCTCGCTCTGCCAGCTCTCCGCCGTCGACCGCACCATGGAGACCGCGCCGAGCGTGAGGCAGGCGAGGAAGGACATGATGGCGATGACCAGCATCAGCGCATTGCCCGAGACGTTGACCGGGGGAACGATGGGCGCCATCGGGCGAACGCGCATCGGGGCTTTCCGCCCTTCCGTTTCCGGCGCGGTCGTTCGGGCGGAACTCTTCGTCAAGCCGGACGGCTTCTTGCGGGCGTCAGTCATAGATGTCGAGCCGCCCTTGCGACAGGATCATGCGGCGCGCTTCCACCTGATCCATCAGCGAAAGATCGTGCGTCGCGATGACGACGGCGGTGCCGAGGCGGTTCAGCTCCATGAAGAGGTTGAGCAGGCGGCGGGCCATCGGCGGATCGACATTGCCGGTGGGCTCGTCGGCAAGCAGGATCTCGGGCCGGTCGATCAGGGCGCGAGCGATGGCGGCGCGCTGTTTTTCACCGCCCGAGAGAACCGGTGGCAGGACGTTGATTCGCTCGCCAAGGCCGACCCAACCAAGAAGCTCCAGCACGTCGGAGCGATAGGACGATTCGTCCTTGCCCCGAACGCGCAGCGGCAACGCGACGTTCTCATAGGTCGTCAGATGATCGAGCAGGCGAAAATCCTGAAAGACGATGCCGACGCGGCGGCGCAGCATGGGCAGTTCGTCGCGCGGGATGGCGGTGATGTTGCGGTCGAACATGCGGATCAGGCCGCGCGTCGGCTGCAGCGACAGGAACAGAAGGCGCAGCAGCGTCGTCTTGCCGGCTCCAGAGGGGCCGGTGAGGAACTGGAAGGATTTGCGTGGAATATCGAAGGTCA
Source organism: Rhizobium sp. 9140 (assembly GCF_900067135.1). NCBI lineage: Bacteria > Pseudomonadati > Pseudomonadota > Alphaproteobacteria > Hyphomicrobiales > Rhizobiaceae > Rhizobium > Rhizobium sp. 9140. The sequence goes on along the minus strand of NZ_FJUR01000001.1, from coordinate 3,529,626 downwards.
GGTCGCGGAGAATTTCCGGTCCCATGCCGTAGCGCAATCCGACGTTTTCGAAATGGATCAACTTCCAGCCTCTGAGATGGACGCTCTACCGCCAAGTGCGGGCGCGATCCGACCAGCATGGTTAAACACTGGTTAATATTCCCTTTAACGTCACATGCAAAAACGTCGCTTTAAGGGCCGTGGCGGCGTCATGACCTTTCGCAAGGGCGTTGTGCGGCTTCATTTCCGTTCTGTTAACCCTTCGCCTTTACCTTTCGGAAAGGATTTTCGTCGTCTTCGGACGAACACATGGCGGAGGACGATGCATGGCCGGCTTTTCAAGCGCTTCGCGAGGGATCGATCTCCTGCCGCCGGAACGGACACGCATGACGCGTCCCGCATCGCGCGTGCTGCGCCAGACCGACGCGGTTGATGCCGTTTTCGAGGTAATGCCGCTTTCCCGCGCCGCCGCACCGCGTTCGCCAATTCCGGCCCGGCCCGTGGAGCATCGGCCTGGTTTCCTGAGGTCGTTCGAGCGGACATTGCAAGCGGTCTCGCCGCGCGCTTTCGCAGGCCTGACGATCGGGCTTTGCGCGGCCGCCTTCAGCCTTGCCATCACGCTTGCGCCGACTGCGCCGCAGGCCGCACCGGCGCTCGGCTTCGGCGATGTGCGCACGGACCTTCAGGATGCGAGCGGCCTGAAGGTCGTCGCCGTGTACGGCACGGTGGTCAACGCGACATCCGCACCCCACGAGATTCCGGATATCAAGGTCGATGTCGCAGCCTCCGGCCAACGCATGACGGCCGAGGGGCAGCTTGCTGGCAGCCGCATGCTGGCTCCGGGTGAAAGCCGCGCCTTCTCCGCACGCCTGCCGCATGCCGGGGGATCGGCGCCGATCGTGCAAATTTCCTTCGGCCCAGCGGGTGCTTCGCCGCGTTGACTGTGCTAACGCCAAGCCTTGAAGGACGCCGGACGGCGTCCCGTCGCCTGGAGCCATTGCCATGCCCGTCGTTCGCGGAAAGATGATCGAGACGCTGTTTTCGCCGGACGTGATTGCCACGCGCAACACAGAGATGGCGGCTGAAATCGTCAAGGGCCGAAATGACGACCTGCTGGTCATCTCGGTGCTCAAAGGCTCGTTCATCTTCGCAGCCGACCTCATCCGCGCCATGCATCATGCCGGCCTTGCGCCGGAAGTCGAGTTCATCACCCTGTCGAGCTATGGCACCGGCACCGTGTCGCGTGGCGTCAAGATCATCAAGGATATCGACAGCGATCCGCGTGACCGGGATGTGCTGCTGATCGACGATATTCTGGAGTCCGGCCGGACGCTCCGCTTCGCCCGCGACCTGATGCTGGAGCGCGGTGCGAAGTCCGTGTCGATTGCTGTTCTTCTCGACAAGAAGGTGAAGCGCGAGGTCGATTTCGAGGCGGATTTCGTCGGCTTCGAGTGCCCCGATTATTTCGTCGTCGGCTACGGCATGGATGTCGCCTACGCCTTCCGCGAGTTGCCTTTTGTGGGTGTCGTGACCGGAGACGCAGACAAGATCTGAAAGAGCTTCTCTGTTTCGAAGCATATCCTCTTTACGGTTTTCAAAGGAAACTCTGCGCTTTGTAGGCTTCCGAACCGTAGGAGGCCATGATGGCAAAGATCCTGATCACCGAGGACGAGGATTCTCTTCGCCGCTTCGTTGCGCGCGCGTTGCAGATGGATGGGCATGACGTCGTGCAGGCCGGCGATGGCGCCGAAGGCCTCGAGCACCTGCACGGCGCCCCGTTCGACCTCCTGCTCTCTGACATCCGCATGCCCGTCATGGACGGCATCGCCCTTGCGCACGAAGCTGCCGCCGCTTTTCCCAAGCTGAAGATCCTGCTGATGACCGGCTATGCCGAACAGCGCGAACGCGCCGACGACCTTGCCGACAAAATCATCGATGTCGTGGCGAAGCCCTTCAGCCTGCCGGATATTCGCAAGGCCGTTGCGGGGGCTCTGGCGGCTTGAGGCTGTTCGAATTTGAGGTTGCGGCGGCCCCTCATCCGGCTGCCGCCACCTTCTCCCCGCGCGCGGGGAGAAGGGACTTGTGGTGACCGTCTGATCTTCACCAGGTTCTGCTTTAACGCGCGTGAGTGCCGCATCGCCCTTCGCCCCGCTGGCGGGGAGAAGGTGGCGGCAGCCGGATGAGGGGCTGACCCAGCCCCAAACGCCTCACCGAATATCCAGCAACCGCTCCAGATACTGCCGCTCCACCTCCGGCGAGACATTGTTGCCGAGCCGGCGGCGGATTTCGTCGAGGATTTCGCGGGCGCGCTGGGTGTCGATCTCGTCGGGTACCTTCACCTGATCGCCGAAATCCGGGCCGGGGTTCTGCTGGCGGCGCCCCAGAGGGTCGCGGCCGTTCTGGCCGTATTGGGGGATGCCCTGGCCGGGACCTTGCCCTTGGCCCTGACCCTGGCTCATCTGGTTCATCATGTCCTGCGCGCCTTCACGCAGCGCCTGCAGCGCGCGGCCCTGGCTGCCGACGGCCTGTTCGCCCTGACCTTCGCCCAGCTGGCCTGCCGCGCCCTTCATCTCGCGACCGGCCTGGCCAAAGCCCTTGCCGGGCTTGATGCCCATGCCCTCTAGGCCCTTCTGAAGCTCGCCGAGCTGCTTTTCCAGAGCCTGTTGCTGGCCCTGAAGATCCTTCAGCGCCTGACGCAGTTGCTCCTCTGTCATCTGCCCGGTCGCGTCGCCGCCCTGTTGTTCCTGCTGTTGTTGACCCTGCTGCTGGTTCTGCTCTCCGGGCTGCTGCTCGAACAGGTTCTCGTCCGTCAACGGATCGCCCATCTGCATACGGTTGCGCAGGGCCTGATCATGCTTGAACGTCTGTTCCATCAGCCGCTGCTGCTCCTGCATCAGCTGGCCGAGCTTGTCCATCTGCTGGCGCATCTCGCTGTTGTCCTGGCCCTGCTGCATATCCTGCGGCGAGCGGCCAGCCTGGAGATTGTTCATCATCCGCTGCATTTCCGACAGCATCTGGCGCGCCTGATCCTTCGAGCCGGATTTCGCGAGGTTCTCGATCTGGTCCATCATCTTGTCCAGATCCTTGCTGCTCAGCATGTTCTCCATGTTGGGGCGCGCCGCCATTTGCGGGTTTTTCATTGCCTGTTCGGCGAGAGCCTGCATGAATTCCTTCATCGCCTCGCGCAGTTCCTGCATCGCCTTGGCGATTTCCTCGTCGGAGGCGTTGCGCTCCAGCGCGTCCGACAGCTTCTGCTGGGCTTCGCGCAGATTGCGTTCGGCAAGTGACAGATTGCCGTCCTCAATGCCGAGCGCGACTTCCCAGAGATAGTCGGCGGTGCCGCGCATCATCTCCTCGTCGCGCGCAAGCTCCATGCGGCCCTTGGCGGACTGGAGCAGGAGAAAGTGGGTGAGGTTGGGGATATTGTCTTCCGGGCGGATGTTCAGCGCGTCGTTGAGCTCGATGGCGCGGGGCAGGTCCTTGCTGTTCAGCGCCATCACCTGACGCTCCTCCGCCACGGCACCGGCGAGCGGCTGAGTGAAGCGGCGGGCGGGCAGGATCATCTCCTGCGGTACGCTGCGGCCTTCCTGTCCGGCCGCATCGCGTGCGACCAGCGTGATGCGCACGCGCTTGCCGGCCAGCGGATGCTCCGACAGGTTCCGGCTGGCGGTCGCCTTGGCGTCCTTGGCGTTGCGGCGGGGCAGGTCCAGGCGATATTCGGGCGCGGGATAGAGCGGCGTCGCTTCTGCCGGTGCTGCTTCGGTCGGCACGATCTCGGCGAAGGCTTCGCTGAGGCCGTAATCGTCCCTGGCGAGGAAGGGGATCTCCAGCGCGGCGTTGACCGTGGCGCGCGGGGTGCCATCGAAGGCGATGTCCGGGACGGCATCGGGAATGACGGCGAACTGCCATGTCTCCTTGCCGACCGTTAGCGTGCCGTCGCGGGTTATCTTGTAGAGATGGGTGCTGTTGTCGACCGGCGCGTTTGCCGCGGCTTCGGGAGCTGGCGCCGCATTGCCGGCCGCAGCCTCCTGACCGGGCGCCTTTTCCGGCTTTTGCGGGGTGATCGGCGTTGCTGCTGTCGCACCCTTGTCGAGGAAGGTCACAGTGGTGTCGGTGGCCGTACCCGCGCTCGTGACGCGCACGGTGACGTCGCTGAACTGCGGGATACGGAACAGGCTCGCCTCGGTGCCCTGAAGCTCCGTGCCTGCCGGCGGCTGGTCCTGCCGGCCTGTAAGGAAGACCGGCGCTCGGCCGGTATAGGCGGGCGGCGTGACCCAGGCGTCGATGCGCACATCCGGCGGCGCAACGATGTTTTCGGGAATGCGGAACGCATCGGATACGAGCCCGGCGCGGTTGGAATAGGAATAGGCGAAGGCGATGGCGACGAGGAGGACCGGCAGGGCGCGCAGGCCGAGGCTGTCATGGCGCGCGATATCAGGGCGCGGCAGGCCGGCTTCGAGCGCGCCGATCATCCGGGCCATGCGGCTCTGGTGCTCGAGCCAGAGCGCCTGCCCGAAGGCGCCGCCGGTCGCCGGTCTGTCGTGCTGAACGCCGATAGCCTGATGCGGCAGGGCGTTGCGCTCTTCGAGAAGTCGATCCGCCTCGTGCGTATCGGGCAGGCGGACGCGGAAGACGGGTACGAGAGCCGCGATGAAGGCAAGGACGAAGGCGAGCAGCAGGCCGGCATGCACCAGCGGCGGCACGGTGCGGAAGAGGCCGAACCAGGCTGCGGACAGGAACAGGAAGGCGACGGCAATGGGCGGAAGGGCGCGCGGTGCCAAACGCTCGGCAATGATGACGAAGCGCGCAAAGCCGCGCTTCCGGGCCAGCGCGCGCGCCATGCCGGACGTGCGGTCTTTGCCGTCTGAATTCGTCTGCCGCCGGAATTCTGCCATCCGTACCGTCCTGCTTATGTTTCAGAGCCTCTCGTCACGCGATTCCCGCGCGCCCAAGGCCCGTTTGCAGGCCAAGGATACCATTGTTTGTGGCGAAGACGAGGGCGAGAACGCAATCGTGAACGTGCTCCCCGTCGCTCGCCGGCTCGCTCAGTCTTGCGAAAGCCAATCCGGCAGGCTGTCGAGGCCGATCAGGTCTTCGATGGTGGTGCGGGGCCGCACGACGTGGAAGCGGTTGCCCTTGACGAGCACCTCCGGCACCAGCAGCCGCGAATTGTAGGTGCCCGCCTGCACGGCGCCATAGGCGCCGGCCGTGCTGACGGCGAACAGATCGCCGGCACGCGGCATGGCCATCTCACGGTCGAGCCCCAGATAATCGCCGGTCTCGCAGACCGGGCCGACCACGTCCGCCCGGATACGCGGCGCATTGGCGGCAGAGATCCGCACAGGGCGGATCTCGTGATAGGCCTCATAGAGGGTCGGGCGGATGAGGTCGTTCATCGCGGCATCGACGATGACGAAAGTCTTCGACCCGCCATCCTTCACATAGATCGTCTCGGTGACCAGAATACCGGCATTGCCGACGATCAGGCGGCCGGGCTCCATGACGATGCGGCAGCCGAGGCCGGCGAGCTGGTCCTTGACGATCGCCGCATAAGCATCGGGCAAGGGCGGTGGATTGTTGTCTTCCTTGTAGGGTACGCCGAGGCCGCCGCCGACATCGACATGGTCGATGACGTGGCCATCGGCCCGCAACGTTTCCACGAGATCGCGCAGCACCTTGAAGGCATCCTCGAACGGTTGCAGATCGGTGATCTGGCTGCCGATATGCATGTCGATGCCGGTGACCTTGATGCCGGGAAGCGTCGCTGCATGGGCGTAGACCGCGCGGGCGCGCTCATAGCCGATGCCGAATTTGTTTTCCTTCTTGCCGGTCGAGATCTTCGCGTGGGTCTTCGCGTCCACATCCGGATTGATGCGGAAGGAGACGTGCGCCTGACGGTTCAGCCGTACGGCGCGGGCGTTGAGGACTTCGAGCTCCGGCTCGGACTCGACGTTGAAGCAGTAGATGCCGGCGGCCAGCGCCAGATCCATCTCGCCCGCCGTCTTGCCGACGCCGGAGAACATGATGCGCTCGGCCGGAATGCCCGCCGCCAGCGCGCGGGCGAGCTCGCCGCCGGAGACCACGTCGATGCCGGCGCCGAGGCGGCCGAGCGTCTTGAGGACGGCCTGGTTGGAATTCGCCTTCATCGCATAACAGACGAGCGCGTCGATGCCGTCGAAGGCCTTTGCGAAGACGGCGTAGTGCCGCTCCAGCGTCGCGGTGGAATAGCAATAGAAGGGCGTGCCGACGGCGCGGGCGATGTCGGTGACCGGCACGTCTTCCGCATGCAGAACGCCGTCGCGATATTCGAAATGATTCACGGGATGGGCCTTGAGATGGCTGTCAGAGCAGCGGATCGAGGAGGAAGGGGCGCTCGGGAACGTCGGTCTGGTCGCCGGTGCGGCCGCTGCGGGCGGCTGCGTTGTCCGATCCGGGAACGACGTTCATCTGCGTGACGGCCGTCGTCTGGCTGGATGCGTTGCCGGTCACGGCGGAGCTGGCCGGTGCGGCGCCGCTTGCCGGGCGCACAAGCCCGGACGGGGCGGCGGATGGCGTACGGGTCGTGTTCCCCGCCTCCTTCGCAGCCTGCTCGCGGGCGACGCTCGGACGTTCGAGATCTCCCTTGCGGCCGCAGCCGGAGGCCGTCAGCACCGTTGCCGTCAGAAGCAGCGCCGTCAGGGCGGCAGTCCGGAATGTCATCGTCGCGGGTCCTTTGCGAAGGCGGGCGGTTCCTCTTAGCTGTTTTTCCAGGACCGCGCACGTTCGAAATTCTGATGGATCGCCCGGGGAAAATGATGGGTTTCCCCGGGGATCGATGTCGGCTCGAGACGGGGTTGCCTCAGTTGCGCGCGCGCCACCAGGCGATCTGGCGGCGGACTTCGGCCGGGGCCGTTCCGCCGAAGGAGGTGCGGCTGGCGACGGAGGCCTCGACGGTCAGGACATCGAAGACCTTGTCGGTGATCGCATCGTGAATGGCCTGGAGGTCTTCGAGGCTGAGTTCGCCAAGGTCGCAACCCTTGCCTTCGGCCAGCGCCACGGCGCGGCCGGTGACGTGGTGCGCGTCGCGGAAGGGCAGGCCGGCTTCGCGGACCAGCCAGTCGGCAAGGTCGGTCGCGGTGGAGAAGCCGGAGCCTGCTGCCTTTTTCATCCGGTCGGTGTTGATGGTCATGTCGCGGACCATGCCGGTCATGGCGGCAAGGCCCAGCTCCAGGCTCTCCGCGCTGTCGAAGACCTGTTCCTTGTCTTCCTGCATGTCCTTGGAATAGGCGAGCGGCAGGCCCTTCATGATGGTGAGAAGCGCGATCAGCGAGCCGTTGATGCGGCCGGTCTTGGCGCGCACCAGTTCGGCGGCATCCGGGTTCTTCTTCTGCGGCATGATGGAAGAGCCGGTGGAGAAGGCATCCGAAAGGCGCACAAAACCGAATTGCGGCGTCGACCAGATGACGATCTCTTCGGCAAGGCGCGACAGATGGGTGGCGGAGATCGCCGCGATCGACAGGAACTCCAGCGCGAAATCCCGGTCGGAGACCGTGTCGATGGAATTGCGTGTCGGGCCGGAGAAGCCGAGCGCCTTCGCCGTCATGTGCCGGTCGATCGGAAAGCCGGTGCCGGCGAGTGCGGCCGCACCGATCGGGCTTTCGTCCATGTGCTCGATGGCATGCCGCACGCGGGCACGGTCGCGGCCGAACATCTCGACATAGGCCATGCAGTGATGGCCGAAGGTCACCGGCTGGGCCGTCTGCAGATGGGTGAAGCCCGGCATGACCGTATCGGCATGTTCCTCGGCGCGGTCGAGGAAGGCGGCGATCAGGCGCGTCAGCGCGGTCTCGACCTTCTGCAACTCTTCCTTGACCCAGAGGCGGAAGTCGAGCGCGACCTGATCGTTGCGCGAGCGCGCGGTGTGCAGCCGGCCGGCAGCAGGGCCGATCAGCGTCGCCAGCCGCGATTCGACGTTCATGTGGATGTCTTCGAGGCGGCGGGAGAATTCGAAGGTTCCGGCTTCGATGTCCGACAGGATCGTGTCGAGGCCACCGAGAATGGCATCCTTGTCGGTGCCGGAAATGATGCCCTGATGGGCCAGCATCTCGGCATGGACCTTCGAGCCTCTGATATCCTGCGCATAGAGCTTCTTGTCGAAGCCGATGGAGGCGTTTATCTCCTCCATGATGGCATCGGGTCCGGACGCGAAACGACCGCCCCACATCTGGTTGGAGGTTTTCGTCTCGGAAGCGCCGTCAGCCATCGCAGATATCCGTTCCTCAAAAGGATCAAGTCTTGAAAACCGACATGACAGACCCGGGAAAACCCCGCTCCGCCCTGCGGCTCGTGGCGCTTGCAGCCCTTCTGGGCCTGATCGCCGGTGCGGCTGCGGTATACGTCAGGCAAAGCGGGTCTGGCAATGCTCCGGAGGTCGCTTCCCTGGGGGATGCGGGGCAATGTGCTGCGGCGTCCGACAATATTGCAGGGCTGACGCCGCTGATGAAGGGGCAGGTCGCCGCCATGGCGCCGGCGGACCGGCCGCGGCTTCTGGAGGGACTGACCTTCAAGGACGGCGCGGGCAAAGACATCACGCTCGCCGATTTCAAGGGTCGCACCGTGCTTCTCAATCTCTGGGCGACATGGTGCGTGCCTTGCCGCGAGGAGATGCCCGCGCTGGACAGGCTGGAGGCGGCCGAGGGGAGCGACCGCTTCGAGGTGGTCGCCGTCAATATCGACACCGGCAACGACGAGAAGCCGAAAGCGTTTCTTTCGGAGACGGGCGTGAAGGCGCTGAAACCCTACCGCGATGCCTCCATGGGCGTCTTCAATGCCCTGAAGAAGGAGGGGCTCGCCTTCGGTCTGCCGGTGACCGTGTTGCTGGACGACAAGGGTTGCCTGCTGTCCGCTATGAACGGGCCGGCGGCCTGGGATGGCGAGGAGGGGCGGGCGCTGGTGCGGGCCGCCACGTCGGCGGGCGGCTCCTGAGGCCATCGCCGACGACGAGATGGGCGCGCCGTCGTTCTACCGCGTCGGAACCGGGGTTTCCCCGCGATAGTCGTAGAAGCCGCGGCCGGACTTTCGGCCGAGCCAGCCGGCCTCGACATATTTCACCAGAAGCGGGCAGGGGCGGTACTTGCTGTCGGCGAGGCCGTCATGGAGGACCTGCATGATCGACAGGCAGGTGTCGAGGCCGATGAAGTCTGCAAGCTGAAGCGGCCCCATGGGGTGGTTCGCGCCGAGCTTCATGGCGGTGTCGATGGCATCGACGGTGCCGACGCCTTCGTACAGCGTATAGATCGCCTCGTTGATCATCGGCAGGAGGATGCGGTTGACGATGAAGGCGGGAAAATCCTCTGCAACCGTAATGGTCTTGTCGAGGGCGGTGACGAACTGGCGGGCCGAGGCGAACGTGCCTTCCTCGGTTGCAATGCCGCGCACCAGTTCCACGAGCTTCATGACCGGAACCGGGTTCATGAAGTGGATGCCCATGAAGCGCTCCGGCCGGTCCGTGGCGGAGGCGAGGCGTGTGATCGAAAGGGACGAGGTGTTGGTGGCAAGGATCGCGTCCGGCTTGAGGACCGGACAGACGGCGACGTAGATCTTGCGCTTGATCGCTTCGTCTTCGGTGGCGGCCTCGATCACGAGGTCGGCCGGCGACAGATCCGTGAGGTCGGAGGAGCCCTTGATCAGCGTCAGCGCCTTCTTGCGCTCATCCTCGGTCAGTTTTCCGGAGGAGACCTGGCGGGCCATGTTGCCGTTGATCGTGGCAAGGCCGGCCTCGATGCGGTCGGGCGCGATGTCGTAGAGGTGTACCTTGTAGCCTGCCATGGCGGCGACCTGCGCAATGCCGCAGCCCATTTGTCCCGCACCGACGATTCCGACATTCTTGATCATCAAGCCGTTGTTCCCCAATCGCAGCCGACGTTCAGGACCGCTGAAGGCCTGTATGGAAGTGATACCGGCTGGCCGTCGTTTTTGCCAGTGCTTTCCGTCGTTCTCCGCACGTCTTCGAATGCAAAACGGCCGCATCGGGGGGATGCGGCCGTTCAATTATCGGTGTGTCCGGCTCACAGCGCTTTTTCGAGTTCCGGCAGCAGCGTGAAGATGTCGCCGACGAGGCCGTAATCCGCGACCTGGAAGATCGGGGCGTCCTCGTCCTTGTTGATGGCGACGATGACCTTGGAGTCCTTCATGCCGGCGAGGTGCTGGATGGCGCCGGAAATGCCGCAGGCGATATAGAGTTGCGGGGCGACGACCTTGCCGGTCTGGCCGACCTGCCAGTCGTTCGGGGCATATCCGGCATCGACGGCGGCGCGCGATGCGCCGACGGCGGCACCCAGCTTGTCGGCGAGCGGCAGGATGACCTCCTGGAACTTTTCCGCCGAGCCGAGCGCGCGGCCGCCGGAAACGATGATCTTCGCCGACGTCAGTTCCGGACGGTCGGAGGAGGACAGGGCATCGCCGACGAAGGTGGACAGGCCCGGATCGGCCGCGGCAGGCACGGGCTCGACCGATGCCGAACCGCCGGCGGCGGCGGGCGCGAATGTCGAGGTGCGCACGGTGATGACCTTTTTGGCATCGCCCGACTGCACCGTCTGGATGGCGTTTCCGGCATAGATCGGCCGTTTGAACGTGTCGGCCGAGACGACCTCGGTGATTTCCGAGATCTGGGCGACATCGAGCAGGGCTGCCACGCGGGGCATGACGTTCTTGCCGACGGAGGTGGCCGGCGCGATCAGCACATCGTAGCTGCCGGCAAGCGACACGAGCAGGGCTGCCAGCGGCTCGGCAAGGTTGTTGGCAAGGCCCGCATCGTTGGCGAGCAGGACCTTGGAGACGCCGGCAAGAGCTGCAGCGCTTGCTGCCGAGGCATCCGCACCGTCGCCGGCGACCAGAACGTGAATGTCGCCGCCGATGGCGGTTGCGGCGCTGATGGTGCGGGCGGTGGCGTCGGAAACGGTCTGACCGTCATGATCCGCCAGAAGAAGAATGGCCATGTCGTATGTTCTCCTCAAAGTCTCAATCTGTCTTGGCTGCGGTCTCTTGCCTGTCTATCTCGACGGGCATCCGGCAGCACATCACGTGCAAGGGCGTTTGGCTGGGAGCCGCCGCGCGGTCCCTCAGGGCCGGCGGCGGACCTTTGTCCAGGGCGCCTAGAGCACGCCGGCTTCGTTCTTCAGCTTGTCGACGAGTTCGGCGACCGAGCCGACCTTGATGCCTGCCTTGCGGCTGGCGGGCTCCTCTGTCTTCAGAACGGTCAGGCGCGGTGCTGTATCGACACCGAAATCGGCAGGTGTCTTCTTGTCGAGCGGCTTCTTCTTCGCCTTCATGATGTTGGGCAGCGAGGCGTAGCGCGGCTCGTTGAGGCGCAGGTCCGTCGTGACGACGGCGGGAAGCTTGATGTCGATCGTCTGGAGACCGCCATCCACTTCGCGGGTCACGGTCGCCTTGTCGGCGCCGAGTTCGACCTTGGAGGCGAACGTACCCTGGCTCCAGCCGAGCAGTGCCGACAGCATCTGGCCCGTCTGGTTGCTGTCGTCGTCGATGGCCTGCTTGCCGACGATAACGAGCGAGGGCTGTTCGGCCTCCACGACGCCCTTCAGGATCTTGGCGACGGCCAGCGGCTCGACGGCAGCGTCGGTCTCGACGAGGATGGCGCGGTCCGCGCCCATGGCGAGGGCGGTGCGCAACGTTTCCTCGGCCTTGGCCGGGCCGATCGAGACGACGACCACTTCGCTTGCCTTGCCCGCTTCCTTCAGCCGCAGCGCTTCTTCCACGGAGATTTCGTCGAAGGGGTTCATCGACATCTTCACATTGGCAAGCTCGACGCCGGAACCGTCCGGCTTGACGCGGATCTTGACGTTGTAGTCAACGACGCGCTTCACGGTGACAAGAATTTTCATGGAGCCTTCCTTCATCGAATCTCGGCAGTTCATCTCAGCAGTGAAGCCGGGCCAAACGCCCCGGCGAAGATCTGACGCGCTGTTACCCGGCTGCGTGTGGCAGCACCAGCACGTGTGGTTTCCGTGTGGCGCCTCTCGACACCGATCCTGAAGCCGCAGGCTTTTCAGGCATATGCATCATGGGATCGCATATTCCCGCGCCGCCCCGTCAGTCGATTGGCGACATCGATACGCGTTTTTTCCACAATTACAATCTTGCCTGAACTCGCTCCCGGTCCCGAGGCGTAAATTACTGACCTTTACGTGCACGTCAATAGTTCTCGTAAAGATTCTCGGGGAGATCTGTGTGGTTTCTGCTCACGGGCGCGTGCCCCATGGGCCTGCTCTCTCCTGCTGTGGCGGGTGGTCGCGTGGCCCGGCGTCGGCGAGACGCACCGCCTTGGGTACGATAACGACCCGGTCGAACAGGGGAACGCCCTTTCGGCGCATGACAAGGACCAAGAGAAGGCCAGCGATAATGCCGCCGACATGCGCGCCCCATGAGACGTCGGCCGAGGGATCGACCGCCAGCATGTAAAACTGCTGGGCAATCCACAGTGCCAGCGGGATGAAGGCCGGCAATGGCAGGGGAATACGGAAGAGGACGAGCACCCAGACGCGGACTTTGGGATGCAGCAGGAAATAGGCCGCGACAACACCCGAGACCGCGCCGGACGCGCCGATCAGCGGAGCCTGCGAAAAGGGTACCACCAGTCCGTGGACGAGTGCACCGGCCGCCGCGCAGGCAAGGTAGAAGACCAGGAAGCGCAGGTGGCCCAGCGCGTCCTCCACATTGTCGCCGAACACCCAAAGGAACAGCATGTTGGTGCCGAGGTGGTAGAGATCGGCATGCAGGAAGGCATAGGTGATGTGGGTTGCGGCTTCCGGCACGACGGCGATACCGGGCGCCAATGTCGCATCGCCGAAGATCAGCGCCGGGATATAGCCGAAGGAGAGAAGATCGGCATTGACGGTCGAGGCTTCCACGAAGAGTGGGCCGGTGAGGAAGAAGACGAGCACGTTCGCCACGATCAGCCCGATCGTCACGACCTGCAGGCGGATATGCTTCAGGTTGTTGCGATCGTGAAGCGGTATGAACATGCTGTCTCCTGCGGCGCCGACGGACTCAATCTGATGCCGGCCCTTACCGAGTAAGACCGGGCTTACCTTGTGAGCCCGGGCACCCAGAGCACGTCGCCGCGACCGCGATCGTTCAGCCAGCGGGCCGCGACGAAGAGGAAGTCGGAGAGCCGGTTGACATATTCGAGCGCCGCCGGGCTGACCGTCTCGCCTTCCGTGTGGGAGAGGGCGACCATGGCGCGCTCGGCACGGCGCGCGATGGTGCGGGCGAGGTGCAGGTGGGCTGCGGCCGGGGTGCCGCCGTTGAGCACGAAGGAGCGCAGCGGCTCCAGATCGGCGTTCAGACGGTCGATCTCGCTTTCCAGACGCGCGACCTGACCGGCAACGATGCGCAGCGGCTCATAGGGCAGGGTCTCGCCGGTATCCGGCGTCGAAAGGTCAGCGCCAAGGTCGAAAAGATCGTTCTGGATGCGCTTCAGCATCTCGTCGACCTCCGGCTCGCTCGACGTCGTCAGGCGCGCCATGCCGATCGCGGCATTCGCCTCGTCGATCGTGCCGTAGCATTCAATCCGCAGGTCGTTCTTGAGGCGGCGCGGGCCGGCGGCAAGGCCTGTCGTGCCGTCGTCGCCGGTGCGGGTGTAGATTTTGTTGAGCTTGACCATGTCAGCGCCCTCCGCCGGTGATCCAGAGTGTCAGCATGATCAGGCCGATGGCGACGGCCTGCAGCAGGACGCGGGCCTGCATCAGCTTGTTGGAGGCGTTGCCGCTGCCGCCCTTGGCCATGGTGATCAGGCCGCGGATCAGCACGATGACGACGAGGCCCATGACGAGCAAGGTGAGGCCGGTAAGGAAGGAACTCATGCGCAGTCTTTCTGACGGCCGCTGCCGTCCCACCAGAGAGGATCCGGCCGCTCAGCCGAGGCGCCCAATAATGCGATAGAACAGGCCCGCCGGAAGCCATTTTTTCAGCCGTGCGCCCTGTTTGGCCGGTTGAGTCACAATATAGTGCGGTCGCGGGCGTTTTGCCGTCAAAGCTTTCACAAGAACGGCATAGACCGCCTCCGGCCCGAGCTTGCCACGCGACGGGCCGCTTTCGCCGGTCAGCCGACGCATCTGCCGGGCATATTCCTCGCGGTGAACGGAACCTTCGAGATCGATGTGACGGCGGATATGCGTGACCGCAGTGGCGGTAAAGCGCGACTCGATGGGGCCGGGCTCGATGAGGCTGACCTCGATGCCGGTGCCGGCAAGCTCCATGCGCAGGGTCAGAGACAGGCCCTCGATGGCGAACTTCGAGGCATTATAGGCGCCGCGCCACCTGTAGGGCACGATGCCGAGGATAGAAGAACACTGCACGATGCGACCGCGGCCCTGCGCCCGCATGACGGGAATGACGCGGCGGGTGAGGTCGTGCCAGCCGATGACATTGGTTTCGAGCTGCTGGCGAAGCGCTTCCGTCGGAAGATCCTCCACCGCACCGGCCTGCCCGTATGCGCCGTTGTTGAACAGCGCATCCAGCCGCCCGCCGGTGCGCGCCAGAACCGCCTCGACCAGTGCCGCGATCGTTTCCGTGCGGGTGTAGTCCATCAGAAAGGTCTCGATGCCATCGGCTTCAAGGCTTTCCCGGTCTTCCTCCCGGCGCACGGTCGCGAAGACGCGCCAGCCGTCTCGGGTGAGCGCTCTTGCGGCATAGGCGCCGATGCCGGAGGAGCATCCCGTGACGATGATGGTGGGCCGGTGGGGGCTGTCTGTCATGGGGCTCTTGTCGATCTGAACGTTGCTCGCGGGCATGTGCACGTGACATGTGGACTTGGAGCGCTGGTTTCCCATATTCGCAGGCAGGTGACAATGTGGCGGCACCTGCGAGAATGGCTGGGTGAACGCCCGGGTGCGTGAACGTACATGAAACCAAATCGCGGCGTGTTTCGTATCCCGGAGAAAGGGACGTCGCGTCCTTGAGAACGGAGACCGGATGCCGTTGTTCCTGCGTATGGCCTGGAAGGTCACATTCGACGCGTTGTGGCATTTCAGCGACGATGACGGCTGGGCGATGGCCAGTCACGTCGCACTGTCGTCACTGCTCGCGATCTTTCCGTTCCTGATCTTCGGCACCGCGCTCGGCAGCTTTCTCGGAGCCGACCAGTTCGCCACCACTGCCGTCCACCTGATCTTCGACACATGGCCGCCATCGATCGCAAAGCCGATCGCCGACGAGATCGTGCAGGTGCTGACGACGCCGCGCGGCGGTTTGCTCACCGTTTCGGTGCTGGCTGCGGCCTATTTCGCGTCCAATGGCGTCGAGGCGCTGCGCATCTCGCTCAACCGCGCCTACCGCGTGGCGGAAAGCCGGCCGTGGTACGTGACGCGCCTCGCCAGTCTCGGCTTCGTGATGGCGGGCGTCGTCATCCTCGCCTTCGTCAGCCTGCTGCTCGTCGCCGTTCCCCTGGCGCTTCGCTATGCCGACCGCTGGCTGCCTTGGCTGGACGAGCTTCTGTCCATGGTGGACAACTGGGGACTGGCGCTCGCGCTCCTGATCCTCACCTGCGGGCTGATTGTCTCGCATCTCTGGCTGCCCGATGGCCGGCGAAAGATCATGGATGTCCTGCCCGGCATTCTCATCACGCTCATTGCCTGGACGATCGGCGCCTTCGGTTTCGCGTCATACCTCTCGAATTTCGCGAACTACGTCTCGACCTATGCGGGCCTTGCCTCGATCATGATCGTGCTCGTCTTCCTGTATATGCTCGGCGCGATCTTCATCATCGGCGCCGAGATCAATGCCGCGATCATGAAGTACAAGGTCAAGCGCATGGTCATCCGCCATTTCCGCGGCATGCCGGCGGTCGAGGCGACGGGCACGCGTGACATCGCGCTTCCAGAGGAGGCAGCACCGGCGTCAGAGGACAAGCGCGCGGACATCCGCCGCTGAGAGGCCGCTTTCCCGCAGGGCGGCAAGGCCCGTGTCCCGATGGCTCTTCGACAGCTTGCGCCCATCCGGCCCGAGGATGAGGCGGTGGTGGTGGTAGACGGGTTCCGGCAGGTCGAGAAGGGTTTGGAGCAGGCGGTGCACCGCCGTCGCATGGAAGAGGTCCTGCCCGCGCACGACATGTGTCACGCCCTGCAACGCGTCGTCCACCGTCACCGACAGGTGATAGCTGGAGGGCGCATCCGGCCGCGACAGAATGACGTCGCCCCAGGCTTCCGGTCGCGCTTCGACCGTTCCTGCCATGCTTTCCGGATTGCCTGTTTCTCCCTGCGGACGGACACCGGTCTCGCGCCATGCGAGCAGCCTGTCGATGCTGTTGCAAGCTTTCTGCATGTCCAGGCGCCAGGCGTAAGGTCGTCCGGTCGCCGCTGCTGCGGCAACCGCATCCTCTCTCTGCCGGATATCCCATGTTCGCTCAGGGCCGGGATAGAGCGGCGCACCGTCGGGATCGCGCGGCCAGGTGCCGCCGCCGACCTCGATGGCTGCGACATGAGCGCGGATCTCGCCACGGGTCAGGAAAGCGGGGTAGACGAGGCCGTGGGACCGGAGGCGGTCGAGCGCGGTCTCGTAGTCGGCAAAGTGTTCGGACTGGCGCCGCACAGGCTCCTCGAACGAGAATCCGAGCCAGTCGAGATCCTCGAAGATCGCGTGTTCGAATTCCAGCCGGCAGCGTGCGCGGTCGATGTCCTCCAGCCTCAGCAGAAGCCGGCCACCTGCCGCGCTCGCAAAATCCGCGTTGAGCAGGGCCGACAGAGCATGGCCGAGATGAAGCGCGCCGTTCGGGCTGGGCGCGAAGCGATACACCGGGGGCTTTGGCGGGCTGTTCGGCATGCTCCTGTTCTGCCATCAATGCGCCGACGAGCCAAGACGGTCGAGCCGAGACGGTGGGAGGACCCTCGCAATGCGGATTTCAAGCGACGACGATGTCACTTTCGGCCTGGCGGCGCTGGGCGCCCTCGATCCCCGGCTCGCGTACACTATCGCCATTGCCGGCCCGGTGCCGCTGCGACGGTCCGAGCCTGGCTTTTCCGGTCTGGCCGCGATCATCGTGTCGCAGATGATCTCCAAGGCGAGCGCGGCTGCGATCTGGAACCGGATGCTCCTGCGGCTCGGCACGGTCGAGGCGCAGGCCTTCCTGGCGCTGGACGATGAGGATTGCCGCGCCATCGGGCTATCGGGTGCGAAGATCAAGGCGCTGCGGGGTTCGGCCGTGGCGGCTGAGACCGGCGTGCTCAACCTTGAGGCAATCTGCGATATGGAAGCGGAAGCCGCGATTTCAGCTTTGTGTGCGCTGCCGGGCATCGGTCGCTGGACGGCGGAGGTCTATCTCGTCTTCTGCGCGGGTCACAGAGATGTGTTTCCGGTCGGGGACATCGCCCTGCAGAGCGCCGTTGCGCATGCGCTTCACTTGCCGGCGCGTCCATCCGCTCGGGCATTGGAGGCGATCAGTGTCGCGTGGAGCCCATGGCGCAGCGTCGCGGCACGGTTGTTCTGGGCTTACTATGCAAGCTGCATGCGTCGCGATGCGACGCCTGTCGTGACCTGATGCGCGCCGCGGCGCGTGGCGCGTAACCATCTGAAATGAATCTTTTGTTCCCGATTTCCTTTCGGCTTCACAATCCTGACGTAACGGGCCTAATATAGAAGTGCAGATGCCGAATCGATCAGGAGTCACTGGACTTGACGATTGCAGTCTCACCTCAGGCCTTGCCTGCGCTCGTGTTGAACGCGGACTACCGGCCTCTTAGTTATTACCCTTTGTCGCTCTGGTCCTGGCAGGACGCGATCAAGGCGGTCTTCCTTGACCGTGTCGTTATTCTCGCGGAATACGACCACCAGGTTTCTTCGCCCAGCTTTTCGATGAAGCTTCCAAGCGTCGTCTGCCTGAAGAGCTATGTGCAGCCCTCGCGTCACCCGGCCTTCACCCGTTTCAACGTCTTCCTGCGCGACCGGTTCGAGTGCCAGTATTGCGGCTCGCCAGACGACCTGACCTTCGATCACGTCATTCCGCGCTGCCATGGCGGGCAGACGACGTGGGAGAACGTGGTGGCCGCATGCTCGCCCTGCAACCTGCGCAAGGGCGGCAAGATGCCGCGCAATGCCGGCATGTTCCCGCACCAGAAGCCCTATCACCCGACGGTGCAGGACTTGCACAATAACGGCCGGCTGTTCCCGCCGAACTTCCTGCACGAAAGCTGGATGGACTATCTCTACTGGGATGTCGAACTGCAGCCATAAGGCTTGGCTGTGGCGGACCGCCGACGGGTTTGCGGGTGCCTGAACGGGCGCCCGTTTCGCGTTACCGCGCCTTGATGGCGCCGCGGATGGCAAGGGCCGCGAGCACAAGGCTAGCCAGCACGTTCCAGCCGGCGAACGACAAGCCGAGCACGCGGAGCGCCGCATCCATGCAGGACGGGCCGTGCTTGCTGTCTAGATCGCTTAGGAGATCGCCGACATTCGCCGAGACGCCCTGCGCCGAGGTTGCGCAGCTTGAAGGTCCCTCCCAGAAATGCCACTCGACGCCTGCGTGGTAGATGCCGATGCCGGCGCCGACCAGCATCATAATCGCCACGACCGCCAGCAGAAGCCGGGGCAGCCAGGCCGGCATGGGGAAGGCGGCGCTGATGATCGCGAGCACGCCGACGGGAATGCCGTAATAGTATGGCTCGCGCTGCATCAGGCAGAGCGCGCAGGGGATATAGCCGCCGAGATGCTCGAAGCCGAGCGCGGTTCCCACCGTGACGATCATGCCGAGCGTGACGAGGACGGCGGAGGACAGGGCAGGGGAGCGTTGGATGGCTGTCACGGTCTACGGGCTCCGGAAGGCGGGTTCGCTGTGCGGGTCACGAAGCCCTTACAGCATATCGTTGGGGAGCGAAATCTGTTTTGCGGCGGCGGCTTCGCGTGAAGTGTCAGGGTGTGACGATCTCGGGATTGTGCAGGAAGAAGCGGTAGGCGACGAAAAGGACGATCAGCGCGGCGGCGGCGACCGCCGAAATCAGGCCGAGGCGCTTCTCGATGAAATGCCGGATCTCCTCGCCATAGCGGCGCAGCAGCCAGGCCAGGAGAAAGAATCGCGCGCCGCGCGCGATGATGGCGCAGACGATGAACAGGCCGAGGTGAATGCCCGCGACGCCGGACAGGATCGTCACGACCTTGATGGGCGGCAGATGTGCGAGGCCCGAGGTGATCAGCAGCAGCACCAGCATCTCGTTGCTGAAGGACGCCCGCATCGTCTCGAAGGCTTCGAGCTTGCCGTAGAATTCGAGCACCGGCCGCGCCAGCGCCTCGAAGGCGTAATGCCCGAGATACCAGCCGGCGATACCGCCGAGCACGGAGGCAACGGTCGCGACCGCCGCGTAGCGCCAGGCGCGCTCCGGCCGTGCCAGCGCCATCGGCAGGAACAGGACATCGGCCGGCACGAGAAAGATGGAGCTCTCCACGAAGGCGATGACGGCAAGCCAGACCTCGGCCGACTTGCGCGCGGCAAGCGACATGGTCCAGTCGTAAAGGCTGCGGAGCATCGGCAATTCCTCGTTCACGTAACAAGACGGGGCAACGCCCCGGACGAGGCATCCATCAGCTTCTATGCAGGAATACAGCCCCTGTAAATCACCACGGCGCGCCTGATGCTGCTCCGCACCATCGTTTCCCAATCCCGCCTTCTGCCGATGGACCGTCTTGCCCATTCTCTCGCGCAATTGCCACGCAGACCGCGAAATCCCGGTTGACCAAGCCCGCCCCACCCGTATAAATCCCGAACTTGCCTCTCCGTGCCCCATTGGCGGAATTGGTAGACGCGCTCGACTCAAAATCGAGTTCCGAAAGGAGTGCTGGTTCGACTCCGGCATGGGGCACCACATATTTTCTATGCCGTTGAAATCGCTTACTGTTTCGCGATTTTCCCGCACTAGAACTTAGGTGCGGGGAAATTTCGATCTCAATTTGTTCTGCAACCATCTTCGAAGCCTTGATCCCAAGGCGCTTGCGGTCGGCTTTTTTCGTGTAGGTTTCGGCCTGGCGCGATGTTGCCCAGCCGAACTGCGCCATAAGTTCATGCGATGACGCGCCAGCATTCGCCGCCAGAGTAGCGGATAGTTTGCGGACGCCGTGGGCGCTCTTGTCGATGCCGGCAGCGTTGCAATGTTTCCGGAACCAATTGCCAAAGCTCTCGACGGTAAATGGGCGCCCGGTCTCGCCGACTATGAAGGCGAGATCTCCGGTCTGTGTCTGCGCCAGCACGTCGATAAGTCTTGCCGGAAACTCGATTGTGATCTCAGCGCCAGTCTTTTTCGTGCGCATGGAAAAGGTGTTGCCGGTCATGTGCTGCCGGCCGGCCTTCACGATGTCTGATCGGCGAAGGCCTGAGCATAGCAGAAGCTCGAACGCGAGGCGCTGGCGAGTTCCGACCTGCCATTTGACGCAGAACCTATGAACGTCGTCGATTGTCCACGGCTCAAAGCCATCGGACTTGTAGCGGACGGGCTCAACCCCGCGGGTCGGGTCGAATATTGCAATATCGCTCTTAATGGCCCATGCGAACAGTCCACGCACGGCCTTCAATAGGCAGTTTGCCTGAGCTGGGGTCTTCGCCCTCGCATCGAGCGCCATCTCCATGTCCTGCTTTGACATGTCTGTGAAATGGTCTTCGCCGATCGCCTCCACCATCTGCTTGAAGAGGTTGCCGCGCGCGCGCCGGGTCGACATCGATAGCTCGGCCCACTGCCGGCTCTCCATGTAGCGCTCAACCAGCCACCGCACCGAACGGCTGTCAGATCGCGTGCGCCGCACTTGATCTGGGGTGTCCATCACTGCAGCCTTGTAAGCTGCATTGAACTCAGGGCTACCTGGCTCGCCGCGCAAGCGTGTCCTGGTGCCTTTCCCTACGCGGTAATAAAATACCCACGTCCCGTGACGGTTCTTTTCCTTGATGACGTTCAGGGGCAATTTGCGTGGCATGTCCTCCATCAGAAGCGGAGTCCGCCCTTGGGCGCAAGCGGAGATTTCTCCGGTGCTGCGGCGTGAACCGGTGACACCCTGATCGTGCGGCCTCCCTCGACGATCTCGACGGTGACATTCCGCTCGTTTGCGACGTCTGCCATGCGCTGAAGATCTGATTTTTTGACGACGGCAACCGATGTCATTTCTCGCTCCCGTTGTTCTGGGATGCTGGCGCTGGCAGAGGTAGCACCTCTCCCGTCGCTCGGCCGTCTTCATCGAGTACGGGATAATGGCCATCCGGGATCACGAAGGTTCGCCGCGTGCCATCGTTCGGCTTCGGTTTGGAAGATGGGTTTTCATTTTTGATCATGCCGGCCTCCAGTGCGGTTGCGACGAAGCTCGCTTGCCTTGTGCTCGATGCGAGCCATCGTCATAAGCACCGGCTTCAACTCATCAGGGGCTGTGTCGTAAGCCATGACGCGTGTCGCCCGGCCGCCATTGAGCCGCGGCAAAACACCACGCGAGATCGGAAGCCAATTCGACGGATCGGTATTAAGCCTGTTGCCGTCCAAGCATTTGAGGCATTGGCCTTCGGGAACTGGTCCATTGGCTTTTTCCCATAGGTGGAGGTGCTTCAGCACATAGCGACGCTCGTAGCCGGTATGCGGGTTCTCTTCGTCGATACTGATCTCGACATATCCGTCCTTCGAAACGCGCTTATGGCCGAGGAATTTGGTATTGTGCGGCAGTTGCCCGGTCTTGAAATGGGAGCGCTGCGCGTTCGGATGCCGTCCGCCTTTGCCGGGTTCACACGGAACACCCTTGTTTAGCGGAACGCTGCCTTTGGCGAAGTGCCCAGTGCGGCCTGTCTTCCATCCTTTGCGTTTGCGAAGGGCATGTAGATTGCCTGCGGAAACATCGTTGCGTGAGAACTCTCGGCAAAATGCTGCATGGTATTCGGCGATCGGCAACAGCCGATTGGCCTCAAGCCACTCCATTTCGCCAGCGCTGTACTGGATCCATGAGCCTTTCATTTCTCGGCTCCGTCCGTGATGGCTTTGCCTTCAAGAGTATCTGCGGCTCTGAAAATCGTGGGAAGCATCGGCTTAAAACGATCGCCGTGATTGGCAACGAGCGTTGCCGCCTTGAGGGCAAGCTCAGAATTGCGAATGAGCTGTTCGCTCACATCAACAATTGCATCGGTGCGCTTCACCTCGGTTTCGATTTGCTCGCTCGTTAGCGTCTCATCGCTGAGACGCTCAAGCTGGGAGAACAGATGGTTGTTAAGGTCGATGAGCCTGTTTTTCATGGTGGCGATCCTCAGAATTCGCTGTCTGGCACGTCCGGCTCACCGCAATGGGAGCACAGCAGGACGTAGGTCGGATTGGCGCAGAAGGGGCACGACGCGGGCGTACGGCCGATAGCGCCGTGAATGGCGCGCACCTCGTCGTTGGTCGGACGACGATTGAGGGACAGAAAGACGACCTGGTCGTTCTCAGGATCGCGGCCGATACCGGCAGCGCGGAGATGCTGCCTTGGCAAATCGGTTGGGGTGGCGCCGGTGCCACGCCCACGGAGAGCACGGCGAACTCCTCGCCCGTCGCTTTGCGGTACCGGCGCTGAAGCTCAACCCGGAAGTCTTCCCACAGACGCGGGGGCAGGCGATCGACGGGTCCACCCGTGAGCGCGTTCGTGCCGTGCAAGGCCATGCCGATGTGGGCGCGGTCGGCCATCCTTTTCAGGTCCTCGTAGCTCATGACCGGTCCTCCGTGGCGGAAGCTGGATAGAATGACTTGAGAGCGGCGGTGCAAAATTAGACCACGGTAGCGGCGGGATTGTCCCGCTTCGGGCGGCGTAAAAGTCGGCCACCTATTTCTCTTCTGCAATGAGCGCAGGAGGGCCTGGGGATCTATACCGTGGAATTATATCTGAAGGTTCGACTGGCTTGCTCGGAAGGCATGAGCCGGCGTCAGGCTGCAAAGCATTTCAACATATCGCGCGACAGCGTTTCCAAGATGCTGTCCTATTCGACGCCACCTGGCTATCAGCGACAATCACCGATCCGGCGGCCCAAGCTGGATGCGTTTGTCTCGACGATCGATCACTGGCTGGACGAAGACAGACAAGTGCCGCGCAAGCAGCGCCATACGGCCAAGCGGGTGTTTGACCGGCTTCGAGACGAATGCGGGTTCACTGGCGGCTATACGATCATCAAGGATTACATGCGCGAGCGGGATCAGCGCCGCCAGGAAGTGTTCGTGCCGCTGTCGCATCCGCCCGGCCATGCGCAGGCCGATTTCGGTGAGGCGATGGTGGTCATCGGCGGTGTCGAGCAGAAGGCGCATTTCTTCGTGCTCGACCTTCCGCACAGCGACGGCTGCTACGTGCGGGCCTATCCGGCGGCAGTGGCCGAGGCCTGGGTCGATGGCCATGTCCATGCGTTCGCTTTCTTCGGCGCCGTGCCGCAATCGATCGTCTACGACAACGACCGTTGCCTGGTGGCGAAGATTTTGCCTGACGGCACCCGCAAGCGCGCGACGTTGTTCAGCGGCTTCCTGTCCCACTACCTTATCCGGGATCGCTATGGCCGTCCCGGCAAGGGCAACGACAAGGGGAACGTCGAGGGTCTCGTCGGCTATGCCCGGCGCAACTTCATGGTACCGATCCCGCAGTTTGCGACATGGGAGGCGTTCAACACCTTTCTGGAGGAGCAGTGCCGGAAGCGCCAGCGCGACAGGCTGCGCGGCGAGAGCGAGACGATCGGCGAGCGCTTGCGGCGCGATCTGGCTGCCATGCGCGCCTTGCCAGCCTCGCCATTTGATGCCTGCGACCAGGCAAGTGCCAAGGTGACGGCGCAGTCGCTGGTGCGCTACAAGACCAACGACTATTCCGTCCCGGTCGCCTATGGCCATCAGGATGTGTGGGTGCGCGGCTATGTCAACGAAGTGGTCATTGGTGGCCGTGGCGAGATCATCGCCCGCCATCCTCGGTGCTGGGAACGGGAAGACGTCGTCTTCGATCCTGTCCATTACCTGCCGCTGATCGAGCAGAAGATCAATTCGCTGGATCAGGCAGCGCCCCTCCAGGGCTGGGACTTGCCGCAAGAGTTCGCTACGCTGCGCCGGTTGATGGAAGGCCGCATGGCCAAACACGGCCGGCGTGAGTACGTGCAGGTCCTCCGCCTGCTGGAGAGCTTCGAACTCGCCGATCTGCATGCGGCGGTGAAGCAGGCGATCCAGCTTGGCGCCATTGGCTTTGACGCCGTCAAGCATCTGATCCTGTGCCGGGTGGAACGCCGGCCGCCCAGACTGGACCTGTCCATCTACCCGTATTTGCCGAGGGCGACGGTCGAGACGACATCGGCGAAGGCGTATATGCGTCTCCTGTCGTCGGATGCGGGAGAAGTCGCATGAACACCCAAGCACCCGAGATCCTTCTCACCCATTATCTCAAAACCCTGAAGCTGCCGAGTTTCCAGCGCGAGTACCAGAAGCTGGCCCGGCTGTGCGCCACCGAAGGCGTCGATCATGTCGGATACCTCACCCGGCTTGCCGAGCGGGAGATGATCGAACGGGACCGTCGCAAGGTCGAGCGTCGCATCAAGGCGGCCAGGTTCCCGGTCGTCAAAAGCCTCGACAGTTTCGACTTCGCCGCCATCCCAAAGCTGAACAGGATGCAGGTGCTGGAACTGGCGCGCTGCGAATGGATCGAGCGCAGGGAGAACGTTATCGCTCTCGGCCCCAGCGGCACGGGCAAGACCCATGTGGCGCTCGGCCTCGGCCTGGCCGCCTGCCAGAAGGGCCTGTCCGTTGGGTTCACGACAGCGGCCGCACTGGTCAGCGAGATGATGGAGGCGCGCGACGAGCGGCGTCTCATCCGGTTCCAGAAGCAGATGGCCGCCTACCAGCTGTTGATCATCGATGAACTGGGCTTCGTGCCGCTGTCAAAGACCGGCGCGGAATTGCTGTTCGAGCTGATCTCGCAACGATACGAGCGAGGCGCGACCCTGATCACCAGCAACCTTCCTTTTGACGAATGGACGGAAACCTTGGGGTCCGAGCGCCTGACCGGCGCTTTGCTCGACCGCATCACCCATCACGTCAGCATCCTCGAGATGAACGGCGACAGCTATCGTCTCGCCCAAAGCCGCGCCCGAAAGGCCGGCTGACGCCCTTCGAAAATCGCAACGCGCGCATGAGACCCCCGCTCGGGCCTAAGCCCTCCCGGCGGTCTCATGCGCGCGCCACAAGTGGCCGACTTTTGCGCCGCCGCGTGGCAGGATTTTACTCCGCCGTTGACAGATGGCGCGACGTGAAGAGATTGATCGCCTACGTGCCGCGCAGGCGGGTGGCGCATTTTCCAGCGACCTCAACGCTCGCCTCGGTGTGAACGGCTACGGCACCTCAGCGCGGGGATCAGCGGCGGTTTTTGAAGAAGCTGCGCGCGATGCCGACCGATACGCACAAAAGGCGGCATCGCTACGTGCTCAACTCGATCCGGTTGGGGCTTCTCAGGCTCGTCTGAATTCTGAGCTGGCCGAATATGCGATGCTGGCAGATCGCGCGGAAATCAGCACTGCGGAACTTGCCCAGGCTCAGATGATGGCGAAGGCCCGGCACGAGCAGTATGCAGCAAGCGTCAACCGGTCTGGGGCCAACGATAATCGTCCTGAGGGCCGCGCCTTCAACACATCGAACCTTGCTGCGCAGGGATTTGATGTATTAGCAACGGCCGGATCTATGCCGTTCTACACCGTTGCTCTTCAGCAGGGGCCGCAGGTCGCGGCTGTCTTCAATGACATTCGCGCAAGCGGCCAAGCGATTGGTCCGGCTGTAGCTGGGGCGTTTGCTCAGATACTAAACCCGGTGTCATTGCTGACAATTGGTGTCATTGGCGCAACGGCTGCGGCAGCCAGTTATTTCAGCAGTGTGGAGTGGGGCGGCGGGAAGTCCGAAGAGACCTTGAAAAAAGAGGCAGCGCTCATTGCCGCTGTCGCTCAAAAGTGGGGTGAGGCTCTTCCTGCGCTGAAGGCTTACAACGAGGCTCGCGAAAGCGCTGCGACCGGCAAGGAAATCAAAGAGGCGGCGGATAAGGCCGCTGACGATCAGTGGACGACCCTCCGCAAGCAAATCACTGACGTGAATATAGCGATGACGGATACCGCGTCGCAGCTTCAGCAGCTTGGCAGAGATGAGGGGCAGGTAGGAAATCTGCAGCGCGATTTTGCGGCGCTTGAAAAGGCGATCGGCAACGGCACGGCAACGTCAGAGATGGCGCGCGGCGTCCAGAGGGATCTTGCGAGCCTAATCAAAGACGGATCAACGCCTGCCATTGATGCCTTCGTGAAGTCGCTCGACTTTTTGCCGGCTGCTCTCGACAAAGCTGCAGTAAGTGCTTCTGGGTTCAAGACCGAAGCGGCTGTCCTGGTTGATCTTGTCAAGCAGCTCGGCCCCTTAGGTCAACTCGGTCCCATTATCAGCGGTGACGGTCGGTTCATGACCAATCCGAATGAGATCCAGACCTACAATGCAGAGCAGGCTGCACTTCGTGAAGCAAACGAAAATCCAACAGTCACCAACCCTCAAGGGGTGACGGTGGGCGTTCCGATCCCGACCCGGAAGCCTATCCAGCTCGGTGATGATCTGGCGAAGTCGGAAAAAGATGCCGACCGCGTGCGCGAGTCCTACGACCGTATGATCCGCACTGCGAATGATCGCATTGAGCAGATCCAGGCGGAATCTGCAATGGTAGGGCAGGCTGGAGTTGCTGTCGCAGCCTATCGCTTTCAGTTGGATCTTCTCAATCGCGTCGAGCAGCAGGGAGCTAAGGCGACGCCGGCTCAGCGCGCGGAGATTGAGAAGCTTGGTCAGGCTTACAAGGTTGCCGCAACAGAAGCTGCAAACCTCAAGCTCGCTGCAGACCTGAAGTTCGAGACGGAGCAGGAATATCGGAACCGGACGGACCAAGATATCGCATCTCGTCAGCGCGGAGCGGGGCTCGACGTCGATCTAAATAGTGAGTTCGCCAACGGCGTTCGAGAACTTGAGCGCATTAAACAGGCTCGCGCTGATCTCGGTGGCTTTTTCACAGATCTTCGGGACGGCCTCATGCAGGGGGATTCGATTGGTGAAGCTTTCGGGAACGCTTTCTTGAAATCGCTGATGAACGTCACAGGACGCATTACGGATAATCTGATCAACAGCCTTCTCAATAGCGTACTCGGTCAACCCGGAACCGCCTCGACGGCCGGCACTGGCCTTCTCAATCTCATTACGGGCTCTGCTGCACCGGCAGCCACATCCGGCGCCGGCATCGCGGGACCCGTCGCTGCGTCGGCAGCGCCTGTCATGGCAGTGACGCGCTCTGCGATACCGGCAACCGATATCTCGTCCTACATCACTGAGGCCGCGACCAAGCGAGGCATTGACGCAGGTATTGCGCTTCGCGTGGCGCAGTCGGAGGGCGGGCTGAATAGCTGGAACCTTCAGTCGGGTTTCGTCAAGAACGGCGTCCGCGAAGCCTCCTATGGCCCGTTCCAACTCTACAAGGGCGGTGGTCTGGGCAATGAGTTCCAGCGGGCAACCGGTATGGACCCTGCACTTGCATCGAGCGGGCCGGCCGGCGTCGATTTCGCGCTTGATCACGCGAAGAAGAACGGCTGGGGCGCCTGGTATGGCGCAAAGCGCGTTGGCATCGATAAATGGGAAGGCATCGGGCAGGGGGCAAATACCCAGAACGACACCGCGGCGGCCGCTGTCGAGCGCATGGCTGCCAACAGCAACGAAGCGGCGACCAACCTTGGCGGCCTGACGAGCGCAACCTCGACGGCCATGCAGGGGGTCGGGGACTTCGGCGCTGGCCTCGGCCAGTTCAGCCAGCAGCTCATGAATGCTGCTTCCGGCGCCAACAGCCCGAGCAGCCTTCTGGGTGGCCTTGGGAGCCTGCTTGGCGGCATCAGCCCCACCAGTCCATTCTGGGCGCCCAACACGACGCTGGGCAGCTTTCTGACCACCGGCAAGGCTGGCGGCGGCTACACCGGACCGGGCGGCATCAACGAGCCGGCTGGGATTACCCACAAGGGCGAAATCGTCTGGTCGCAAATGGACATCGCGCGCGCAGGCGGTGTGGGGACGGTCGAAGGCATGCGTCTTGGCTGGCAGGGGTATGCAAGTGGTGGCTTGGTTGGTGGTCCTGCATCTGCGCCGCAGCGCCGATCGACAATTCAGGATGCTGCGAACGACAGCGCTCCTGCGGGTAGGAAAGCTGGTGACACCGGTTCAATCACGATCCGTGGCGGCGATGTGATCGTGCAGGGCGACGTCTCGGAGAAGAACCTGAAGGCGATCCAGGACGCGATAGAGGAGAACAACCGGTTCCTGCCTGACAGGATCGAGGAGCATCGGCGTCATCCACGCAAGAGGATGGCCGGATGACCGTCACCTATCCGTATTCCCTTGCCACTTTCGCCGACCAGCTCGCGATCTCGTCTGTCGTCTGGGATATCCAGCGAAACGACGAGATGTCGGCTGCCGGCGACGGGCGGTTTTGGCAGGCAGAGCTATCGAGCCCGCTATGGACCGGGACTGTCGAGCTGATCATGCTGTCTAACGATCGCGCCAAGCAGATCGCCGCGCAGATCCGCAAGCTGCACGGCACGCAGGAATCCTTCTACCTGTGCGATCCGCTGTCGCTCTACCCCCAGGCAGATCGGACCGGCGCCGTGCTCGGCAACGCTGCGGTGAAGGTGCTAACCATCGCGACGGATCGTGCGTCGCTGTCCTTCACCGGCCTGCCTGCGGGTTACGTGCTGACGCTCGGCGACAAGTTCACGATCCTCTACGGCAGCAACCCGGAGCGCGTTGGCTTCTTCGAGATATCGGAGACTGTCGCTGCGAACGGGGCGGGCGTCACCGGCATGGTCGGCGTCTTCCCGCATCTCCCGTCCGGTATCGGTAACGGGCTGAGCATTCGGCTCGCCAAGCCTTACTGCAAATGCAGCATCCTCCCCGGTACGCACAACCCCGGCACGGGCCGGAAGCTGCACACCGAGGGGGCTGGCTTCAAGGTGATGCAGAAGAAATGAGAGACGTTCATCCGGACTTCTACGCCGCGCTGGCCAATGCGCGCGAACGCGGGATCGTGCCTCGCAAGCTGGTGAGCATTACCGGCCGATCTCACACGACGGGCGCGATCGTCGCGCCGGTCAGCTTCTGGTCGGAAAGCGACGAGGAAAACATCACCGTCACGAGCGGCCTGACGGGCGAGACAGCAACGCGGCTGTTCTTCGGCGGAATCAATCTCGTGGTGGGGACCATTCCTCGCGTCGCCAATCTGACGATCCAGACGGTCACGGTGACCGCGAGCCAGATCGCTCCTGCGGTGCAGGAAGCCGTGCGCGGCATTAATCTCCGCCAAGCGAAGGTCGAGATATGGGATGCGCTGCTCGACCCGACTTCACGGCTTCTTGTGTCTCCGCCAGCACTCGTCTGGCTCGGCGAGGTCGATGGAACGCCGATCGAGACGCCTGGGGTCGGCGAAAACGGAAGCGTGAAGATCAACACGATTTCAGACGCGATCTCGATGCTGACGCGCAAGAACTCGGCCAAGTCGTCGGCGGAGGAGCAGAAGCGCCGGCAGGGCGACGAGTGGAACAAGTACGCCGGCGCTGTGAAGAACTGGAAGCCGAATTGGGGGCAGGAATGATCGAACTCAAGCGCCGCCCACTCTGGGTCGGCCCATTCAATGACGTGATCGACGACATGCGGCGCCAGCCTTTCGACTGGAAGACGAACGACTGCGCCTGCAAGTTTGCTGGCCGGATCGTCGAGGTTCTGACGGGTGAGAACCTCTACGCCGAATTTGAAGGGGCCTATGACGACGCAGCGTCTGCCTACCGCGTGATGCGCGCCGCCGGCTTCACGGATCTGGCCGACATGGTCGCGGCCTATCTGCCGGAATACGAACACCCCTCCGAAGCGCAGATCGGCGACATTATGGCGATCCCGACGACGTCACCCTTCGGTCATGGCCTCGGCGTCCTGAACGGCGAGCGCATCTTCACCCTCGGCGAAACCGGCATCAATCATCTTGACCGGTCCGTCGCCACGCGTGCCTTCCGGGTCGGATAGTCCATGAAGCTTTTCATTCTGCTCCTGAACGTCGCATGGTTCGTGCTGACGGCGGCGGAGCCTGCGCATGCGGAACTGATCAGCGGGATCATCTCTGTCATCTCGGCTGCTGTTGCGTCAGCCGGGGCGATCGGGAAAATCGTTCTCGGCATTGTGCTCAACGTTGCCGTCTCGCTCTTGCAGAAGGCGCTCACAAAGCAGCCCGAACAAAAGGCTGTGGGCGTCAAGCTGGACATCGAGATCGGGGACGACATCCCCGTATCCACGGTCATTGGCTACTATCCGACCGCTGGGAAGCGCAAGTATGTGCAGACGTGGGGGGAGTTCAGAAAAACCCCGAATGCGATGATTTCGCAGGTCATTGAACTCGGCAACCTGCCGATGTCGAAGACGCGCTTGGAAGATATGGAATTGTGGATTGATGACCAGAAGGTCACGATCCTCACGGCCGAAACGCCAGACGAGAACGGCTACCCGATCAAGGAATTCCGAGACGACGACGATCGGGACGGCGACGTTGGCAGCGGGATTGATGATTACGCTTGGATCAAGTTCTATAGCGGGACCCAGACCGCAGCGGACCCCTTCCTCATCGAGAAATTCGGCGACTTGGAAGATCGCCCTTGGCTTGAAAGCATGATTGGGCGCGGCGTTCCCTACGCCGTCATGACGTACCGCTACCGTCCCAAGTATTTCAACACGGTTCCCAACACGCTTTTCGTGTCGCGCGGCATCCCGCTCTACGACATCCGCAAGGATTCGACGAACGGCGGCAATGGTCAGCAGCTTTGGAGCGATCAGTCGGTCTGGGAGCCTTCAGTCAATCCTATCGTGCAGATCTACAATGTCATCCGTGGGCTGCGGTACCAGGACGACTGGTTCTACGGTGGTCAGAATTTGGCAGCCATACGCCTGCCGGCGTCCAACTGGATTGCCGCCGCCAATGAATCTGGTCGCCTCATCGAGATCCCGGGGACGCAAACGGAGCCACAGTTTCGCGCTGGACTTGAGATCACCGGCGACATGGAACCGCTTGACGTGATCGACCAGCTGCGTGCCGCAGCGAATGCGCGCATTGCAGAGGTCGGAGGGGTTTTCAAGATACAGGTGGGCGCCTTCGGTGCGGCTGTCTTCGACTTCAGTGATGCCGATATCATCATCACCAAGGGGCAGACGTTCGAGCCATTCCCGACGCTCGACGAGACCGTCAACCAGATCAACATCAGCTTCCCGAACCCCGATGAGAAATGGGTGTCGAAAGATGCTCCCGTGCTGTCGGCCAAGGACGTCATCGACGAGGTAACCGGCAAGACGCTGTTTGAGATCGACGGCAACCGCGTTTTGCCGGTTGATGTCCAGCTTCCGGCTGTACCTTTCCCGCGTCAGGCTCAACGCATCCGCCGCGCGATGATCAAGGAAGAGCGCCGCTTCCGCACGCACCGCTTTTGGCTTCCACCTGAGGCGTGGGTGCTGGAGCCGAACGACGTCATTGCGTGGACGTCGCCGCGCAATGGCTACGTCAACAAGAAATTCCTGATCGTCGACATCCAGGGCGAAGTCACTATGAACCAGCTGGTGACGATCCGTGAGATCGACCCGGCCGACTATGACTGGTCGCCATCGTTCGAATTGCCGTTCGCCTCCGGGTACCTCGGCACGATGCCGGTCCCGGTGCAGCCCATGGAAGGCTGGACGGTCACCGCGACGACCATCCTTGACGCAAGCGGCCTTGCGCGCCGGCCTGCGATCCTCGTGACGGCTGCTTCCAACCTAGACGACGTCCGGAACGTCTGGGTGAAAGTCCGACTGAAAGAGACAGGCGCCATCGTCTTCGACAGTGACCAGCAGCCCTACGCCGCGCCCTATTCGTGGGTTCTCTCAGGCGCGTGGCTTCTGCCCGCGACGGAGTATGAAGCGCAAGGCAGGCTCATCCGTAACTCGATTTCCGTCGAAACAGATTTCAGCGCGTGGCTGCCGGTCACGACGGATGACATTCGGTTTTCGGCACAAGATCTCCACCTGCAGGAAATCTCGCAGGCCATCGGCAACGAGCTTGCCCTGCTGGAGGACTGGGTCTGGCGTGACACCAATATCCGCAAGCTGATCGAGGATCGCAAGGCACTCGCTCTTGGGATCTCCGCGCAGGATCTCGCCAACTACTCCGACAAAAAGCAGATCAGGCGCGAGATCTTCAGTCAGACCGGTAAGCTGCGCGCACGCTTTGACGAGAAAATCGATGTCGCAACGTCCGAAACGTCTGCGCTCGCTCAGCGGGTAACGACCTTCGAAGCGGAGCTTGAGAATAAGGCGTCGGCATCGGTCGTTGAAACAACGATCGCTCGCGTCACGGCGACAGAGGGCAACGTTTCCAGCCTGTCGGCGGATATGACGACGCTGGCAACATCCCTTTCCGACAAGATCGGCTCAACCGTATTCTCATCTCTGGCCTCGGAAGTCTCGCAGATCGGGGATGTCATCACGCTTCAGGGAGACATCATCAACGAGATCGAGCTGGAGCTCGACGACAAAGCATCGTTCGAAGCCCTCTCCACCCTGTCGGGGACCGTGACACAACAGGGCGATCAGATCACCAGTCAGGGGGAGGCTATTCTCGGCATTCGGAGCACATTCGGCTCAGCGATTGCACAGTCGCGCATGAGGTTCGAGACGGTCAATGCAAACGGCTCTGGCTATGCGCTTGCCGCCATTCAGACGCGTTTCGGATCGGCGGACGATTACAAATCGGCCGGCATATTTTTTAAGACCTATTCAGATCCGAACAAGCCTCCAGAGGTGATCGTCAACGCTGGGCTCTTCGCGGTTGCTGTTGGGAACGACGAGACCGGAACCAAGATCTTTGCTGTCGACGCCGGCGGCCTCTACATCGACGCCGGCTATATCCGCAACATCACGACGGACAAGATCACGTTTCTCGACGGGAGCGTTCTAACTGCCGCGCTCGCTCAGGAAGCTGCCATGTCGATGCCAACATTCAGCATGGCCAATAGCTTTGCGCATACGACCGGCACGTCGCAAATCGGCTTCCTGTCCGTCACCAAGACTGCGCGGGATATCGTTCGCGTCGGCGGGGATGTCCGCGTTCGGGTGACGGACCTTGCTGGCAACCTCAAGATCAATGTCACCGTTGAAATCTACTGGGGCTCTCTGTTCCTGGGCGACGCGACTGTTTCGTTCGACGAGATGACAACGCTGGGCAAGACGATCGCCTTCGGCGGCACGATCATTTCGGGATCTGGAACGCAGAACCTGCAGGTCTTGATCAGCAGCGACCGACCGAGCGCGCTTCAGATTGGACGTCGGACGATGACGGCGATCGTCGGCAAAAAGGTCCTGCCTGCCGCCGCCTGAGCGGCCATCACACTGATGTTTCAACACGAGCCGGTTTTGGCCGGAAGGACGCTTCATGACCGACGCGATGACTATCAGCGCCGCTGCGCAACTGCGCGAGGCGGAAAACCAGCTTGCCTATTTTCGTGGGCGCGTCGCGGCGCTGGCCCAACACATCATCGACCGCGACCAGCTCCTGCAAGACGCCAAGCAGGCCGTCGATGAGGCCAGTATGCGTGAGATCGAACTGAACGCGCAGGTCGCTGAACTGCAGGACAAGCTGCGCATCGCGACTGCAAAGAAGACGACGGGCAAGGATGCTGCACATGGCGAATGACGACTTAATCCGCGGCGGCACGGCGTCCGTAGCCAACGGCTCCAAGGCGGTCACAGGGCAGAATGTCAGCTGGACGCGCGTGCTTTCAGGCGACTTCTTCGGCGCCCATATTGGTCTGGCTATTCCGATCGAGGCCATCAGTGGCACGAGCATCACGCTCGCCTACGCTTGGCCCGGTCCTTCGCAGACGGGCGCCCCTTATGCTATCCAGCAGAAGGGCGACGTCACGCGGTTTCAAGAGCGCATCAGGCTCCTGGTGGAAGGGCTGTCGACGATCGACGCCGCCGTTGCCGCTGCTGCGGCCGAGGCTATTGAGGATCTGATCGGCGCGGCACCCGATCTCCTGAACTCGCTTGCCGACCTTGCCGCTGCGATTGGCAATGACCCTAACTTCGCGGCCACGATGCTGACGGCGCTCAACCTGCGCCTTCGCGTCGATGTCGAGCAGAACCTCACACCGACGCAGAAGGCTCGCGGAAAATCGAACCTGGGGCTCGATAAGGTTCAAAATCTTACGCCTGCGGAAATGCCTGTTTCCACGTTGCAGGCCGCTGCAATCTCGTCGGCAGTTGCGTCCATCGTTGCAAGCTCACCGGCGGCACTTGATACGCTGAAGGAATTGGCCACAGCGCTTGGTAATGATCCAAACTTCGCATCCACCATCCTGACCCTCGTTGGCACCATCAGGGATGAGGTGGTTGCGGGGCGTGGCACTTCCACCTCGCTCGCAGCGCGTATTGCAGCCGTCCTCCAGGCGGCATCAGATGGTATCGCAGCGGAAGCGGCTTTCCGGCAGTCTTCGGACAACACGCTAACGCAAGGCGTGAACCTCGTGACGTCGGAGGTCGTGGCAGCGCGCGGAACTTCCTCTTCGCTTGCCGCCCGGATCGCAGCCGTCCTCCAAGCGGCTGCTGACGCCGTTGCGAACGAGGCAACACTTCGCCAGTCTTCCGACAATACCCTCACGACGGCTCAGAATCTCATTCTTGAGCGTCTTGACCGCGTGGCCGATCGTCAGGTTATCGGCATTGCAGAAACGCCTGTCACTGGCACGACGGCCACCGATCAGACCTTCGTTCTCCCACAGCCGGTCACGCGCGATGGCTACCTCGGCGGCTTGTTCCTGTTCGCCAAGGCTGCCGGCGTCGTGAAGGTCCGCCGTTATAAAAAGACCGGCGACAACTTCATTTCCGTCTCTCAGGACTACCTGGTACCGGTTTCTCTCGGTCTGAACCTATCGACGGTCGATAACCTTGGGACGATCCCGGTCTTTGCCGGCGACTATCTCGGCATCTACGGCAGCGGCATTCTCTGCTACCTGCTCGGGGCAAACAGCGGGTTTTACGGCGCAGCCGGTGATCAACCGTCCTTCGCGGATAACACGATCGATACGTCAGCCAAGCTTCAGGTGCAGTTCGTCGTCAACGCCGGAGCGGCGCCGGCTGCACGCGGCTTTGTGTCGGACGCCGTCTCAGGATCTATTCAGACCATCGGCATCCGGAAGGCAGGCGTTACAGGCGATAGCCTGCCGCGCAACACCTGGGTGTTTAGCGAGTCCGTCGCCCGTGACAGCAAGCTGTCGGCCTTACGTGCGTATGCGCATAGCGAAATCGTCGTGAAGCTTAAGCGCTTCGTGAAAGCCGGCAATTCGTTCAACCAGGTGGGCAAGGACTATCCGGTTCGTCTGCTCGGTGGGCCGAACATCCTCATCGAAGATGAAGTTGGTGCGATGGCTCTCAAAGCGGGGGAGTACATCGGGTTCTCCAACGATGGCGCGGGCTCGGATCTGGCCTTCCTCGTTGGCGCCGGCGTCGAGGCAGGATATTTCACGCCGCTGGTTGACGGCACGAACACGACGTTCCTGACAGATACGACGGCCGACTATGGCGCCCGCATCCAGATCGGCTTCGACCTTAAGGCCGACCCGATGAAGTTGGCGCAGCTGCCGGCTTCGGCTCCTCTGGCACTCGAGGAAACGATCCTCGACGCATCGATCTCCGCTGTCGTCGCCTCCGGGTTGGTCATCACCTGCCGTGCGCTTGTTGGCCGGTCCGGCATGGGGCTCTGGACGCCGTCTCAGACGATCGCGCTGGCGGCCACGGCATCGACGAACATCCGGTTCGATCTGCTCTACTACGATGTCTCCACCAAGCAGCTCGGCATCATTCAGGGCACGGAGCGTGCGGGCGATCCGGACGCCTTCATGCCGAAGCGTACTTCGCTCCGCCAACTGCCGATCGCGATGCTGCGCGTCTATCAGGCGACCGTGCAGTGGACGATGCTCTATGAGCTGGTCGATGGCGTCATGCCGCAGGCCAAGGCATGGCGGGACCAGATCCGCAGCGAGAACCGTCGTCGTGCAAAACCTCTGACGGCGCGTGCTGCCAGCCGGCAGGCGATCAAGCTGATCAGCTTCGGCGACAGCATCAACGCCCAGCAGTCGGCCGTGCCGTCGTCCACGGCCCCGAATGGAGCGATGCGCGACAGGGCCACGGCCGTCTACCTCGCTGAGGGCTACGGCTCCGACGTTCTGGCGACGATCCAGCTTTACACGGCTGTGCAGCTCGGCCGGGCCGACGATGGCGCAGGCGCCGTTCACACACGCGTGGGGATGGTTTGGGAAGTCGTGTCGGCGCTTGAAAAGCAGGGCTACGTGCTCGGGCAGGATCTCGTCTACGACAACTGGTCTGTTGCCGGGTCCTCCTCGGCCGACGCGGTGTCCGGGTCCACGCCGACGTCTTCGCTGACCAGTGCCGCCGCGTCCGGCGCCCACGGGGTCCTCGTGACGTACGGCATGAACGAACTGGGTGATCCTGCCGCTGAAGCCCGTCTAATGATCGCCGGGCAGACGTTTCTTAGCGCAGGATCGTTGCCGATCTTCGTCGGAGTGCCCCGTCCGCGCACACTGGCAATCCACAACTGGGCATTCACGAATAGACTGATCAAGCGTGTCGCGGATGCGCTCGATGTCCCCTTTGTGCCGGTCGATCACCTGTATGACGATCGCTTCATCGCAGCGTTGGGTGGCCTGACGACGCTCGATGTCTGCCCTTCCAACAAGATCAACCATCCGGGCCTCATCGAACTGCCGGCGATTGGCCGGGAGATCGTGGCAAACCTGCATCTCGGCACAGACGTGGTCGGATTGGGCGCCATGTCGGGCTCTACCTTGATCGGTCGCTCTCTGTTGAGAAGTGCTAGCCAGTCCGCTGCACGAACGGCCTTGGGTCTTGCCCCTGTTGCCTCATCGGGTTCTGCGGCTGATCTCACGGGGACAATCCCTGACGCTCAGCTACCTGACAGGCTTCGCTCCACAATCGTCAGTGTAACCAATTGGGACTTGGCGATTGAGCCCGGTTTTTATACCGGGCTGGACACTGCGCTTAACTCGCCTGTGGCGCAATTTTGTTTTGGGATCGTTAAAGCGCGCGGCACGGCTCATTGTGAGCAGATACTCACAGAGATCGGCGGGACACTGACGGACAGCAAGACATACCGTCGAACGCGATCAAACAGCGGCGCTTTTTCGGTTTGGCAGCGAGTTCGCCAGACCGAGGAAGAACTGAACGCGCTCTATGCCCGCTTATCCGCTGCAGTGTTCACTGGCCCGCCTCAACTGCCCCCTTACACCGTGGCAACACTCCCTGCCGCCAGCGCCACACCCCGTGGCAAGGCTTGGGCATCCAATGGCCGAGCATTCACCGGTCTCGGCATGCAGGAAGCGTCGGGTGCTGGAACCGGTGTCGAGGTCATCTCCAACGGGTCCGCATGGAAGATCAGCGGCACCAACGTCACCGTATCAGCCTAAGGAGTGCGATCATGGAAGTTTATGTGCATGAGTTTCTCTACCGAGGGCGCGCCTCCGATGAAAAGGAGCCATCTGCATTCCACGTCATTCTTGGAATGCGCTCTCCCAACCCGCATCGGCCGAGCGAAATGGTCACGAGTTTCAGCGACGCCTTGACTGCTGAGCAGGCAGAAGAGCTGGGCTTCCCGGCGTCGGTCCTTGTGAAGGGTGTGAACGATGCCGCCTTGGCGGAGGTAGCCGTTGCGCATGAGGCGGTGCAGGCTGCGATCGCCGATGCCAACGCCGAGCGCCAGGCACGCATAGCCGCTGAGGATCAGATCGCGGAGTTGCAGGCCGAGCTTGCGGCGCTGAATAATGCGGTCGTTTCTGACAGAGGCTTCTCAGTAGGCCCGGTCTTAGACGGCTCATGGGCCTAGAGAAGGAGAGCAGAATGAGCAAAACGAGAGACGAACGCATAATGCAAATGGCGGCGAGATTTATCGATGACGAAGCCGTCCGCAGGCAGTCTTCCAGTCCATGCCCGGAGTGCGCATCACGACGGGCGCGGGGGTATCTGCCACGGCTTCGCGACCTATGGAGGCAGATAATGCCTTCCAGCCGACCAACCACACAAACTGAAATCTAACGAAAGGGATTTTCCAAATGAGCAATGTCAACGAAACTATGATGCGCGCAGCCCAGAGCCTCGATCGCGAGGCCGAACAGTATGAGACCTATCTGGCGCATCTCAATTCCGAGTTGGAAACGACGCAGGCGAAGCTGAAACAGGCACGAGAGGACGCAGCCTCGATCCGCGAGGGGATTGAGGCGCCCTCGGCCTGATCCTGCGAAGCGATCCTAGGGCGGCAATGTCGACACATCAGCCGCGAACGATCGCGGCTGATGCACCAAGTGCAGGAGGCGAGTAGGCTTCAGCTAAATGAGAAATCTAATTGCCCTTGTCCGCTCAGCTGATCCCTCTTCTACTTGTCGATCCCGAAGACATCGATCGCAGCGGTCTTAAGTCCGCCTTCAAGAAGGCAATTCGAGGTGCCAATAATTAGTATTTTCAAAATAAATCCAGTCAAAGTGCGAACTGATTGCTCATTCCTGGGCGTGTATTTTTCTTCGCCCAGCCGTCGGCGAGGGAGCCGATGTCTAGAGCGACCCCACCGAATTCTTTAATCTTGTTCACGTAGAACTTACCAAGGATGCCGCCCGCGACCAAAAATAACTTGCCATCATGTGGAGTGGAGAGTCTTTCCATGATTTCGTGATAGGCATTCGGGTAATGGGTGCCTGCGCTAGCTGCTTCACCAAGTACCGAGGATGACCCCTTCTCACCCGGTATTTTGTAGAAATCAACAGAGCTGATCTCAAATCGAGTTTTAATCAAGTCAGGAAGTTCACTGAGGCAGGATATCAAAGCGATTTTATCGGCTTGCTTTATAAGTTTGCCGATAAAATCGCCGTTCTGAAGATCCATATGGATCAATTGAGAACAAATTTTAGTATTTAGGCTGGCGTTCCGGATGCACCTCAAGATATTCACAAGAGAAGGTATGCCTCTAGTGCTTGAAATATTGTACTCATGCTCTATCCAGCTTTCGTATGGAATTCCTATAATATCTGTTTGTGCTAGAACGTCTGGGAGTGACCTCGATAGAGCTTGAAACCCATTCTGCTCTGAAGGGAAATCTTTCCCGAACCACATTTCAGTTAGTTCCCTCCTGTTAGCAGCATACAAAGCCGCATACTCCATCTCATCGACATCGCCGAGCGAAAGACAGCTACCTTCGCCATCCCCGAGCCTTATCAAACTGAAGGGTGAACGATCATAGATTGCCCTTGAGATTTCGGAATAGACTGCCTGTGTCGATAACTCTTCATACTTCGAGCAGACCTCGTCACGCAAAATCAGAGACGCTGATTTAGGAAAATTTTGCATGTATTGACTGAAGTCTGAAAAAAGTTGGCGCGCATCTTGCACGGGGCCGCCACTAGCGTTCTGCATATCAAGAACCCCTAAGCCCTGGCTGTGAGCGCCTGTAGCGAACATCATGTGAGCTAAAAATTGCCGGATACGTTCGTTGTTAGGCTGTATAGTAAATGCTTTTGCTAGCAACCTTGCAGCCCTAGTGTGATCGCCGGTCAATCTGTATGCAAATGCTGCTTCATAATGAAAGGACGTCTCCTGCGTCCATGCCAAAGAGGCCTTGTTGAATAACCTTGCGGCTAGATGGGGCATGCCTCCGTCTCGGAGTTTAAAACCTGCATCTAGCAATTCAGCTGCAATTTCCTTGCTAAAGTCCGCTTCGTCTATAATGCGCTGGATAGCCTCATCTCTCGGGTTGTTTTGAACGGCCTCAAGGAAGAAAGTAAATTCTGACAATTTTCACCTATAGATTATTCACTGTTGTTGGGGTGATCAATGTAAGTGCAATTTCGAAATTGCACTTTTAACTGAGGAATCTCTTTCCATTTCAACTATGTTCCCATCTCGGAAAAGAGTAAGAACGCATTCTGGGTCGCCGCGATTGAGACGCACGCTTATCGGAAGCTTGCAGTCAATCATAATGTCGAGCAATTCTTCCGTTACTGTAGATCTCTCAATCAGAGAGAACGCGAACTTATCCCCGTCGTCATAGAGCATATCGATCTCGACTTCAGCGTTCTCGTGCCCGTAACCTATCGTAATCCAAGCGATGGAATCCTCCAATTTTTTTGTGCCGCGACCATGCAGACTGGCTATGACGGCTACTTATTAGTGTCAACCAGGATGACTGTGGGGGCGAGGGTAGGCGCAACTTGGTTTTCAACTTCCGGAATTTGCCATAATCTGCAATTTTTGCTCGCAGTTCGCAGTCGGAGGCAACCGGTAAGCGTTGTCCAGCAATTCCAACGAGAGATCTGAG
The DNA here is from genome assembly GCF_900067135.1 of Rhizobium sp. 9140. Lineage (NCBI taxonomy): Bacteria > Pseudomonadati > Pseudomonadota > Alphaproteobacteria > Hyphomicrobiales > Rhizobiaceae > Rhizobium > Rhizobium sp. 9140. The sequence continues at coordinate 3,489,204 of NZ_FJUR01000001.1, read as the reverse complement.
GCTGGTGCCAACAAGGCAGTAGACGCAGCACAAGCCGCCGCGACTATTAGAGACAGCGATACTCTGGATGGTCTTCAGCTAAGATCTAGCGCGATCTTCAATAGGGCTGCGAAGGCTGCACAGGCTGCCACGAACGTCATGCCGACGGCAACGCTCTGGATAATCTTCAGCTGCCGTGTCCGCTTTCCATCCCAGTCATACGTCATCGGCCATCCAGTTGATATCGTCTGAAGCCACGCCAGCCTCCTGATTGTCAGAGAGCCAGTCTACTCGCGTTTGTTGAAGCGAAGCTTGCGCACAACCACAAGGAAATCACTATGACAACCACCACGACGCTGGATCTCCAGCGGCGCCTGCTTGCGCTTGGCTATGACGTCGGAAAGAGCGGCGCGGACGGCCAGTATGGCGGCGATACACGCCGGGCACTGGACGCTGCGCTTCTGCAGCTTGCGACCTTTCGCGGGGCGGCGGAAGTCATTCCTCCTGCTGTGGCCAGCATTAACCGGGACGTGCTCTTCGACAGCATCCGTCGGCAGGGTTTGTTCAATGGGGTGCTGAATTTGTCTCAGGTCGAGGGCATCGAGACGATCCTCGACGGCTGGGATCGCTCGGACCTCACGGATCGCCGCTGGCTCGCTTACATGCTGGCGACCGCCTATCACGAGACCGGTCGCACCATGCAGCCGGTGCGCGAGACGTTCGCTGCGAATGACAACGAAGCGATCAAGATCCTCGATCGCAACTTAGCCGCAGGCAAGCTGTCGTGGGTGAAGACGCCATACTGGCGGAAGGACGCGAACGGCAAGAGCTGGCTCGGCCGTGGCCTGGTGCAGCTGACGCACGAGGCGAACTATCGGACAATGTCCGCGATCCTTGGCGTCGATCTCGTAGGCAACCCGACCTATGCGATGAACCCGGAAATCGCCGTCGAGATCATGATCGAGGGGATGACGCACGGCGCATCATCCAAGGGCGATTTCACCGGCAAGAGTCTCGAAACCTACTTCAATGCTACGACGGAAGACTGGGTCAACGCGCGCCGGATCATCAACGGGATCGAGAGCGCAGACATCGTCGCCGGCTATGGCCGCAAGTTCCATGCAGCCCTGAAGGCTGCCTAACCCCCGAAAGGAAACATCATGGAAAAATACTCGAAGGCCATCGGTGCTGCGCTTGGCGGTGTTGCCACCGGAACCGTTGGCATCCCGTTCATGCCCGATGGCACGCCTTGGTACGGCTACCTTGCGCTCTACGCGCTGACGATCGGGCTTCCGGCCCTCCTGACCTACATCGCGCCGAAGAACGCAGCCTGAGAGCAACCCATCATGTCTGAAACCCATCCCGAACGTCTTATAGAACTCCCTGAAGGGACGCGGGCCTGGCTTGCCGGCCTTCGCCCGAACGAACTCGAAACCCTTCAGGTGGTCGTGACCATGCCAGCAGAAGACGTCGAGGATGGGTTCAAGATGGTGCGTGAGCTGCGCACCGTCACGCGGTTCTTCAAATACCTGATCATCGGCGCCGTCGCGATCTTCATCGCCACGGTCGGTCTTTACGAGAACGTCTTGAAGGTCATTGGCTGGATCAAAGGAGGGCCAACATCATGAAGCGCACACTCTATGGATTCGCCGCCGGCGCGCTCTCCGTTTTCGTGGCGGTGACGTCCTTCAACATGGCGGTGATGGTTGTCGATCGAGAGCCGCCTATCACCTATCAGGGCGCGCACGCTTTGGCGGATCAAGTCGACCAGGGCGGGACGATCGAGGTCGAATACAAAGTCTTTCGCAGCCGCATCTGCCCGGTCGCGGCGAAGCGCTGGCTGTACGACGCCGCAGGGCAGCGGCATTCCGTGCCGCAGTACACCGTCGGCGCGGATGTGACGGCGGGGCGGGAGACGTACCGACGGACGATCACGATCCCGCCTTCGGCCGCGATCGGCCCGGCTTGGTATGAGGTCGTTCTCGACTACACATGCAATCCACTGCAAAGGCTCATCGGCGGGCCTCAGGTCACGTCGCCGCCCGTCCGGTTCTCGATCGTGCCTGGGCGAGCGCCGTAGCGCTTTTCTCTGGACATCCGGCGCCTATGTCTCTGGTCATGAACTCCTACGAAAGCCAGTTCCGCGCCATCGTTGGCGAAGATTACGACCCCTCGCAAGACCTCGGGGCGGAGCAGGCGCGCAAGCTATCGGCATTGATTTTCGGCATGCCCGAAGTGCAAATCACCCGGGATCGTTTTTTCATCGAGTACGAGGGCTGGAGCCTCGATCAGAACGTCTATCTCTCAGTGATGGTGACGGATGACCACAAGGCCGGTGCGAAAGCGATCTGCGAGCCGCATAACCGGATAGGCGAGACCTGAGACACCCCGCACGCGTTTTCTGCGCGGTGGGAGCGGCGTCAGTGCCGGTCTGTCTTGATGAGGTAGCGGTAGCCCTCAATCCCTGCCGCGATCGTATCGCGATCCAGTGGCGCCTCCGTCGACAAGATGACATGACTGCCATGTCGCAGCATGATCCTGCGGTTCGGCGTCCAGTGCAGGATAGCGAAGAAGGCCGCTCGCGCTGCATAGATATTGCTCGCACCGGCCATGCGCTCCGTACGCTTGCCATAGGCGTCCACCATGTCGATAGCGTGCACGAACTGGTCCCCGAAAAAGTTCTCTCGATTGGCTTCGGGCATGTCTTCCACCTGATCGGCGTAGCAGACTTCACAGAAGAATTGCCCGTCCGGCTCGACAAGCCATGCGTCCACAGGCCGTCCATCGATCTTACCACGCGCCTTGAAGCAGATGCGCCAGGTCTCCTTGTACCGGACAAGCTTCAGATGTGAAGGGTAGGGGATCTGCCTTGGTCGCGGGTAGGCCATCGGCCGGGCCTCAGTAGCTCATCTTCCGCTCGCCGTTCTCATCGCGAGGGACATGGGGGTAGCACCACCACTCCGTCACGCCACGGCCCCGGTCATATCCGAATGAACCCCAGGCACGGCACCCCGGCTCGACGCAGTAGTGCTCGTACATCTCCATCTTGCCGGTAGATGCCGTTCTGTTTTCGTCGCTCATGGTGGGACTCGCTGCCTGAATACTGAGTTTTCGTTCTCAGTATGTTCTCACGGCAATCTGAGTCAAGCTGCATGGCTGATAGGCGCATCTGTAGCGGCTGAGTGAAACGCCGCCTTGAAAAGGCTCAGGGTTCTTGAAGCTTCCCAAGCTGAATACGGCCGTGCCGACGATTGACTTGCCGAAGAATAATTCTCACGGTCATCCTTCTAAAATGTGGGGGTGAGAATGGACTCGCTAGATCAGTATTACGAGTTGCTCAAGCAGGCGCCTGTGGCGCTTCCGAGCCTATTATTCGGCACCGTAGGTGTGACGTGGGCGGTCTGCCACTTCGTCTACAAGAGCCGTCTGGAGAGCAAGGACGAGCGAATCCAGCGGCACCTCGACACCATTCGTGATCTTGAACGAAAGCTGGTTGGGCAGCCGTCAAAGGCGGATGACTTCGACGTGATTGATGGTGGGACCTTTTGACCTGATGCCCTAATCAGGACCGATTGCGGACCGCTTCATTGGACAGATCAAGAACAGGTGAGAACGAACCGTATCCAATATTGCCGGAAATGCTGGGTTTGCGCGAAGCCGACGCCGTTCGGGACGGGGCTTCTCAGAGATCCGTGTCGAACTGGTAGAGGTTGTGCCGGTCGGCCACTACCCGGCCGGAGTTCCGCGGGTTGGCATACGTGCCGAGAAACACGTTGATGCTGCGCCAGCCGCCGGCATCCATCGCGGACTTGATATCTATCCCCATGGCGAGGGTGTTATTCGCAAAAGCGTGCCGGCCGCATGTATGTGACGGCTTATAGGAAATCCCTGCGCGAGCGCAGACGGCGGCAATGCGCTCGTTGACGGAATGCCGGTTGGTGTAGCGAAACACTCTTCCGTCGGGCGATGCATTCGGCGACGCTGCATAGAGCCGGGCGACGAGCTGGTCTGTCAGATGGCGCGTCGAGTTGTGATCCGTCTTGGTCTTGACCAGCAGCGCAGTGCGCCCCGCAAGGTCGACGTTCCGCCATTGAAGCGCGACGGCCTCCGATACGCGAGCGCCTGTCTGGCTCATGAAGAGCACGAGGTTGGCAAGGTGCTCCAGGCGATCAAGCGAGCACTGGCGAACGAATGCGTGCAGCCACGCCTGCGACGCTGCCTTCTTCCTTTTCGGCCTATCCTCTTTCATGTTTTTGATTCGGACGATGTCACCCCAGCCGCGATCATAGGCGTGATTGAGCACGGCGCGGATTGGTGTGATGACGCATCTATTCCGGGTCGAGTTGCGCTGCGTTGGCAGAAGCTGTTTCGCCAGCTCGCGCACATCGAACGGATAAATCGAGCTTAAGGCGGCCGAGCCGATGTGCTGTGAAATGGCATCGAGGTACTTTGCTTCGCCGCCATGCTCGATGTAGCTGGCGGCGGCTTCCGAAAATGTCTTCGGTGTGGAGAGGGCACGCTGAACGAACGGCTGCTGGGTTGTCCGGAACATTTCATTCATGAATTTTTCCGTACCTGTTTGGCCATGACGCACCAAAAGGTGCGGGCGGTTGTGCAAAACGGATAGTCTTTTCAATGGGAGTAGATGACTAGGTGCGGGGTCATTATCTAATTGTAATCGTTGCAAGATTTCACGACGGCATGGGGCACCATTCCACCTGAAATTTCGGATCCAAGCTCGCTCATGTCCTCGCCTAGGACCGACGTTCGCACGCTCTTTCCGTCTCTTGAACTTCCGACGTATTGCTTCATCTCTTACCCTGTAGGGCGGGAGAAGCCAGGATGGTCGAGGCGCGGTATGGGGTGCGGCAGGAGCGGAGCGGGGGTTGGACGGTCATCGATGAGGTAACCGGGCTGCCGGCGGCGTCGGATGGGCGGGATTTGACGGGGCTTGAGCGGGAGGATGCGCGCGATATTGCGGATGTTCTGAACCGGGACGATCGATCGCGGCGGCAGAGTTCGTTGGTCTAGCGCTGGGGTTTTAGCACGGAGTACAGGCGCTGCAGCTTTGCCTGTGGATGTGAGATCACGTTTATGAGATGGCGGTTCGTTCTGCATCTGTCGGATATCGCGGTGCGACAGGATGCGTTAGGTTGAACCGCCGACGCCGAGCACGCGGGCCTTGGGAGTGAAAATGCAAACGCCGGATTTCATACCTCGCCAATTGCTGCCGGATCCTGTTGAGGAAAGCGCCAACCGGCTTGCAGAACACGTGGCCGGCGTTCACATGGAAACCGGTGAGTTCAGCATTATGACCATCACGGTCGAGGACGTCGTGATCGACGGGGTCGATATGGGCGACTACGAGGTCGTCGTTCGCCAGGTCAAGGCGCCGGAATTTTTGGATCTCGATGCCGAGGAGTGATCGGCCAGTCCGTGTCTTCGGTATCGCGGGCCTGATATTTCCCAAATGATACGCGGCGCCATTGCAAGCGGGCGCCACTGCAAGCGTCGGCGACGAGTCTATGCCCTTCATCTCTCGAGTGCGCGCGAGCGGACGAATGTCCAGGTCGTGCTTTACCAGAGGCGATGAAAATCAGGGGAAAGGGTGCGCGGACGCTCTACAAACCGCGCGTGGCCAGACAATCGCACGGCAATCCTGAAGGCTTGGTAAAGATTGCTGGGCCTTCTGCGCTTCCGGCGCACGCTTCTCTCAAGCTTTTTATTTTTAAGGTCTTTTTTTGCTGAAGCACCGGCGCGGCCATGTCGTCCCCTCAGGAAATCGGGATGATCGTCTCATGTCGAGACACAAGCGGAAGCTTCTTAACCGGCCTGATGCAAGGCGTTTGTCGGAAGGGGACAGGGCGTGTCATTCTGAACCCGAACCTTACATATCGGGAGACGCTTCCTTGGCGCAGGCATGCATGACAGTTTTCCCGCAGAGGGCACCCGAAAGAGGCCCGGAACGCGAAGTCGATATCGTCACGAGCGCGGTCTTTGCATGGTGTGCCGAGAGGCGGATCGGTTTGCGGACACAGGCCGGCGTCAGTGCAGCGAGCGCTGCCATCGAGCTTTTCGAGCGCGGCTACCGGACGCCGGATGCGCTCTTTCATGCGCTGCATGGCCTGAGCGGTACGGAGATGGCGCACTACGGCTGAGGCATGACCGGATCCCGTGGGCATGCTGTCTCAACGCTGGTCGTCGCGTGGCGGCGGTTGATTGATCTGCCGGCCGGGGCGGTGATAGGGTTAGAGGCTGCCGCCTTGTCGGCATCTTCTTCCCAAGGCGGTTCATGCTCCCGACGTCTCCCACCTATGAAGCCCTGATCCGGGCGTTTGCCTGGGACATTCCGCACCGGTTCAACATCGGCGTGGCCGTGAGCGATGCCTGGGCTGCACAGACGCCGGAACGGGTCTGCCTCCAGCATTTCAGCCCCGACGGCGATCACGAGGCACTGACCTACGGGGCCTTTGCCGCACGATCCTCTTCGCTTGCCGTCGGGCTTCTGGCGCGTGGCGTTCGCCCGGGTGAGCGTATCGCCATTCTGCTGCCGCAGGGTTTCGAGGCAGCAATCGCGCATGCGGCGATCTACAAGCTCGGCGGCATCGCCCTGCCGCTGGCGCTGCTCTTCGGCGTGGAGGCTTTGGAATACCGGCTGAGGGATGCCGGCGCCTGCGTCGTGGTTACGGATCGTTCCGGGGCTTTGCGGCTTCAAGACATCAGGGCGCGATTGCCGGATCTGCGGCTGATCGTCTGCACGGACGAGGGAGAGGGGGCAGGCGACACGATCGGGTTCGATGTGCTGGCGGCAACCGACGCAAGCGGCTTCGTTGCGGCGGAGACCGGGCCGGACGATCCGGCCCTGATGATCTACACCTCCGGCACGACCGGGCCGCCCAAGGGGGCGCTGCATGGACACCGCGTCCTGCTCGGCCATCTCCCCGGCTTCCAGTTTCACCATGCCGGCCTGCCGCAGGCGGGCGATCGCATGTGGACGCCGGCCGACTGGGCCTGGGCGGGTGGGCTCCTCAATGCGCTTCTGCCGTCGTTGATGCTCGGCGTTCCCGTCGTATCCTCGCCCGCGCAAAAGTTCGATCCGCATATGGCGTTCCGCATCCTGTCGGAGATGAAGGTACGCAATGCCTTCATTCCGCCGACGGCCCTGCGGTTGATGAAGGCGGTGGAGAACCCCAAGGCGCAGTACGCTTTCGATCTGCGAACGGTAGGGGCGGCGGGAGAGGCGCTGGGGCGCAAGACCTTCGAGCAGGCGTCCAAAGCGCTTGGCGTCGAGATCGCCGAGTTCTACGGGCAGACGGAATGCAACATCGTCATTTCCTCCAGTGCTGCCTATGGCGTTCTGAAGGCGGGATCGATGGGCAAGGCGGCGCCGGGCCATGTGATCGGGATCATCGACGATGACGGGCAGGTTCTGCCGCGGGGCGAGGTGGGGCAGGTTGCCGTGCGGCGGCCCGATCCGGTGATGTTCCTCGGCTATTGGGGAAACGCTGCGGCGACGCAGGCGAAATTCATCGGCGACTGGATGACGACCGGGGACCAGGCCGTGATGGACGAGGAGGGCTATATCAGCTTCTTCGGGCGGGACGACGATGTCATCACGTCGTCCGGATTTCGGATCGGGCCGGGCGAGGTCGAGGATTGCCTGATCGGCCATCCCGCCGTCAGCATGGCCGCCGTCATCGGCAAGCCGGATCCGGTTCGCACGGAAATCGTGAAAGCCTATGTGGTGCTAGCCGAGGGGTATATCGCCTCGGACGTCCTAGTGGCTGCGCTTTCCGACTGGGTGAAGACGCGGCTGTCGATGCATGAATATCCGCGCGAGGTGGCCTTTGTGGATGCGCTGCCGCTGACGACGTCGGGCAAGATCGTTCGGCGGCTGCTTAGGGACGCTGATGTCCCGGAGCAATTGGCTCGGGAGGAAGGCTCCGCGTCGTAAGCGCTGCTCTCGTCTTACCGAAAGGTTTTCGGCGTCAGCGCGCGCATCTTCTCGCGCAGCAGGCGGGCCATGTTGCGGGTGTTGCGGTAGAGGTGGAGCTGGGTCGCGACCTGGCGCACGTCGCGATCACGATTGGCGCGCAAGCCGATGACCAGTGTTCCCATCTCCTCGCGCTCTTTCCAGAACCGGCTCATGATCGGGTGATCGGGCACCGCACAGCTGTCGGACTTGAGGATGTTCGCATCGTCGAGATGCCACTCCGTCAGTTCGCGCAGCAGCAGCTTGCCGGGAGAGTAGCGGGCGTAGGTCTCGTCATAGCCGGTTTTCCACGTATAGGCTTCGCCACCCATCATGAAGACGACCATCGATGCGATGGCCACGCCATCAAGGTCGATGGTATGGATGCGCACGGCATCGGCTTCGGCAAGATTGGTGATCGCTTCCCGGGCGAACGCTGCGCGGTAGCGGTCCATGACGATCGCGCTGCGCTGGCGGCCCTTCCAGCCGGAGGCTTCCAGCGCGAGGAACTCCTCCATGCGCAGACGGATGTCTTCCGGCTGGCGTGCGACGGAATGGGTGACGGTGCCGAGGCGCGACAGAAGGGTCCACTGGCGGCGCAGCTCGCGCAAATGTGCAGGGCTGATGGCGCCGCGCAGATAGGTATCGCCATCCAGCAGGCTGTCGAGGACGGGCCGGCTGAACGTGTCAGTGACGGTGAGCGGCAAGTTGCGGCTGATGGCGACGGCGCGGGCGAGACGCGCCAGAGGCCCCTTCAGGCGGATATCGGGCAGCACCAGGATCGGCGGCAGGCCGGCATCGGGATTGGCCAGCGCGTCGAACAGGTTGTCGAGCGTTTCCGCAGCTTCCTCCGTATCCAAGAGCGGCGTGCCGAGCGGACCGAAGGGATTGGACCAGGCACGGATAATCGGCGAGCCGATGGCAAAGCCCGGCCTTTCCACGGAAAACGGCATCAGGAAACGCAGACGGCTACGCGTCTCGCTGCGGTCGCGGATGACGGCGAGCCGCACCACGCGATCCTCGAGCCGGGGCATGGCCGGTGCCAGGAAGCGGCCGGAAAAGAACACGTTGGGTTCGATGGCGCGGTTGGACAGGAAATCGAGTTCTTCCTGAAGGTCGTAGCCGGCGCGGGCAGGGTAGACACAGAATTCCCGACCCGGACGCCCGGTCCGCACCAGCGTCTCGGCCGGGACGTGGTCGTTGCCCAGTTGCCCGCGGCGGGGCAGCTGCGAGGGACGGCTGTTGGCGTCTGTCGGGAACTGGGGCGTGACGCTCATGGTCGGCTGGCCTCTGCATCCATCGGTCTGGTCGTCGTCTGGTCCATATCGAGAAGTCCCCTATCAGGAAGGCCCCTATCAGGAAGTGTAGTATCGACGGGTCCGGACTGGGGAGCGGCAAAGGCGAAGAGCCGGATGCCGAAGGTGTGACGCACGGCAAGGTGCAGCAATGTCGCTTCGACCATCATGGCGCCGGCTGTTGCCATGGCGGCACCCGTCAGCCCGAAGACGGGAATGAGGGTGACGTTGAGCGCGAGATTGGCGGCAAGGGCTGCGGCGTAGAGTTTGACGCAGAGCGCCTGCTGGCCTCCCATGGTGAGCAGCGCCTCCGCCGGGCCGATGAGCGCCTTGGCCATGATGCCCGCAAAGAGGATCGCCATCAGCGGGTAACCGGAGAGGAAGGCCGGCCCGAACAGCGAGAGAAGGAAACTGCCGGACGCCAGGACGCAGCCCCCGACGAACAGCGACGGCCAGAAGCACCATCTGGCGCTTTCGATGGCGATGGCAGACAGTTGCTGCCTATCGGGCCTGCCCATGCCCGACTTTCCCATCGCAGCGGAGAAACGCGGCGCGGCGGCAGCCTTGACGGCGAACATCACGAAATGAACGAGCGCCATCGTCTTTGCGGCGGCAAAATAGATCGCGACGCTTTCCGGATCGAGCGCGATGCCGACCAGCACGACATCCGAATTCGTCAGCATGAAGCCGAAGCCCTCGATGAGAAAGATCGGCAAGGCGACGCGAAGCCAGGTGCGGAATTCGAGGCGCAGCGGGCCGGCGAGATAGCGCCTGCGCAGGCGCCATGTGAGAATGAAGAACTGCCCGACGCTCGTGACATAGGTGGCCACCATGGCGGCGATCATCGCGGTCCGTGCGGTGGACGGCTCGCCGGCCCAGACGGCGCCGACCATGAAGGCAAGGATGAGGACGGGCCGGACGATGTAGGTGGGGCTGAGGGCCGAGACTGCCCAGCTGTGCGCCCGCGAGGTGCCGTCCATCACGTCGCCGAGCGCGATCATCGGCAGGGCGAAGATGCCGAGATACAGCGGAACGAGATAATAGCCGTTGACGAGATCTCCGAAGACGACCAGCCCGCCGATGCCGACGACCGCAAGCACGGTGGCCGACAGGAGGGCGAAGATGCGCACCGTCGCCGTCATGCCGCGGATTTCGTCCAGCGCGTTGACGGCGTGATATTGCGGCACGAAGCGGATGATGGCGGTGTGGAAGCCAAGGCAGGAGAGGTTTCCGAAGAGCACGACCAGCACCCAGACGAAAACGAAGATGCCGTATTCGAACTCGCCCATCATGCGCGCCATGATGATCTGCGAAACGAAGGCGATGCCAGCGCTGATCACGCGGATGGCGAAGGCGACGAGCGCCATGCGCTGGGCGAGGTGCTTCGGGTCATCGCTGGTGAGCAGCGGCTCCAGCCGGCGTATATGCGGCAGAAGCCGGTCTTTCAGACCCGGCGGCAGAATTCGTTCTGCCGTTTGACACGCTGCCATGAACACGAAACGCTACCCGACCTGTACGCAGTACGACAAGGCGGGATGATGCGGTATCGGCGTTAATATTCCGTTGGGATGGACGCTCGAATAGCAGGGATTACGCCCGGCTCAACGCCACGTTGAGGCCGAGCCCGACGAGGATCGTGCCGCCGATCTTCTGCATCAGGCGCTCGGCTCGACCCGAGGTGCGCAGCCGCGCGAGAACCGCTTCGGCAAGCAGAACGCAGACGATATCCGCCAGCGAAAACATCATGTTGACGATGGTGCCGAGCACGGCGAACTGCACCCAGACGGGAATCGCGGCTGAGGGATCCACGAATTGCGGCAGGAAGGCGAGGAAGAAGATGGCCGTCTTCGGGTTCAGCACCTCGACCATCATGCTCTCGACGAAAGCGCGTCGGGCAGATTTCGGAGCATGGCCGGGCGCGGCGCTCACGTCGCTTTCGCTGCGGGCCGGTGTGCGGAACAGGACGATGCCGAGATAGACGAGGTAGGCAGCGCCCGCGAGCTTCACGGCCAGATAAGCGGTCGGCACGGCCTGGAAGAGCATGGACAGGCCAGCCGCTGCGGCGATCACGTGGACGTAGCAGCCGAGATGGATGCCAAGCGTTGCCATGAGGCCGGCGCGCCTGTTGGCCGCGACGGTACGGGCGGCGACGTAGAGCATGGCAGGGCCGGGCAGGAACGCAAACAGGCCTGCGGTGATGAGGAACGGAAGAAAGAGATCCAGCGATGTCATCGTCCGCTCCATCCGGCGCATCGAAAAAGTAGAATGGACTATGGCAGGTCGTGGACAGCCTGCAAAGTGTCTTTAAGCAGCGTTCGATGGAGGAGGAGCTGGACGGCCTTCCCTAAAAACAATAACGCCACGCTCGTCATCGAAGCGTGGCGTTGTCGTGGTTGGTAAAAAAAGCTTGCCTCAGGCCTCTGTGGCCTCAAACGCACCGTGGCAGTGCTTGTACTTCTTGCCGGAGCCGCAGGGGCAGGCCTCGTTGCGGGAGACGCGGCCCCAGGTGGCCGGGTTGGTCGGGTCGCGATGTTCCGGGGCCACCACGGCGAGGTTGCGCTCGTCGGAGAATTCGTCTTCGCCCGTCTGTGCATCGATGTGGTGGCCGAACATTTCCGGCGGCTCGGGCTGCGGCGCCTGTGCAGCATCACGCACGAGCTCCACACGCATAAGCTGTGCGGTGACACCCTGGCGCAGGTTGGTCAGGAGCGCCTGGAACAGCTCGAAGGCCTCGCCCTTGTACTCCTGTAGCGGATCGCGCTGGGCATAGCCGCGGAAGCCGATGACCGAGCGCAGGTGGTCAAGATTGACGATATGCTCGCGCCAGAGATGGTCGAGCGTTTGCAGCACGACGGAACGCTCGACATAGCGCATGATCTCCGGGCCGAAGCGTTCGGCACGCTCGGCATTGGCCTGATCGGCCGCCGCCAGAATGCGCTCGCGGATATCGTTCTCGTCGATACCTTCCTCGGCCGCCCATGCGGCGATGGGCAGGTCGAGGTTGAGCGTTTCGCGCACGTCGGTGTTCAAGCCGTCGACATCCCACTGTTCGGCATAGGCTTTTTCCGGGATGCGCTTGGCGACGATGTCTTCGATGACCTCGTGGCGCATGTCGGCCACGGTCTCCGACACGTCCTCGCTGTCCATCATCTCGATGCGCTGCTCGAAAATAACCTTGCGCTGATCGTTCAGAACGTCGTCATATTTCAGCAGGTTCTTGCGCGTGTCGAAGTTGCGCGCCTCGACCTTCTTCTGCGCGCGTTCCAGAGCCTTGTTGATCCAGGGATGGACGATGGCCTCGCCTTCCTTCAGGCCGAGCTTCTGCAGCATCGAGTCCATGCGCTCGGAGCCGAAGATGCGCATCAGGTCGTCCTGCAGCGACAGGTAGAACTTCGAGCGGCCCGGGTCGCCCTGACGGCCGGAACGGCCGCGCAGCTGGTTGTCGATGCGGCGGCTTTCGTGTCGCTCGGTCGCGAGAACGTAGAGACCGCCGGCGGCCAGCGCCTTCTGCTTCAGCACCTGAACCTCGGCCTTGATGGCGGCTTCGCGCTGGTCTCGCTCGGGGCCTGGCTCCACGTCGTGAAGCTCGGCTTCGATGCGCATGTCGAGGTTACCGCCGAGCTGGATGTCGGTCCCGCGGCCAGCCATGTTGGTGGCGATCGTCACGGCACCGGGAACGCCGGCCTGGGAGACGATATAGGCTTCCTGCTCGTGATAGCGGGCGTTCAGGACCTGAAACCCGGTAAAGCCCTCGCGCTTGAGAAGAGCGGCCAGAAGCTCGGACTTTTCGATCGACGTCGTGCCGACGAGCACGGGCTGGTCGCGTTCCTTCGCTTGGCGGATTTCCTCGACGATCGCCTTGAACTTCTCTTCCGTCGTCCGGTAGACCTCGTCATGGTCGTCGATACGCTGGATCGGCAGGTTGGTGGGAACTTCCACGACTTCAAGGCCGTAGATGTTGCCGAATTCTTCGGCTTCCGTCGAGGCCGTGCCGGTCATGCCGCCGAGCTTCTCGTACATGCGGAAGTAATTCTGGAAGGTGATGGAGGCGAGCGTCTGGTTCTCGGGCTGGATCGTCACCTTTTCCTTCGCTTCGAGCGCCTGGTGCTGGCCTTCGGAATAGCGACGGCCCGGCATCATGCGGCCCGTGAACTCGTCGATGATGACGATCTCGTCGCCGCGAACGATGTAGTCCTTGTCGCGCTGGAAGAGCTTGTGGGCCTTCAGCGCGTTGTTGACGTGGTGGACGATCGCGACGTTCTCGACGTCATAGAGCGTCTCGCCCTTCAGCAGCCCGGCATCGCGCAGCAGGTTTTCCAGCTTCTCGGTGCCGTCTTCGGAGAAGTTGGCCGAACGCTGCTTCTCATCGATCTCGTAGTCGGCCTCGTCCAGCATGGGGATGAAGGCATCGATGGTCGTGTAGAGTTCCGAGCGGTCGTCGAGCGGGCCGGAAATGATCAGCGGCGTGCGGGCTTCATCGACGAGGATCGAGTCTACTTCGTCGACGATGGCGAAGAAATGGCCGCGCTGGACCATCTGGACACGCTCGTACTTCATGTTGTCGCGCAGATAGTCGAAGCCGAGTTCGTTGTTGGTCGCATAGGTGATATCGCAGGCATAAGCCGCCTTGCGCTGGTCGTCGGTCAGGCCGTGGACGATGACGCCCGTGGACAGGCCGAGAAAGCCGTAGATGCGGGCCATGGTGGCCGAGTCGCGGCTGGCGAGGTAGTCGTTGACCGTGACGACGTGCACGCCCTTGCCGGCGAGCGCGTTGAGATAAACGGGGAGCGTCGCGACCAGCGTCTTACCTTCGCCGGTCTTCATTTCGGCAATGGACTTTTCATGCAGGATCATGCCGCCGATCAGCTGCACGTCGAAGGGGCGCAGGCCGAGCACGCGGCGGGCCGCCTCCCGGGCGACGGCAAAGGCCGGCACCAGAAGGTCGTCCAGCGTCTTCCCGGCGGCGATCTGCTCCCGGAACTCGACGGTCTTGGCCGCGAGGGCTTCGTCGCTCAGCGCCTGCATTTCGGGCTCGAGCGCGGTGATTGCGGCAACACGGGTGTTGTAGCCCTTGACGCGGCGATCGTTGGAGGACCCGAAGAGTTTGCGGGCGAGGCCGCCGAGACTGACCATGGGAGATGGTCCTTTCATGTGACGTCGGCGTTCCGCGCGTGGGTCTGAATTCCCGTCAACTGCGCCAAAACGCCCGGATCTTGTTCTGGACGCGAGGTTGCGTGACAGATAAGAGGGGGGTCGAATGATGTCAACGGGAGTTGCTGACCGACGTTTCGCTGAAAATGCCGGTTTTGCAAGGCTACACAACGGCCACATTCTGGTGATTGTGAGGTCGGCAAGCCGGGCGCGAAGGGCGGATCCGGTACCCCATCGGGAAAGGTTTACGGAATGTTGAAATCCAGATTGCTCGCTGCCGTGGCGCTTGGCGCCGTGATCGCGATCCATGGGCCGGTGTTCGCCCAGGATGCCGCCGATCCGGTCGTCGCCAAGGTCGGGACCGCCGAGATCCACCAGTCGGAGCTTGACCTGGCGCTCGCGTCCCTCGATCCGCAGCTGGCCCAGCTTCCCGACGAGCAGAAGCGTGCCGCCGCCCTTTCGGGCCTCGTGGACGTGAAGCTGCTGGCAAAGGACGCCGAAGCCGAAGGCGTGCAGAACAGCGAAGACTTCAAGAAGCGTCTCGCCTACCTGACCGATCGCGAACTGCACAATGCCTACTTCAAGAAGCACGTCGTCGATGCCGTCACGGCCGACGAGGTCAAGGCGCGCTACGACAAGGAAATCGGCGCGATCAAGCCGCAGGAAGAGGTGAAAGCCCGCCATATCCTCGTGAAGACCGAGGACGAAGCCAAGGCCGTGATCAAGGAACTCGACGCGGGCAAGGACTTCGCGACGCTTGCCAAGGAAAAGTCCACCGATCCGAACAAGGACGACGGGGGCGATCTCGGCTACTTCACCAAGGAGCGTATGGTGCCGGAATTCTCCGAAGCCGCCTTCGCGCTGGAGAAGGGCGCCTACACGAAGACGCCGGTCAAGTCGCAGTTCGGCTTTCACGTGATCCTGCTCGAGGACAAGCGTCTGCAGCCGCCGCCGCCGCTCGATCAGGTTGAGCCGCAGGTCAAGCAGCTCGTCATGCGCGACAAGTATCTGGCGCTTCTGGCCGATGCCAAGAAGGATGCCGGCGTCGAGATCAGCGATCCCGCGCTCAAGAAGGCCTATGACGAAGCCAACAAGGCCGAGGACGCCGGCGCGACCGAAGGCGACGCCGTCGAAGGCGCCAACTAAGCCGGAGCCGAGGCTTGGGGCGGTCGGGTCCTCTCCGTGAGGATCGTGATCGCTTTGCCGCCTCACGCTTCCTGTGCACCGGTCTGTCACGCTGCTGTGACAACCGTCCATCATGAGTGAAAATCCCGAAGGCGATCCTTCGGGATTTTCGTTTGCCGAACCTGCCCTGTGCCGTCTCCTCATCCCGTCAGCCCTCTCAGCGAAGGTCCTTTCATGCCCGGTTCCGTTTCCCCGCTTGCCCCGAAAACCTTCGCCGAAATGCCGCCTGTGCGCGGCGTTCGCATGGCGACGGCCGAAGCCGGCATCAAGTACAAGAATCGGACCGATGTGCTGATGATGGTGTTCGATGCGCCGGCCTCCGTCGCCGGCGTGTTCACCCGCTCGCTCTGCCCGTCCGCTCCCGTCGATTTCTGCCGGCAGAACCTTTCCGGCGGCGTCGCCCGCGCCGTCGTCGTCAATTCCGGCAATGCCAATGCATTTACCGGCGTCAAGGGCCGCGCCGCGACGGAACTCACCGCGCAGTCTGCGGCCGCGGCCGTGGGCTGCTCGATGGGCGAGGTGTTCCTCGCCTCGACCGGAGTGATCGGCGAGCCGCTGGACGCGACGAAATTCGCCGGCGTTCTCGGCGACATGAAGGACCGGGGTAGCGAAGATTTCTGGTTCGAGGCCGCAAAGGCGATCATGACCACGGACACCTATCCGAAGGTCGCGACCCGCTCGGCGAGCATCGGCGGCGTCACGGTAACGATCAACGGCATCGCCAAGGGTGCCGGCATGATTGCGCCCGACATGGCGACGATGCTGTCCTTCGTCGTTACCGATGCCGATATCGCGCCGCAGGCGCTTCAGGCGCTCCTGTCGGAGGGCGTGGGGCCGTCGTTCAATTCCGTCACCGTCGACAGCGATACCTCGACCTCGGACACGCTGATGCTATTTGCAACGGGGGCCGCCGCTGAAGACGGGCAGGCCCGGATCGAGGATGCCTCCGATGCGGCGCTCGGCGATTTCCGCGCGGCGCTGAATGCCGTGCTGTTCGATCTCGCGCTGCAAGTGGTGCGGGACGGCGAGGGCGCGCGCAAGATGGTGGCTGTCACCGTGGAAGGCGCGGAAAGCGATGCCGCCGCCAAGCGCATCGCGCTGTCGATCGCGAACTCGCCGCTCGTCAAGACGGCTGTGGCCGGTGAGGATGCGAACTGGGGCCGTGTCGTCATGGCCGTTGGCAAGGCCGGCGAGAAGGCCGACCGCGACCTGCTCGCCATCTGGTTCGGCGGCATCCGCGTTGCCGTCAACGGCGAGCGCGACCCGGCCTATTCCGAGGCCGCCGCTTCCGCCGTCATGAAGGAACAGGACATCGCCATCAAGGTCGAGATCGGGCTCGGCTCGGGAACCGCGACGGTCCATACCTGCGACCTGACCAAGGAATATATCGAGATCAATGGCGACTACCGGAGCTGATCGCGAGATCGGTTCCCGACATTGCCGACCGGATATGCCCATGCTGGATGAGACGACACGATTGAGGCTGCCACTGGTGCGGCGGCTCGAGGCCATCGGCTTTCGGGCCTGGCCTGCCGCAACTGCGCAGTATGACGGCAGCTGGCTGGTGCGGATGACGCCCGGACACGGTTCGCGCCGCCTGAACTCGATCAACCCGCTCGACCCGCATGACGGCAGCGACATGGCGGGCCGGTTGGAGCGGGCGGCGCGGCAGTTTCGCGATGCCGGCCTCGTGCCGACCGTGCGCCAGACGCCTCTGACGCCGCCTGGCCTCGTCGCCCATCTCGATGGGGAAGGCTGGACGCGCTTTTCCGAAACCATCGTCATGACGGCGGATATTCCGCCGAATTCGGCGAGCGACGAGTTGGGCCATGTGCCGCTGCGCGACGTCGCCCGCTTCGTGGAGGCGCGGATGGCGATTGCCGGCGACCCGCCGGAGAGCAAGACGGCGCTGACCTCCGTGATCGAGGCGATCCGGGCGGAATGCGGGCTCTTCCTGTTCGAGGATGTGGGTCAAGGGCCGACGGCCGTTTCCCTGGCGGTGCAGGATTACGATCTTGCAGGGCTGCTGCTGGTCGCCGTCCGGCCCGACCGGCGCGGCGAGGGCATCGGCCGCGATATCGTCGGCGCCAGCCTGCGCTGGGCGCGGCTGAAGGGCGCGCGCAAAGCGTGGCTTGCCGTCGAGGCCGAAAACGCGCCGGCGCTGGCGCTCTATCGCGGGCTCGGCTTCACCGAGGCCTATCGTTATCTCTATCGAACGCCACGGGGAGAATGACCATGGATACCGCCCAGCCTCGCCGGCTGCTGCTCGTCGCCGCCTGCGCCCTCATCGACGGCGATGGCCGCATTCTGCTCGCGCAGCGGCCGGAGGGCAAATCCATGGCGGGTCTGTGGGAGTTTCCCGGCGGCAAGGTCGAGACGGGCGAGACGCCCGAGGAGACGCTGATCCGTGAGCTTGAGGAAGAACTGGGCATTCGCACCAAAGTCGCCTGCCTCGCGCCGCTGACCTTCGCCAGCCATGCCTATGAGGACTTCCATTTGCTGATGCCGCTCTATGTCTGCCGCCGCTATGAGGGCGTGCCACAGGGGCGGGAGGGGCAGGCGCTGAAATGGGTGCGGGCGAAGGCGCTGCGCGACTATCCGATGCCGCCGGCCGATGAACCGATCATTCCCTATCTCATCGATCTTCTGTAGCGGCCTGCCGTTTGCGCGTAAGACCGCCTTATCCAAAAAACCTTTCCAACTTCTCCCTAAATGCGGGGAAGGAAAGGCATTTTCGGGCCGGTCCTCTCTGTGCGTTAATGGAACGTTTATCTCCAACCGGCACAATGGCCAGCACGTGATGCCGAGTCGCGCCGCCCTTCGGGAGGATGGGACCGGCGCGCGGCGATCGAGGACGGAACCGAGCATTCCGCCGCGTCGGAAAGGCAAGAGGCAGGCCATGGTGGACGATGATTTCTGGAGAACGGTTCAGGACAAAGACCTGACGAAGGGTGAGTACCGGCGCACCGGCGTGCTCAATCTCGCACTGCTGTTCGGGACAGCCGTCATCGCGCTGACGCTGATCCTCACCCCGATGATGGCCAGCAAGAATACCACCAAGGTTCTCGCGAACGCGCCGATCGACTACGATACCATCTCGACCGGCTCCATTCCCGATGACAAGGCGACCAAGCGCTATACTGTGCGCCGCAGCGTCCTGCAGGAAATGCCGGGCGCCGTCTGCATCGTCAATGGCGATGGCGGCAAGAGCGGATGCTGATGAAAGCCGGTCTGGAGAGGACGTCCGTAGCCACCATGTTCCAGCGATTTCTCTCCGACCGCAGCGGCGCAACCGCCATTGAATACGGCCTGATCGCCGGCATCATCACCATTGCCATCGTCGCCGGTTTCGGTGCGCTGACGCAGCAGCTTACGAATGTCTTCAACGCGGCCAAGGACGCTCTGACGACGCCGTGACGCGGCCACGCTACGGCACGGCCCATGCCGCCTGCCTCAGCTGTCGCCCTTGATCCCGTCAACGCCGGATTTTTCCACTTTCAACGCATCCGCCAGGCGCATCTTCGCCGAGCCCGGCGCAAGCGGCTTCTGCTGGCTCTCGTGCGGCGCCCAGCCGGAGAGATAGATGACCGAAAACGTTGCGCGAATGCGGCCGTCGGGATCTGCGAAACGCTCGGCATACAGCTCCGCGGCGCGCAGGAAGACCGCACGCGACAGAGGCTTGCGGCTGCGGGCAACCAGCGTGTTGGTCATGCCCATGGCACGCAGATCCCTCATCAGCGCAAACAGCGAGGCATAGCGGACCGTATAGGTTTCCGTATCCGTGACGGGGAGCGCGAAGCCCGCGCGCTGCAACAGGGCGCCGATGTCGCGCACGTCCGCAAAGGGAATGACGCGCGGGCTGGCACCGCCGGTGCTTTCGCTTTCGGCAGCCAGCAATACCTCCCGCAGTTCCTGCAATGTGCCGTTGCCGGGGATGGCCGCGAGGAACAGGCCGTCCGGCGCCAGCGCCCGCCGCACCTGTATGAACACGCCGGGTGTGTCGTTCGTCAGGTGCAGGGAGAGCGGGGAGACCACGAGGTTCGCGCTGGCGGGCGGAACCGGCACCGTTTCCAGGGGCGCAACGATGAGGTCGGCCGATCCGCCAAAGGCATGGTCCGTCTCGACACGCTTCAGCGTCCCGATCTTGCCGGTGGCCATCAGGGTGCGCGCCGTCACGCCGGTATAGCCATGAAGCTCGACGGCCGTTTCGAACCGGCGCTCCACGACCGCAAGCCTCTCGGCGAGATCCTCTGCCACGATGTCGAGCAGGAATTGCGCCTTTTCATCCCCGGCCTTCAGCGCCCGCAGGCGCCGGGCTTCCACAAGAGGCTGGTCAAATACGATATCCACGGTAGTCTCCTAAGTCTCGGCCACTATCATCGCCGGCGCACGGCTGCGCAAGGGCGAGCATTCCTCTTCTAACGGTCGAGAGGGCGGAAGGACGCATTGGTCTATGGATGGCGCGTGGCAACCCGTTGAGACGACGAACCGGGCGGTTCCAAGCCCGGGGGCGCCCGTCGGCATCGCTTTCGATGCAGGCTATCCGCTGCCGGGCAAGGACAAGCCCTTTCGGGAGCGTCTGGTTGCGCGCCTCCTCTCAGTGGGACGGGGTGCGGCCGATCTTCTCTATCCGCCCGTCTGTCGCGGCTGCGGCCGGTTCGTGCAGCGGCAAGCTGCCGTGTGCCCGGCGTGCTGGGCAAGCCTTCGCCTGATCGAGCGTCCGTTCTGCGAGGTGCTCGGCGTACCCTTCTCGCACGATCTCGGACGCGGCATTCTTTCGGCGGATGCCATCGCCAACCCGCCGCCGTTCACGCGCCTGCGGTCGGTCGCGATCCATACGGGTATCGCACGAGATCTCGTACATGCGCTGAAATATACCGACCGGACGGACCTTGCGCCGATGATGGCGGCGTGGATGCTGCGGGCAGGCGAAGGGGTTGTCGAGGCGGCGGACGCGATCGTTCCGGTGCCGCTCCACAAGTACCGCCTCTGGTCGCGTCGGTTCAACCAGTCGGCGGAGCTGGCGCGGGCGCTTGCGCACCTCTCCGGCCGGCCGATGCTGGCGACAGCGCTGGTTCGGCGCCGGCGCACGGTGCGGCAGGTGGGGCTGGGCGCGACGCAGCGGCAGGACAATGTGCGCGGCGCCTTCGCGGTGACCGAGGCCGGCCAGTCGCTCGTTTTCGGCCGGCATATCGTGCTTGTCGACGACGTCTATACCACGGGCGCGACGGTCGCCGCGGCGACACGGGCGCTGACGCGAGCCGGGGCAAGCGAGGTGACGGTTTTGACCTTTGCAAGAGCCGTGACCGTGCTTATATGACCTGACGACGACAGGCGGCGGGGCCATGACGGTTTCCTGCTGGACGTGTCGGATATCGCAGCGCACCGGCGCTCTGCCGGTCCGAAAACAGGTGTCGCAGATGGCTTCCGTCGTACTTTATACCCGTCAGGCCTGTGGCTATTGTGCCGCCGCCAAGAAGCTTCTTTCCAGCAAGGGCGTCTCGTTCGAGGAACATGACGCGACCTATTCGCCCGATCTTCGCCAGGAGATGATCGCGAAATCGAACGGTGGATCGACGTTCCCGCAGATCTTCATCAACGGAACCCATGTCGGTGGCTGCGACGATCTGCATGCGCTCGACAAGGCCGGCAAGCTCGACCCCATGCTGGCGGCCTGAGGATATCGGCGCCATGACCTTCCGCGTCGCCGCCGTCCAGATGTGCTCCGGCACAGCGCCCGGGAAAAACGCCGCTGCCATGGCGGACCTCGTTCGCGATGCCGCAGCGAGCGGCGCTACCTATGTGCAGACGCCGGAAATGACCGGGGCGCTGCAACGCGACCGTGCGGCGCTGCGGGCTTCTCTGCGGGGCGAAGACGACGACGTGATCGTGCGCACGGCGCGCGATCTGGCCGCCGAGCTTGGCATCCACCTGCATATCGGCTCGACCGCTATCGGTCTCGATGACGGGAAGATCGCCAATCGCGGCTTTCTGTTCGGGCCGGATGGCGCGAAAATCTGCCATTACGACAAGATCCACATGTTCGACGTCGATCTCGACAATGGCGAAAGCTGGCGCGAAAGCTCCGCCTATACGCCGGGCGAGACGGCGCAGGTTGCCGATCTGCCGTTCGGTCAGCTGGGTTTTTCGATCTGCTACGATGTGCGATTCCCGGAGCTTTTCCGCCGGCAGGCGGTGGCCGGGGCGCAGATCATGACCGTTCCCGCAGCCTTCACACGCCAGACCGGCGAGGCGCACTGGGAAATCCTGCTGCGGGCGCGTGCCATCGAAAACGGCTTTTTCCTCATCGCTGCGGCGCAGGGCGGCGTGCATGAGGATGGGCGCGAGACGTTCGGGCATTCGATGATCGTCGATCCCTGGGGCCGCATCCTTGCCGAAGCCGGCCCGAGCGGCGAAGCCGTGATCACGGCGGATATCGATATATCCGCGGTTGCCGCCGCGCGCGGCAAGATCCCGAACCTGAAGAACGCCCGTGACTTTTCGGTCGCGCCCGTGGGTGCCTCTGCTCCGGTGAGTGGGGGCTTCGCCGCGTGATCCGGTATGCGCTGACCTGCGACAAGGGCCACGGCTTCGAGGGCTGGTTCGGGTCGAGCGCCGACTTCGAGGCGCAGTCCGAAAGCGGGCTGGTGACCTGTCCTGTCTGCGGCACCGCCTCGGTCAGCCGCGCGCTGATGGCGCCGGCGCTCTCGACCGGGCGGCGCAAGGAGAAGCAGCGCGGCCTGATGATGGACCAGGCGCAGCAGGCGGCGATCTCCAAGATCCGCGAAATGGTGTCCAACATACGCGCCAATGCGGAGGATGTCGGCGAGAAGTTTCCGGAAGAAGCCCGCAAGATCCACTATGGCGAAGCCGACGCTCGCGGATTGATCGGGCGCGCTACGGTGGAAGAGGCACGGGCGCTGATCGAAGAAGGCATAGACGTCGCGCCGCTGCCCATCCTTCCCGACGAGGTAAACTGACGAGCGCGTCGTCTTTCCGCGTGATCAGTCGCGCGGGCGCTTGGCGATCATCATGTAATTGACGTCCATGTCGCGTGACAGGTTCCACTGGTTCGTGAAAGGGCTGAAGAAGACGCCGGTGCGCTCCGTGATCGTGAGGCCCGATGCCGAGAGCGGCTTCTCGATCTCTTCCGGACGGACCAGCTTTTCATATTGATGCGTGCCGCGCGGCAGCCAGCGCAGGACGTTTTCGGCGGCGAAGATGGCGAGCGCTGCGGCCTTCATCGTACGGTTGATCGTGGCGATCACCATCATTCCGCCCGGGCGGACCATCGAGGCGCATGTGGAGAGGAAGAAATCGACGTCGGAGACATGCTCCACGACTTCCATGTTGAGTACGATATCAAAGGTCTCGCCGGCTTCGGCCAGCGCTTCGGCGGTGACCGCGCGGTAATCGACGGTGACGCCGCTGCCGGCCGCGTGCGTCTCGGCGATGCGGATGTTCTTCTCGGAGGCGTCGGCACCGACCACATTCGCGCCCATGCGCGCCATCGGCTCGGAGAGGAGGCCGCCACCGCAGCCGATATCGAGGAGGCGAAGGCCTTCCAGCGGACGCGGTGCCTTCGGGTCGCGGCCGAAGGTTTCGGCAGCGCGATCGCGGATATAGCCGAGCCGGACCGGATTGAACTTGTGCAGCGGCTTGAACTTGCCATGCGGGTTCCACCATTCCGCCGCCAGCGCCGAGAAGCGATCGACTTCGGACTGGTCGATGGTCGTGCGGGCCGCGTCGGTCATGATGTCGTCTCCGGAAAACTCAAGCGTTATTGGTGAAGTCGTCCGGCACCCGGCTCTTGTCAAGGGCTGCGACACGTCCTCGCTCTCGGTCGCTCGGGCATCCCAGCCACATCCCTCGCTGGCCATTGCGCGTTTCCGGCAACTTCGCTAAGGAAGCCGCCAACTTCGGCAGGCGCGCGGCGCGCGCAATCTCTGGTACCGGTAGAGGCAGATGGCACGCATCGTGATGAAATTCGGCGGAACCTCCGTCGCGGACATGGAACGCATCCGGGTCGTCGCCCGTCATGTGAAACGCGAGGTGGATGCCGGACACGAGGTGGCCGTCGTCGTTTCCGCCATGTCGGGGAAGACCAACGAGCTCGTCGGCTGGACGCGCGACGCCTCGCCCATGCACGATGCCCGCGAGTATGACGCCGTCGTCGCCTCGGGCGAGCAGGTGACCTCGGGGCTGCTGGCGATCGCGCTCCAGCACATCGGCATCAACGCCCGCTCCTGGCAGGGCTGGCAGATCCCGATCCGCACCGACAACGCCCATGGTGCCGCGCGAATCATGGATATCGACGGCTCCGACCTCATTCGCCGCTTCGGCGAGGGGCAGGTCGCCGTCATCGCCGGCTTTCAGGGCATCGGCCCCGATAACCGGATCGCGACGCTCGGCCGCGGCGGCTCGGATACGAGCGCGGTCGCCATCGCGGCTGCGGTGAAGGCCGATCGTTGCGACATCTACACCGACGTGGACGGCGTCTACACGACAGACCCGCGCATCGTGCCGAAGGCGCGCCGCCTGAAGAAGATCGCTTTCGAGGAAATGCTCGAAATGGCGTCGCTCGGCGCCAAGGTCCTCCAGGTCCGCTCGGTCGAGCTTGCCATGGTGCACAAGGTCCGCACCTTCGTGCGCTCCAGTTTCGAAGACCCGGACGCGCCCGGCATGGGCGATCTTTTGAACCCGCCGGGAACGCTGATTTGTGATGAGGAAGAGATCGTGGAACAGGAAGTCGTAACCGGCATCGCCTATGCCAAGGATGAGGCGCAAATTTCGCTGCGGCGTCTGGCCGATCGCCCGGGTGTCTCCGCCGCGATCTTCGGCCCTCTCGCCGAAGCCCACATCAATGTCGATATGATCGTTCAGAATATTTCGGAGGACGGATCGAAGACCGACATGACCTTTACGGTGCCGGCCGGCGATGTGGACAAGGCGCTGCGCGTGCTCGACGCGGAGAAGGACAAGATCGGGTTCGACGTCATCCAGAACGAATCGGGTCTCGCCAAGGTGTCGGTCATCGGCATCGGCATGCGCAGTCATGCGGGCGTTGCTGCGTCCGCTTTCCGCGCGCTGGCCGAAAAGGGCATCAACATCAAGGCGATCACCACCTCGGAAATCAAGATTTCCATCCTGATCGACGGTGCGTACGCCGAATTGGCCGTTCGGACTTTGCATTCCGTCTACGGGCTGGATAAGACTTAAGCGAAGCGGCCGACGTGCTGCCGGCCCGGGGTGCCTGCACCCCCACTCTTTGATCGGGGAGACGTTGCGCGATGAGAGACCTGTCCGGTCCACGCGTTCTTCTCAAGCGGCTGCGCGAACTCATGGCGGAGCCGCTCGAGCCGCAGGAGCGGCTTGACCGGATCGTGCGCCAGATCGCGCAGAACATGGTCGCGGAAGTCTGCTCGGTCTATGTGCTGCGCTCCGACGGCGTGCTCGAACTCTACGCCACAGAGGGCCTGAACAAGGATGCCGTGCATCTGGCCCAGCTTCAGATGGGGCAGGGCCTCGTCGGTACGATTGCCGCCAGCGCGCGTCCGCTCAATCTCTCCGACGCACAGTCGCACCCCGCCTTCACCTACCTGCCGGAAACAGGCGAGGAGGTCTATCACTCCTTCCTCGGCGTGCCGATCCTGCGCACCGGGCGGTCGCTTGGCGTTCTCGTGGTGCAGAACAAGGCGAGCCGTACCTATCGCGACGACGAGGTGGAAGCGCTCGAGACCACCGCCATGGTGCTGGCCGAAATGGTGGCGACCGGCGAACTCAAGAAGATTACCCGGCCGGGCCTCGAACTCGACCTGTCGCGTCCGGTCACTATCGAGGGCTCCGGGTTCAACGAGGGCGTGGGCCTCGGCTATGTCGTGCTCCACGAACCGCGTATCGTCGTTACCAATCTGCTGAACGACGATACGGACAAGGAGCTTTCTCGGCTCGGCGAAAGCCTGGGCTCGTTGCGCATCTCCATCGACGACATGCTTTCGCGTCGCGACGTCTCCATGGAGGGCGAGCACCGGGCGGTGCTTGAGGCCTACCGCATGTTTGCGCATGACCGGGGCTGGGTGCGCAAGCTCGAAGAGGCCATTCGCAACGGCCTGACGGCGGAAGCGGCCGTCGAGCGTGTGCAGAGCGAGACCAAGGCGCGCATGATGCGCCTGACGGATCCGTATCTGCGCGAACGCATGCACGATTTCGACGATCTGGCGAACCGTTTGCTGCGGCAGCTGACAGGCTATGGCGCGCGGGTCTCGGACAAGGATTTCCCGGTCGATGCCGTGGTCGTCGCGCGGGCGATGGGGGCGGCCGAACTGCTCGACTATCCCCGCGAGAATATTCGCGGTCTCGTCCTTGAGGACGGTGCGGTGACGAGCCATGTGGTCATCGTCGCCCGTGCCATGGGCATTCCGGTCGTCGGCCAGGCGGCGGGCGCCGTCGCGCTGGCCGAAAACGGCGATGCGATGATCATCGACGGCGACGATGCCAAGGTGCATCTGCGCCCGATGGCCGACCTTCAGCGGGCCTATGAAGAGAAGGTTCGCCTGCGCGCGCGGCGTCAGGAGCAGTTTCGTGCGCTGCGCGGTGTCGAGCCGATCACCAGGGACGGCAGCCGCATCAGGTTGCAGATGAATGCCGGCCTGATGGTGGATCTGCCGCAGCTGGATGAATCGGGTGCGGAGGGCATCGGCCTGTTCCGCACCGAACTTCAGTTCATGATCGCCTCGACCATGCCGCGCATGGAGGAGCAGGAGGCCTTCTACCGCAACGTTCTGAAACAGGCAGCCGGCAAGCCGGTGACTTTCCGCACGCTCGATATCGGCGGCGACAAGGTCGTGCCCTATTTCCGGGCTGCGGAAGAGGAAAATCCGGCGCTCGGCTGGCGGGCGATCCGCCTGTCGCTCGACCGGCCCGGCCTCTTGCGCACGCAGCTGCGCGCGATGCTGCGGGCGTCTGCCGGTCAGGAACTGCGCATCATGCTGCCGATGGTGACGGAGGTTTTCGAGCTGAAGGCGGTGCGCGAGCTGCTGCAAAAGGAAATCCAGCGCCAGTCGAAGGTGGGCGAGCAACTGCCGCGCAAGTTGCAGTTCGGCGCGATGCTGGAAGTTCCAGCCCTTCTCTATCAGCTGGACGAGCTGATGAGCGAGGTCGATTTCGTTTCGGTCGGCTCCAACGACCTGTTCCAGTTCGCCATGGCGGTGGATCGCGGCAATTCGCGCGTTTCGGATCGCTTCGACGTGTTGAGCCGGCCCTTCCTGCGCATGCTGCGCGATATCGTGCGCGCCGGCGAGCGCAACACCACGTCCGTCACGCTCTGTGGCGAGATGGCGTCGAAGCCGCTCTCGGCCTTAGCGCTGCTCGCGATCGGTTTCCGCTCCCTGTCGATGTCCCCGACGGCCGTCGGGCCGGTCAAGGCGATGCTGCTGGCGACGGACCTGGCAAGGCTTTCGCCGGAGCTGAACGCCTTGCTGGACGATACGAAGGGAACGCGCACGCCGCGGGAACTGTTGAAGGCGTTTGCGGCGGAGAATGAGATTCCATTGTAGGGCCGGGGCTTTGGGGTGGCTAAGGAAGGCCCTCTCTGCCCTGCCGGGCATCTCCCCCACAAGGGGGGGGAAGACTAGTGACACGCGCTCGTGTTCCCGCCTGTTCACTGGAAGCGGACCTCAAGTATGAACGGCTGAAGCTGGGCGAGGGGCAGCCCCAAGTCTTTTCCCCCCCCCCTTGTGGGGGAGATGCCCGTCAGGGCAGAGAGGGTCTTTCTTGTTTTGCTAGGTCGCCGCCAACGAGGCTTCCGGCGTTCTGGCATTCGATCATTTGCCGCGTAGCGGCCTGGAGTAAGCATTGGCCACATTACCTGTCGAGAAAATGCGGGAGCTGGAGCGGCGGTTCGGGGAGATCGAGGCGCGTATGTCGGCCGGACCGGCGGCTGATGTCTATGTGAAGCTGGCATCCGAATATTCCGAGCTCCAGCCTGTTGTTGCCAAGATCCGCGAGTATGAGAAGGCC
Source organism: Rhizobium sp. 9140 (assembly GCF_900067135.1). NCBI lineage: Bacteria > Pseudomonadati > Pseudomonadota > Alphaproteobacteria > Hyphomicrobiales > Rhizobiaceae > Rhizobium > Rhizobium sp. 9140. Next base: position 3,461,604 of record NZ_FJUR01000001.1, on the reverse strand, counting down.
GGCGCTGAGCTTGCCGATATCGAAGCGCTGCTGTCCGATAAGGCGACCGACCGTGAGATGCGCGACCTCGCTGAAATGGAGAAGCCGGAGATCGAGGCGCGGCTGGAAACGCTCGCCAGCGAGATGCAGATCCTGCTTCTGCCGAGGGATGCCGCCGACGAGAAGAGTGCGATCCTCGAAATCCGCGCAGGAACCGGCGGCTCGGAGGCCGCACTTTTCGCCGGCGATCTCTTCCGCATGTATGAGCGCTATGCCGCCGACAAGGGCTGGAAGGTCGAGGTGCTCAGCGCCAGCGACGGCGATGCCGGCGGGTTCAAGGAAATCATCGCAACGGTGACCGGGCGCGGTGTTTTCTCCAAGCTGAAGTTCGAATCGGGCGTGCATCGCGTCCAGCGCGTGCCGGATACGGAAACGCAGGGGCGCATCCACACCTCCGCCGCCACCGTCGCCGTGCTGCCGGAGGCGGAGGATATCGACATCGAGATTCGCGCCGAGGACATTCGCATCGATACGATGCGCTCGTCGGGTGCGGGCGGCCAGCACGTCAACACGACGGATAGTGCGGTGCGCATCACGCATATGCCGTCCGGCATCGTGGTCACGAGTTCGGAAAAATCGCAGCACCAGAACAAGGCGAAAGCCATGCAGGTCCTGCGCTCGCGCCTTTATGACATGGAGCGGCAGAAGGCGGACAGCGAGCGTTCTGCCTCCCGCAAGAGCCAGGTCGGTTCCGGCGACCGGTCCGAACGCATTCGGACCTATAATTTTCCGCAAGGGCGGGTGACCGATCATCGTATCAACCTGACGCTCTACAAAATCGACCGGATGATGATGGGCGAGATCGACGAGGTGGTGGATGCGCTGCTGGCAGACTATCAGGCCGACCAGCTCGCCCGTCTCGGCGAACAGCAGGGCTGACCGGTGACCGACACGATCGACAGCCTGCTCGCCGAGATGCGGACGGCGCTGCGGCAGGCCGATTTCGACGATCCGGCGCAGGAAGCGCGCATTCTGGTCGGCGGTTTGCTCGGCCTGACGCCGACAGGGCTGATGAGCCGGGGCGGGGACGTCGTGGCGGCGGACAAGGTGGCTTTGATCCGGGCCGGGATCGGGCGGCGGTTGGCCCGCGAACCGCTGCACCGCATTCTCGGCACGCGGGATTTCTACGGGCTGACCTTGTCGCTCTCGCCGGAAACGCTGGAGCCGCGGCCGGATACGGAAACGCTTGTCGAGGCCATGCTGCCGCATGTGCGGGCCACGGTTGCGCGGGTCGGGCAGTGTCGAATCCTCGACCTCGGCACAGGCACGGGGGCGATCTGCCTTGTACTTCTGAGCGAGGTTGCCGAGGCCACGGGTGTCGGTGTCGATCTTTCCGAGGATGCCCTTTCGACCGCCGCCGCCAATGCGCAGGTTCACGGTCTCTCCGATCGTTTCCGGACCGTGCGGAGCGACTGGTTCGAGACGATCGACGGGCGTTATCATCTCATCGTCTCGAACCCGCCTTACATCCGTTCGGATATCATCGACGGGCTGGACCCCGAGGTCCGGCTTTTCGATCCTATGCTGGCGCTCGACGGGGGCGCGGACGGGCTGGATGCTTACCGTATGATCGCCGTGCACGCGGCCGCCTTCCTCGAAGATGAGGGCATGGTCGGGCTGGAAATCGGCTTCGACCAGAAGGACAGCGTGACGCAGATCTTTGACGTAGAAGGTTTCGAGAGAACGGCTTTCCTGCGCGATCTCGGTGGAAACGACCGGGTGCTTGTCTTTCGCCGTGCCAATGCTGGCAAGCCATACGCTGCAGGCCTTCCAGCCTGTTGAAAACAGGCCGTTTACTGCCTTGGTAATGCGATGTTCTTTTCGCAGACGCAAAGAAAAGGCTTGGAATTGGCCGGGAAGACGGATAGGTTGCCGCCACGCACTGAGCAGACGGTCAAGGATGTCAGGATTCGTTCCGGTCGGACCTCTCCGCAGGGAATGCTCTTCTGACACAAGAGCTTGGGTCGACAGTGCCTGGTGCGGGTACCTGTTAATTTGACGCCAACCAGCGAGATGCCTTTTCAGGCTGCTGGGTCGCGGCGTGCCTTCTCGTTCCGACTCCCCTTATGTCGGGAGCTGCGAGGAGGTGTTTACCACGATGGCCGGAGCCATGAGGCCGGACGCCATATGAACCATCATGATCAAGAGATTTCGGGTGACGATAGGATGAGGCCAGGACAGCAGAACAAGCGCGGCCGTGGGCGTAACAACAATAATAACAACAATAACAATGGCGGCGGCGGCGGCGGTAATAACAATCATAACCGGAAGGGGCAGAACCCGCTCACCCGGACATATGACAGCTCCGGCCCTGACGTGAAGATCCGCGGCACCGCGCAGCATATCGCCGAGAAGTACACGACGCTCGCGCGCGATGCGCAGAGCTCCGGCGACCGGGTCATCGCCGAAAACTATCTTCAGCATGCCGAGCACTACAACCGCATCATCGCAGCCGCACAGGCGCAGATGCAGGAACGTTTCCAGCGTGACGATCGCCCGTCTTATGAAGGCAACGACATGGACGGTAACGACCGTGACGGCATGATGGACGACGATCAGGATCAGGGCTACGACGATCAGCCGGTCATGCAGCAGCCGACACCCCGCCGCGAGCAGCCACGCCAGCAGCAGCCACAGCCGCAGCAGCGGACGGAGCGCAACGAACGGCCAGACCGTCAGGACCGCGCCGAGCGCAATGAGCGTCCGGTTCAGGCGGATCGCCCCGAGCGAACGGAACGTGCGGACCGCAGCGAGCAGACGGAACGGCCCGAGCGGACGGAGCAGCGTGCTGAACGGCCCGAACGCGCTGAACGTCCGGAGCGTCCCGAACGTGCACCGCGTGCCGAGCGTCAGCCCCGGGCCGAGCGCCCTGTCGCTGTCGAGCATCCCGTTGCCGCAACGCCGGAAACTGTCATCGACGGCACCGGTCCGCAGCCGGACATTGAAGGCACGCCCGCCGAAGTCGCCATCGAAGAGGAGGCCGCAGGCCGCGCGCCACGCCGTCGGGCTGCCCCGCGCGCCCGCCGCCCGCGTCGCACCGAAGGTACCGCGGAAGAGGGTGCCGCCGGCGAACAACCGGAAGCGCCGGCTTTGGCTGACTCCGAATAATCGGTCGCAAGACCAACAGGCATGGAAAGGGCGGCGGCAACGGCGCCCTTTTTCGTGGGCGGTTCTACTTCCGCAAATAGCTCTTTTTGCCGCTGTCGGAGAGGCAGAACCGGCCGCCGCGTGGGCCGGTGCAGAATGTGCCGCTGCGACAGTCGCATGTCATCGTGCCTGTTGCCGGTGCTGGGTGGGATGATGCCCGTGGAGCCCGAGCGGTCGATGGGTGGCCGAGCAGGATCCCTTGCTGGCGCTGATCGAGCCGTCGCGGCAGATGAAGCGCTCTCCCTGACAGTGATCGACGCCGCTTTTCCTGCCACTGCACGGGGTGTTTCCGGCCGCGAATGCTTGGCCCGCGACGAGGCTGAAGAGCACAAGGGCCAAGAGCATAGTCCGAAACGAGGCCGGCAGGTGCGCGAGTGGCATAGATAGGGGTTCCGGGATCGTCGGATTGCCTTGGGTCAGGCTCTCTTCGACCTTGGGTCTTCCGAAACGTTTGTCAATTCTTACAGATGGGATGCATGCTGTGTGAAACGTCGTCACGGCGACGCGAATGGGGATATGGTCACGCATCATCGTAAGGGGAGGGGGCCAGCCATGGCTGGGAATGACGAGACCTGGAAGATCCTGCATTCGCGGTCTCTGCTCCGCGATCGGCATATCGATGTCCGTGCGGATGCCTGTGAGACTCCGTTCGGGTTGCGCGTCGATCCTTATTATGTGCTGACCTATCCCGACTGGGTGGCCGTCGTCGCGATCACACCGGACGGGCAGATGGTGCTGGTCCGCCAGTATCGGCATGCTGCGGGAAAGGTTTTGCTGGAAGCGCCGGCCGGCAGCATGGAAGCGAGCGATGTCGATCCAGAGGCGGCGGCGAGGCGGGAGCTTCTGGAGGAAACCGGCTATCGCTGCGAGCGGATGGAATGGCTGAGTTCGCTCTATCCCAATCCTTCGATGCAGACGAACCGCGTGCATGCGTTTCTTGCGCGCGACGTCGTCCGCGTGGGCGAGCAACAGCTCGATCCGGAAGAAAATGGGTTGACGGTCGAGCTTCTGCCGATCGAAACAGTGCTTGCTGGTTTGGGCACCGGACTGATTGGTCAGTCGATGCATGTCGCTGCGATCCTTCAGGCGATGACCGTGTTGCCTGTGTTGAAGCCGGCGATGAAACATGAGGCGGCTTCTCGCTCCGGCGGATCGCCTATGCCGCCGCTTTTCCAGGTTGCAAGGCTCGGGGACCGGGAGACCATGCCGGGCGGCGATGGGATGAGGGTTTTTGGTGTGGATTTCACCTCCGCTCCCTCGCGGCAAAAGCCGATCACCTGCGTCGAATGCCGGCTGGATGGCGGGACGTTGCGGTTCGCAGAGATGCATCGCTGGACGAATTTCGACGGCTTCACTGGCTTTCTCGCCGCGTCGGGTCCCTGGATTGCCGGGCTCGACTTTCCCTTCGGGCAGTCTCGCCGATTCATCGAGACGGTCGGCTGGCCTTTGTCGTGGGAAGCTTATGTCGGTCACGTCGCCAGCCTGTCGCGTGCGCAGTTCTACGCGGCGCTCACGCAGTACCGTTTGCCTCGCGCGCCCGGCGACAAAGAGCACCAGCGGTTCATCGATAAAAGCACAGGCGGGATCAGCCCGCAGAAGCTCCATGGGGTGCCGGTCGGTTTGATGTTTTATGAGGGTGCGCGCCGGCTGCTCGAATCCGATGTGCATCTGCCGCTTCTTCGGGCGGGCGACCCGAGCCGTGTCGTGGTGGAGGCCTATCCCGGCGTCATGGCGCGGCGGCTGATCGGGCGGCGATCCTACAAGAACGATACGCGCAGTCTGCAGACGGCGGAGCATCTGTTGGCCCGCCTCGATCTGTTCGATATCCTTTGCGATGCCAAGTCGGACCGATCCTTGTCCGGCCTGCGGATCGAGGCACCGCGCTCGCTTGCCGAAGATCCGAGCGGGGACGCGCTGGATGCGCTCCTTTGTGCGGTTCAGGCGGGCTGGGCTTATGGGCAGAGAGAGGCCGGTTTCGGCATTCCGCCGCATGCCGATCCGCTGGAAGGCTGGATCGTCGATCCGGTCCTTTTGCAAGCGTCCGATCAAGATGGAACAATCTCGCCGCAAATCGAAATGACGTGAATTCTGCTCTTTAATTCGGCAAAAACGCCTCCCATATCTCAGGTCGAAGCGGGAGGGCGAGGCGATCCGCAGCGTCCTCACCGCGAACCCGGGCTTGCCGATTTCGGGAGCCCGATCCCAACCGCCGGGGCGTGCCGCATGGGCGTTCCGGTTCCAAGGAGGTAGACGATGGATATCGAGAAATATTCCGAACGCGTGCGCGGTTTCCTGCAATCGGCGCAGACCTATGCGCTGTCAGTGGGCCATCCCCAGTTCACACCCGAGCATGTGCTGAAAGTGCTGCTCGATGACGACCAGGGCATGGCGGCGTCGCTGATCGAGCGTGCGGGCGGTCGTGCAAAGGACGCCAGGCTTGCCAATGATGCAGCACTGGCCAAGCTGCCGAAGGTTTCCGGCGGGAATGGCGGCATCGCTTTATCGCAGCCACTGGCCAAGGTCTTCACGACCGCCGAAGAAGCCTCCAAGAAGGCGGGCGACAGTTTCGTGACCGTCGAGCGCCTGTTGCTGGCACTGGCGGTGGAAACGTCCGCTTCGACCGCGCAGACGCTTTCGAAGACGGGCGTGACCGCAGCACGGCTGAACCAGGCGATCAACGAGATCCGCAAGGGCCGCACCGCCGACAGCGCCAATGCCGAGGCCGGTTTCGATGCGCTGAAGAAATATGCGCGCGACCTGACGGCCGATGCGCGTGATGGCAAGCTCGACCCGGTGATTGGCCGTGACGATGAAATCCGCCGCACGATCCAGGTGCTTTCGCGCCGCACGAAGAACAATCCGGTGCTGATCGGCGAACCCGGCGTCGGCAAGACAGCGATCGCCGAAGGTCTTGCCTTGCGCATCGTCAATGGCGATGTGCCGGAAAGCCTGAAGGACAAGCGGCTGATGGCGCTCGACATGGGCGCGCTCATCGCCGGTGCGAAGTTCCGGGGTGAGTTCGAGGAGCGGCTGAAGGCCATCTTGTCGGAAGTGCAGGCAGATGCCGGCGAAATCATCCTGTTCATCGACGAGATGCACACGCTGGTGGGTGCCGGCAAGGCCGATGGCGCGATGGACGCCTCCAACCTTCTGAAGCCGGCTTTGGCACGCGGCGAGCTGCACTGCGTCGGTGCGACAACGCTCGATGAGTACCGCAAGCATGTTGAGAAGGATGCGGCGCTCGCCCGCCGGTTCCAGCCGGTCATGGTCAACGAGCCGGATGTCGAGGACACGATCTCGATCCTGCGTGGCCTGAAGGAAAAGTACGAGCAGCATCACAAGGTGCGGATTTCCGACGCGGCCCTCGTCGCGGCGGCAACCCTGTCGAACCGCTACATCACCGACCGCTTCCTGCCCGACAAGGCCATCGACCTGATGGACGAGGCCGCATCGCGCCTGCGGATGCAAGTGGATAGCAAGCCGGAGGAACTGGACGAACTCGACCGCCGCATCATGCAGCTGAAGATCGAGCGCGAGGCCCTCAAGAAGGAAAACGACCGCGCTTCCAAGGACCGGCTGGAGAAGCTGGAACTGGATCTGACCGGGCTCGAAGAGCAGGCCGACGCGCTGACCGCGCGCTGGCAGTCGGAAAAGTCGAAGCTTGGGCTTGCCGCCGATCTCAAGCGCCAACTGGACGAAGCACGCAACGAACTGGCCATCGCCCAGCGCAAGGGCGAGTTTCAGCGGGCGGGCGAGCTTGCTTATGGCGAGATCCCGAAGCTCGAAAAGGAGCTGGAGGAGTCCGAAGCGCAGGATGGTTCGGCTGCATCCATGGTGCAGGAAGTGGTGACGCCCGATAATATCGCGCACATCGTTTCCCGCTGGACCGGCATTCCGGTGGACAAGATGCTGGAAGGCGAGCGTGACAAGCTGCTTCGGATGGAAGACGAACTGGCAAAATGGGTCGTGGGGCAGGGTGATGCGGTGCAGGCCGTTTCCCGCGCCGTCCGGCGCTCGCGTGCCGGGCTTCAGGATCCGAACCGGCCGATCGGCTCGTTCATCTTCCTCGGTCCGACCGGCGTCGGCAAGACGGAACTGACCAAGGCGCTCGCACGCTTCCTCTTCGATGACGATACCGCGCTCGTGCGCATGGATATGTCGGAATATATGGAGAAACACTCCGTTGCCCGGCTGATCGGCGCACCTCCGGGTTATGTCGGTTATGAGGAAGGCGGTTCGCTGACGGAGGCCGTGCGCCGCAAGCCCTATCAGGTCGTGCTGTTCGACGAGATCGAGAAAGCCCATCCCGATGTCTTCAACGTGCTGCTGCAGGTTCTGGATGACGGCCGGCTGACCGACGGGCAGGGCCGGACGGTGGACTTCCGCAACACGATGATCATCATGACGTCGAATCTCGGTGCGGAATACCTGACGGGACTTGCCGAAGGCGAGGATACCGACAGCGTGCGCGAGCAGGTGATGGGCGTGGTGCGCTCGGCCTTCCGGCCGGAGTTCCTCAACCGCGTCGATGAGATCATCCTGTTCCATCGCCTGAAGCGCGGCGAAATGGGGGCGATCGTCGATATTCAGCTCGAACGGCTGAAGACGCTGCTGGCCGATCGCAAGATCACGCTGGAACTCGACGGCGACGCCCGGCATTGGCTGGCGGAACGCGGTTACGATCCGGTCTATGGCGCACGCCCGCTGAAGCGGACGATCCAGCGCTATGTGCAGGATCCGCTCGCCGAAAAGATCCTGTCCGGCGACATTCCGGATGGCTCCGTGATCAAGGTGCTGGAAGGGTCCGACCGGCTGAATTTCAAGTTGCTCGGCACAAGCGAAGACCGCGTTGCGGCTTGATCGACTTGCCTGATCCTCAATATCTGGCCTTCCCGGGAAACCGGGGAGGCCTTTTGCGTGCAATGCCTTTAATCAACCGGTAAGCCGGATCGGTGACAAATGTGCCGAGGCGAGCAGAGGCGTGGATATGGTGGAGATGAAGCGAGCGGGTGTCGTGGTCGTGGTCACGGCAGGCGGGCGCAATCCGCAGATCCTGATCAATGCGCTTGCCCGTCGCTTTTCCGAGGTTGTCGTTCTCCTGGAGCCGGGGGAATCGAAGTCCGTCTTCGTCAGGCGACGCGCGCGCAAGCTCGGATGGCCGGTGGCTCTCGGTCAGCTCGCAACCATGATCGCCTCCAAATTTGGCAAGCGTTTTACCGAAGGCCGTGCGCGGGAGCTTCTGGAGACTTATGGCGTCTCGGATGTGCCGAATGCCGACGTCAGAACGGTGCCGATACCATCGATCAACACGCCGGAGGCGCTGCAGTCGCTGACCAAGCTTTCGCCGGATGTCGTCTTCCTCGTCTCGTGCCGCATGCTGTCTGCCACAACGTTGTCGGCGATATCCTGTCCGGTCATCAATTTCCATGCGGGCATCAATCCCCGATATCGCGGCCTGATGGGCGGATACTGGGCGCGGGTGAACCGGGACGAGGAGAATTTCGGTGCGACGGTACATCTGGTCGATACGGGCGTCGATACGGGCGATATTCTCTATCAGACGCGCATGACGCCCGGCAAAGGCGATACGATGCACACCTATCCGCTGCTGCAGACGGCCGCTTCGACCGGAATCGCCATCCGAGCGGTCGAGGATGCGCTGGCGGGGACGCTTCGGCCGATGACCGTCGCGGGTCCATCGCGGCAATGGTATCACCCGCCCGTCTGGACATGGATCCGGAATGGGTTGTCGCGTGGCATCTGGTAGGACGTATCGGGGCACGTCGCTTTCACTGTCGCGGCGTGTCGTGCAAGGATGCGCGGCGGGTCGAAAAGACGCGCAAGCATTTGCCGGATGACGGCTATGACGACGACCACGACAATGGGCACGACGGGACCGATACAAGGCGGATACATATGACGAAACCTTCGCCCTCCGATCTCGCTCCTGCGCCCAAGCCTGACAAGGGCAATGCGCAGGCCGGCCGTAAGGCTGCGATCGGCGCCTATACGCCCGCCAAAGTCTCGCCCAACCGGCGTGGCCAGCGCAGCTTTGCGATCCGTCTCTGGTCGGTGCGCCATTCCCGGTTGCTGGAATGGGTCTATCACCGCTTCGCGTCGGTGTTTCTGGCACTGCACCCGCTCTGGCGGGCGATCGGCTATGCGAGAGCCGAGGCGCCGGTGACCGTGGTCGAGCGCGGGGTGAAGGGGCTGCTCTTCGACTGTCGCATGTGCGGCCAATGCATCCTGTCGTCCACCGGCATGTCCTGCCCGATGAACTGCCCGAAGCAATTGCGCAACGGACCCTGCGGCGGCGTGCGCGCCAATGGAAACTGCGAAGTGGAACCCGATATGCCCTGCGTCTGGGTCAAAGCCTGGGAAGGTTCGCGGCAGATGGAGAACGGCGATGCGATCCTTGCCGTACAGCCGCCAGTGAACCAGTCGTTGCGCAAAACCTCGTCTTGGCTGCGGGTGACGGCAGCCGAGGCGCAGGCGCGGGATAACCGTGCTGCAACGTCTGGACGCCCGACATGAGGGGTTTCCCAAACGCTTCTGGCGATCTCCTGCCCGGCCATTCCTCGCGCGGGCGGCTGGAGCAGGTGCTTCGGCGCGGCGAGTTCGCCGTGACGGCCGAGCTGAACCCGCCCGACAGTGCCGATCCGGAAGAGGTCTATGCCCGGGCCGCCGTATTCGAGGGCTGGGTAGACGGCATCAACGCGGTCGATGCGTCGGGCGCCAATTGCCATATGTCCTCGGTCGGCATCTGTGCGCTTCTGACCCGCATGGGTTACGCGCCGATCATGCAGATCTCCTGCCGCGACCGGAACCGGATCGCCATTCAGGGCGATGTGCTGGGTGCCGCCGCCATGGGCGTGGCGAATATTCTGTGCCTCACCGGTGACGGTGTGCAGGCCGGCGACCAGCCGGGGGCAAAGCCCGTCTTCGATCTCGACTGCATGTCGCTCTTGGAAACGGTGCGGATCATGCGGGATCACGCCAAGTTTCTCTCCGGGCGCAAGCTGACCGCACCGCCGCGCGTCTTTCTCGGCGCCGCCATCAATCCATTCGCGCCGCCATATGATTTCCGTCCGTACCGGCTTGCCAAGAAGATCGAGGCGGGCGCGCAGTTCGTGCAGAGCCAGTATTGTTTCGATGTGCCGATGTTTCGTGCCTACATGGAAAAAGTGCGCGATCTCGGCCTGCACGAGCACTGCCATATCCTCGTCGGCGTCGGCCCCATGGCATCCGCCCGCACCGCGCGCTGGATACGCTCCAACGTGCCGGGCGTCCACATTCCCGATGCGATCATCGCCCGGCTGGAAGGTGCTGCCGACCAGAAGAAGGAAGGCAAGCAGATCTGCATCGACATCATCAACGAGGTGAAGGAGATCGCGGGCGTCTCCGGCATTCACGTGATGGCCTATCGGCAGGAAGAATATGTGGCCGAGATTGTTCATGAATCCGGCGTCCTGAAAGGCCGCAGACCGTGGCGGCGCGAGCAGGACCCGGCGGACGCCGGCGTTGCCGAGCGTCTGGATGCCGCGCGCGAGGGGGACATTCAGGATCAGGAGAGCCTTGCAGAAACGGCGGCAAAGCGGCCGCACTGATTCCGTTTCTGCAGGAGCGGCAGGCGCGCCATCATCGCTACCACGCTGTTATACGGTTTCCGGCTGATCGCTTCGCGAACCGGAAACAAGAACCATCGAAAATCTCTGGCCGGAAGGCCTGATTTTCAATGGACGGAATACGGCTTCCGGTCTGATCAACCGGAAGCCGTATTACTGCGTGGCGGCGACTTCGCTGCCATTGTCCTTGGCCAGCAGTTCGTCGATGCGCTGCCGCTCTTCCTCGAACTGGGCGAGCGCCGGGCCGTCCAGCGATTTGCCGCCGGGGAGGCGGATGCGCAGCGGATCGACGCGGTTGCCGTTGACGATCAGCTCGTAATGCAGATGCGGACCGGTCGACAGGCCCGTCGTTCCGATCCAGCCGATGACCTGACCCTGCGCCACCCGTGCGCCGGGCTTGACGTTCTTGGCGATCGCGCTCTGGTGGTTATAGGACGAGACGTAACCGTTCGCATGACGGATGAGCGTCTGGTTGCCATACCCGCCGCTATCCCAGCCCGCCTTTTCCACGACGCCATTGCCCGCCGCGATGATCGGCGTGCCGCGCGGTGCGGCCCAGTCCACGCCGGTATGCATGCGCGAGAAGCCGAGGATCGGATGACGCCGCATGCCGAAGCCCGAGCGGAACGTGCCGTTGGGAACCGGGTTGCGCAGCAGGAACTGACGAATGCTCTTGCCCATCTCGTTATAGTAATCGACGGAATTGTCGTCGGGGTCCTGGAAACGATAGAACCGGGTCTGTGCGTCGCCGAACTTCGCATTGACGTAAAGCAGTTCCGACGTATCCGTCGCG
>NZ_FJUR01000001.1:662500-745000 GCF_900067135.1 Rhizobium sp. 9140 | reverse complement strand
GTCGTTGTTCTTTTGGAATTGAACGGAAGGTCTTACACCCTCAAAACACCGCAAAGCCGAAACCCCGCAGCGCCGAGAGCGCTTGTACTTCCATTCCAAAAACGTGACCGTCGAAGTCTATTCCATGAACCGTCAAAAGCCCGAAAGCTCTCTCAGATCCGCGCAACGTCCGCCGCCCACGTTTCTCTTTCTCATCTTCAATTGTCAAAAAACAGACAGAGCCAGAGCCCAGTCTCACCGCAAATGCTCAATGCCCGAAAGCAAAAACACCGCAAAATCTTCCACACAAGAGCCTCAAGCACATCTGCCCGAAACCGCCAAGCCGCCACAAAGTCAAGAAACTTCAGAGCGAGTTCGTCGGTCGCCAGCAGCGCCGCCGCCCTCGTTGGTGTGCGGTTTATAGATCCGGCGATGACGTTTCGTCAACAGCTGTGTTTCAAAAAAATGACATTTCTTGTAACTAATTGTAACTTAATAGTTTTCTCGTTTGCGTGACCTCTTAAGCTGCGTTGAGCTTCTCTTTTGGCCGCGACAAGCTCGGGGAATCAGCTTTTCAGCGTTCGGAGAGTTGTGTCTGGCCGCATCGGTTACGCATCGGTTATCAGTGCTTTGGATGTGTGCGCCAGCTTCGTGCACTTTCTGTCACCTCCCTGTATTATGGCCGCATGACCGAGCCTGTTTTTGCTTCCCTTCCCGACCTTCCTGTCAAAGCCGTCCTGCGCGAGATCGGCACCGCGCTTTCCGAGAGTGGCGTCGCCGTACTCTCTGCGCCACCGGGCGCAGGCAAGACCACGCTTGTGCCGCCGTTTCTGCTCGATGCTCCGTGGAGGGGAGACGGTCGGATCATTCTTCTGGAGCCGCGGCGGCTTGCTGCACGGGCTGCAGCCGGACGAATCGCGTCTCTTCTTTCCGAAGAGATCGGTGAACGGGTCGGGTACCGGATGCGGCTCGACAGTCGCATTTCCGCGCGGACGCGGATCGAGGTCGTGACGGAGGGCGTTTTCGCGCGCATGGTTCTCGACGATCCCGAACTGACGGGTGTTGCGGCCGTTCTCTTCGATGAATTCCACGAGCGGTCGCTCGATGCCGACGTGGGGCTGGCGCTGGCACTCGATGTGCGTGCCGCCTTGCGCGAGGATCTGCGTATTCTCGTGATGTCGGCAACGCTCGACGTCGAACGGGTAGCGGCGTTGCTCGGCCATCCCCCCGTCATCGAAAGCCATGGCCGAAGCTTTCCCATCGATATCCGTCATGGCGAACGATTGCCGAACGAGCGGATCGAGGACGCAATGGCGCGGGCGATTATCGAGGCACATCGGAGCGAGGATGGTTCGATCCTTGGCTTTCTGCCCGGTCAGGCGGAGATCAAACGAACGATCGAGCGGTTGCAGGGTCGCCTGCCCGCATCGACCGATATCATCGGCCTTTATGGAACGCTCAGCCAGGCCGAACAGGATCGCGCGATCCGGCCCGTCTCCGGCGGGCAAAGGAAAGTGGTTCTGGCCACATCGATCGCGGAGACGTCGATCACCATTGATGGCGTGCGGATCGTTGTCGATAGCGGGTTGCAGCGCCTGCCGGCCTATGAGGCGGCAACCGGGATTACGCGGCTCGAAACCGTGCGCGTTTCCAAAGCATCGGCGGACCAGCGGGCCGGTCGCGCGGGACGAACGGAGCCCGGGATCGCCATCCGGCTCTGGCATCCGGGTCAGACAGCCGCGCTGCCGGCCTTCACGCCGCCGCAGATGCTCGCCAGCGATCTCTCGGGCCTCGTGCTCGATCTCGCGCATTGGGGGGTGACCGAGCCGTCCTCCATGTCCTTTCTCGACGCTCCGCCAGCGCCCGCCTGGCGCGAGGCACGAGCCTTGCTCGCCTCGCTTGGGGCTGTGGATGCCGAGGGGCGACTGACGGAGGCGGGCCGGCAGATCCGCGAGCTTGCCTTGCCGCCCCGGCTTGCTGCCATGGCGGTGGGTGCGGCGGGCGAAGGTCAGGGGATGGCGGCCTGTGAGATCGCGGTGCTTCTGACGGAGCAGGGTCTCGGGGGAACGTCGGTCGATCTGGAAGATCGGCTGCGGCAGTTTCGCGGAGATCGGAGCCCGAGGGGCGAAGCGGCGCGCGGGCTTGCGCGGCGCATGGCAGCGGGGCTCGGCATCCAGCGCCATGCTTCGGCAGGGCCGGTGCTCGCCGGCGCTCTGCTGATCCGCGCCTTTCCCGACCGGATCGCCCTGCAGCGGGGCGGACGCGGGCGGTTCGTGATGGCGAACGGGCGCGGTGCGGAGCTCGCCGAGACCGAGCGGCTGGCCGGCGCCACCATGCTCGTCATCGCCGACGTCACCGGGTCGGCCGGACGGCACCGGATTCTCTCGGCGGCCGAGATTCGACTCGGGGATGTCGAGGAACATTTGCCGTCCGCGATCACGACCGGGAACGAGACCTTCTTCGACCGCCAGAGCCGGCAGGTGCGGGCGCGACGCGTGACGCGGATCGGCGCCATTGTGCTGGAGGAGACGCCGATGGCGCGGCCGGCCGGGGCGGATGCGGCGCGCGCTCTGGCGGACGGCGTGCAGATGCTGGGGCTGGACGTGCTTCCATTCTCGAAGGAGGGGCGCCAGTTGCGGGACCGGATGGGGTTTTTGAACCGGACACTCGGAGATCCCTGGCCCGACGTCTCCGATGCAGGTCTTCTTGCCTGCCTTGACGACTGGTTCGTGCCCTTCCAGACGGATGCGCGAGGATTGAGCGAGATCGAGCCGGGCAGCCTGACGCAGGGCCTGATATCGCTTGTTCCCGGCGCATCGAGAGACCTCGCGACGCTCGTGCCGACGCATTTCGAAGCGCCGACAGGCAACCGTCATCCGATCCGCTACGATGGCGACGAGCCGGTGCTGTCGATCCGGGTGCAGGAGCTGTTCGGGCTGACCGTGCATCCGTCCATCGGCGGAGGGCGTATACCGCTGCTTCTGGAACTCGTATCACCCGGCCAGCGGCCCATTCAGACGACGCGGGATCTGCCGGGTTTCTGGACGGGCTCCTGGAAGGAGGTGCGCGCGGACATGCGCGGGCGCTATCCCAGGCACGCCTGGCCGGAAGACCCGGCACAGGCCGCGCCGACGGCGCGCGCCAAACCAAGGGGAACGTGAATGGCACATCAGGATACGGCCCTGGAGACCGCGGCAACCGGATCGCGCGAGCCGGACGATCCGACCGCCAGCCGCTCGCTGCGGCTGCAAACCATCGTGCGGCTGCGCTGGCTGGCAGTGGCCGGGCAGTCGATCGCCATCATCATCGTGGCACTGTGGCTGCGGTTTCCGATGCCGCTGATCGCCTGTTTTCTGCTGATCGCGCTTCTCGCCGTCGTCAACATCTATCTGACGCTGCGCTATCCACCCGCGCACAGGCTCCATCCGGTCGCAGCCTTTACGCTTCTCGGCATCGACCTCGCGCAGCTGACGGCCCTTCTCTACATGACCGGGGGCATTGCCAATCCGTTCGCGCCGCTCGTCTCGGTTCCGGTGATCATCTCCTCGGCCTCCCAGCCGAAATGGTACAGTGTCGCGCTTGCGCTTCTGGCGGTGGCAGGCGTCACGGCGCTTGCCTTTTCGCCCTATCCCCTGCCTTGGTACGATGGCGCTGTGCTCGTGGTGCCGCCGGCCCTCATGGTGGGATTCTGGTTTGCCATCGTCTCGACCACCGCCTTTGCCGCCTTCTATACCTATCGCGTTTCGCTGGAGGCAAGCGAGCTGGCCGAGGCCCTGGCCGCGACCGAGCTGGTGCTGCAGCGCGAGCAGCATCTGTCGCAGCTCGACGGGCTGGCGGCAGCGGCCGCGCATGAGCTCGGCACGCCGCTGGCGACCATCAGCGTCGTGGCAAAGGAGATGGAGCGCGAGCTTGGCAGCGATCCGAAATATGGCGAGGACGTCCAGCTTCTGCGCAGCCAGAGCGAACGTTGCCGCGACATCCTGCGGCGGTTGACGACGCTCTCTTCCAACGACGAAGCGCATATGCGCTATCTGCCGCTCTCCTCGATGATCGAGGAGGTGCTGGCGCCGCATCGGGAATTCGACATCGAGATCAAGCTGGTCGAGACGTCCGGTCGCAAGGGCGAGCCGGTGGGCACGCGCAATGCCGGCATTCTCTACGGGCTCGGCAATCTCGTCGAGAACGCGGTCGATTACGCGAAGACCGAGGTCGTCGTCACCGTAAGCCATTCGGCCGGGCGCATCTCGGTGACGATCGAGGACGATGGCGACGGCTATGCGCCCGATATTTTGAGCCGCATCGGCGAACCCTACGTTACGCGGCGGCAGCGGGACGATACCGCGGGCGGACTCGGGCTCGGGCTGTTCATCGCCAAGACGCTGCTGGAGCGGTCCGGCGCGACGCTTGCCTTCGAGAATGGCGGGCCGGAGAAGCCGGGCGCGCGTGTCAGCGTCGAATGGCCGCGGCATCTGATGGACACCAAGCCGGCGAAATGAAGGGTTGCGCCTTTCCCACGGCGTAGCCGATCCTTATCTATTCCCCAAGAGAGACATGAAGGATCGCGCCATGAGCGAGAAAGCCGATGCCGGGCCGGCCGGCGAGACTGTTGGACCTGCCGCTGACGATGCAATCGGGCTCGATCCGTCGCTGCTGATCGTCGATGACGACGGGCCGTTCGTGCGCCGGCTGGCGCGGGCAATGGAGCAGCGCGGCTTTACGGTCGAGATCGCCGAATCGGTTGCCGACGGCATTGCCCAGGCAAAGCGGCATCCGCCAAAATATGCGGTGGTCGATCTGCGGCTCGGCGACGGCAGCGGCCTCGACGTGATCGAAGCGATCCGCGGCTGCCGGGACGACACGCGCATCATCATGCTGACCGGATATGGCAATATCGCGACCGCAGTGAACGCGGTGAAGCTCGGGGCGGTGGACTATCTGTCGAAGCCAGCGGATGCCGACGAGGTCTACAATGCCCTCGTCCAGAGCGACGGCGACAAGGCAGAACTGCCGGAAAACCCGATGTCGGCCGACCGCGTGCGCTGGGAGCATATCCAGCGGGTGTTCGAGATCTGCGAACGCAATGTGTCGGAGACGGCGCGCCGGCTGAACATGCACCGGCGGACGCTGCAGCGGATCCTCGCAAAGCGGGCGCCGAAATAGGACGTCAGAGCGCGCCGTCCTGCGCGCCGGACATGATGTCCTGCAACGGCGAGGCATCGCCCGCGCCGCCGACGCACCATTCCGCCAGCATCAGCCGCTGGGCTGCGGCCCGGGCGAAATTGAGCGTGACCGATTTGCGTTGCGGAGCCGAGAGCCGGTGCTCCGGCGCATCGCGGATCATGTCGGCGCCGTAGCCATCCGAGAGGAACAGGCCGCAATCGTCCGGGAAGATGTCGAGCGGCACCTCCGCATGGGTGGCGAAGAACAGCCTGTCGCAATGCAGCCTGTAATCCGGCCATTTCCGATCGACCCTGAAATCCTCGATCGACGTCTTGATCTCGACGATCCAAATCTCGCCCTTCGGCGAAATCGAGGCAAGATCGGCCCGGCGACCTCCTGAAAGCGTCAGTTCCGGCATGACCGCGTGTCGCAGATCGTAGAGATAGCGTTGCAGGCCGCGGCGGACGAGCATCGCGCGGCGGGACTGGCGCCCATCGACGAGCGGCGTGGTGGCGTGGAGCGAGACGATCGGCATGGCATCTTCCTGTCTGGCATGCGCTTCAAGTGCTTGGATCGTGGTCCTTGTTGCAAAAAAACCATCCATGACGAATTTGAATCAGCAGAACTTCATGCTGCAGCGCATTCCCTTGCAAGGACCCGGCGAATGGAAAATAAGCGTAGTGGCTGATGGTCGAACCACTCGAGCCGTCCTTCGCTTCCTTTTAAGAGATTCTCATGCGCACCCGCAACGCATTCTTCCTGTGCAGCCTTCTGGCAAGCGTCGCTCTAGCCGGTTGCTCGACGGCACCCGTCACCGCGTCCAATACGCCGATCCAGCATGTCGCGACCAACCAGATCTTCTCCGACGGCTATGGCCCGGTCGAAGATCATGGTTATGCGCTCCCGGCGATCCCGATCAACCGTGTCGATCCGCGCTTCCATCGCCAGATCGTCGATTACGCGACGAACGAGCCGGTCGGAACGGTCGTGGTCAACACGCCGAACCGTTTCCTCTATTACGTGCTGCCCGGCGGCAAGGCCGTTCGCTACGGGATCGGCGTCGGAAAGCAGGGCTTCGCCTGGCAGGGCCGCGCCTATGTCGCGTGGAAGCAGGAATGGCCGACATGGCATCCGCCGAAGGAAATGGCGCAGCGTCGTCCCGACGTCGCCCAATATGTCGAGGCCGGCATGGGTCCGGGCCTGCGCAACCCGCTCGGCGCGCGCGCTCTCTATCTCTTCAATGACGAAGGCAAGGACACGCTGTTCCGCCTCCACGGTACGCCCGAGTGGAATTCCATTGGCACGGCTGCGTCTTCGGGCTGCATCCGCCTGATGAACCAGGATATCATCGACCTGTATTCCCGCGTTCGCCCGGGCAAGAACACGCTGGTCGTCGTTCAGCAGTAATTGGCCGATCACGGCCTCATCGCCGCCATTCAGAGAAAAACCCGGATCGCTCCGGGTTTTTTTATGCGTATCCCATGTCGTTATACGGTTTCCGGCTGATCGCTTCGCGAACCGGTAAGAAGAACCAGCGAAAATCTCTGGCCGGAAGGCCAGATTTTCATTCGACTTATACCAACTGCGGCGCCTTGCCCTGACGGGCCTCGCTATCGCGAGGCCGCTTTCAGTTCGAGACGGCGGCGGTGCAGGACCGGCTCGGTATAGCCGTTCGGCTGTTCGCGGCCCTTGAAGACGAGATCGAGGGCTGCCTGGAAGGCGACCGAGCCCTGGAAATCCGCAGCCATCGGGCGATAGGCGGCATCATCGGCATTCTGGCCATCGACGATGCCGGCCATGCGCTTCAGGGTCTCGGTGACCTGATCGGCCGAGACGACGCCGTGGTGCAGCCAGTTTGCCATATGCTGGGCGGAAATGCGCAGCGTGGCGCGATCTTCCATCAGGCCGATATTGTTGATGTCGGGAACCTTGGAGCACCCGACGCCCTGGTCGATCCAGCGCACGACATAGCCGAGAATGCCCTGTGCGTTGTTGTCGAGCTCGCGCTGGATCTCTTCCGGCGTCCAGTTCGGGCGGGTGGCCACGGGGATGGACAGGATATCGTCGAGCCGGGCGCGCGGGCGGCTCTTCAGTCCCTTCTGGACCTCCGCGACATCGACCGTGTGATAATGCGTCGCGTGAAGGGTCGCCGCCGTCGGCGAGGGAACCCAGGCGGTGTTGGCGCCGGCCTTGGGATGAGCGATCTTCTGCTCCAGCATGGCGGCCATCAGATCCGGCATGGCCCACATGCCCTTGCCGATCTGGGCATGTCCGGCAAGACCGCAGGCGAGGCCGATATCGACATTCCAGTTTTCATAGGCCGCGATCCACGCCGCCTGCTTCATGTCGCCCTTGCGGATCATCGGCCCGGCTTCCATGGATGTATGGATTTCATCGCCCGTGCGGTCGAGGAAGCCTGTATTGATGAACACGACACGCTCGCGCGCGGCGCGGATGCAGGCCTTGAGGTTGACCGTCGTGCGGCGCTCCTCGTCCATGATGCCCATCTTGATCGTGTTCGGCGCCATGCCCAGCGCCTGTTCGACGCGGGTGAAGATCTCGCAGGCGAAGGCGACTTCGTCCGGCCCGTGCATCTTCGGCTTGACGACATACATCGAGCCTTCGCGCGAGTTCATGCGGCGATCGGAGGGGCCGATGTCCCGGAGCGCGAGCAGCGCCGTGATCACGGCATCCATGATGCCTTCAGGAACCTCGCGACCGTCGCGGTCGAGGATCGCCGGATTGGTCATGAGGTGACCGACATTGCGCACGAGCATCAGCGCGCGACCCTTCAGCGTGGTTTCGCTGCCGTCGGGTGCCGTCAGGGTAACATCCGGATTGAGCCGGCGGGTGAAGCTGCGGCCACCCTTGGCAACCTCTTCGGCAAGCGTGCCGTCCATCAGGCCGAGCCAGTTGCGGTAGATCAGCGTCTTGTCTTCGGCATCGACGGCGGCAACGGAATCCTCGCAGTCCATGATGGCGGTGATGGCGGATTCGAGCACGACGTCAGAAATATGCGCCGGGTCACCGGCACCGATCGCGGTCGTCGCATCGATGACGACCTGGACATGCAGCGCGTTGCGCGTGAGGAAGATCGACGCGGGCGCTGTGGCGTCGCCCGTGAAGCCTGCGAACTGGGCCGGGTCCTTCAGCGAAAGCGCTCCGTCATTGAGGGTCAGCCGGCCGTCCGCGACCGAAATCGAGCGGAGGTCGGTCCAGCTGGCACCGTCAAGGGGCGCGCTCTCATCAAGGAAGTTGCGCGCCCAGGCGATGACCTTGCTGCCGCGCGCCGGGTTGTAGCCCTTGCCTTTCTCCGCGCCGCCCTCATCGGAAATCGCGTCCGTGCCATAGAGCGCATCGTAGAGAGAGCCCCAGCGCGCATTGGCGGCGTTGAGTGCATAACGTGCGTTCATGACGGGAACGACGAGTTGCGGCCCGGCGATCGCAGCGATCTCGGGATCGACGTTGTCGGTCGAAACCGTGAAATCCGGGCCTTCCGGCAGAAGGTAGCCGATCTCGGTCAGGAAGTCGGTATAGGCCTTGAGATCGACCGGCACGCCGTTTTCGCGGTACCAGGCGTCGATTTTCTCCTGCAACGCATCGCGAACCTGCAACAAGTCCCGGTTCTTCGGTGCGAGATCATGGACGATCGCCGAGAAGCTCTCGAAGAAAGGGCCGGCCTCGATTCCGGTTCCCGGCAGCGCCTCGTTGACGATGAAGGCGTAAAGGCCCTGTTCGATCTGCAAACCCTGAATATCGATGCGGCTCATGAGGTCTCCTCGCTCTTTCCCCGTTGCGTGCATTGCAATGTCCTCACGAACGCCGTGAAGTCAACGTTTTCTGATCATGAAGGAAAACCCTGCGGGTCTCTTAGCGCCGCGTGACGCGCATGGGGATGCCGCCCTGAGGCTGCGTCGTCAGCCTCTGCACCGGCCAAGGCCTGGTTTGCGGCGTCACGTCGAAACGATAGGTTTTCATCAGCACGCCGAGCGCGATAACCGCCTCCTGCAAGGCGAAGGTCGCGCCGATGCAGACGCGCGGGCCGGCCCCGAAGGGGAGATACTGGAAGCGGTGCAGGCTCTCGCGATTGCCGGGCAGGAACCGCTGCGGCATAAAAGCGCGCGGCCTTTCCCAGTAGAGTGTATGGCGGTGGAGCGTCCAGGGCATGACAAGCACTGAGACGCCCTTGGCGATGTCGATTCGTTCGCCGCTCGGCGACGTCCAGCTGTCCGCCTCGATGGCCGCCCGGTTGATCGATGGTGCCGGGGGATAAAGCCGCATGGATTCCTCGAAGGCGGCGCGCACATGCGGCATATTCTCCAGCCAATCGACCGGGTCGGTGCCATCCCCGATGACGCGGTCGATCTCCGCCTCCATCAGCGCTCGGAATTCCGGCGCATGGGCGATGCAGTAGAACGTCCAGCCGAGCGCGCGGGCCGTGGTCTCGTGGCCGGCACCGATGAAGGTGAGAATATTGTCGGAGATCTCGTCGGCATGCAGGCCTTCCGGTCCTTCCCGCTCCAGAAGGAGGGTCAGGAAATCCTGCGGCACCGTGTCGGGATGGGCGCGCATCTGCCGGCGGCGCTCCTCCATGGTTGCGGCTACCACCGTTCCGAAGCGGCGCATAAGCTTGCCGCTGCCCCAACGCGTGACGCGCGGAACCCAGGGCGGCGCGAGCAGCATGTCCATGGGATCGACACGGCCCATGCTGCCGAGCAGCGTCTCGACATCCCGTGTGAAGCTCTCGGTTTCCGCAGCGATCTGCCCGGAGAACAGCGTCTCCGCGAGGATATCGTAGGTTAGCTCCGTCATGTCGGTGGCGATATCGATCAAACCGTGCCTATCGACCGCGCGATCGTAACGGCTGGCGTAATGCTCGCAGGTCGAGAGCATCTTGTCGGCGAAGCCCTTGGCGTGGCGTGGCGTAAACACCGGCGCCACCGCCTTGCGGGTCCGCTTCCACGTGGCACCTTCGGCCGTCAGCAGGCCATCACGCAGGATCGGCCGCAGGACCAGCCGGCGAACCTCCGACATTTCGTAGTTCGCGACGTTTTCAACGAGGATATAGCGGATCAGGCCGGGATCGTTGACGATCAGGGTATCCTGGTTGACGAACCGCGTCTCGATCCAGGGCAGCGTATAGGACGGCTCGCTCCAGAGCTCGAGCGGGTTTCGCAGGACCGTCCGGAGCACCTCGAACTTGGAGAGGTCCTGCGTGCGCGGAACGGGGGCCGGCGGCTCGAAGGGTCGTGAGATCATATCCATGGGCAGTTCTGACCTTTGACTGCGGGGGCCGGTCTTATGTGTTTCAGAGAAGCGCCTTCAATTCCGTCAGCTTCTCGTTCACCAGCCAACCATAATAGTTTTCCTCCGGCCACTGTGCGGCACCCGATCGGTTCTTCGCTGCAAGCTCTGCTGCGCGCTGGTCGGGATTGCCGATATTGTAGAGCGTCGCCGTGATGCCGGGATTGTCGGAAATATCGACGTCGGCCACCGAACGGTAGACGTCGATGGAATGGCGGATGACGGCCGCCATGTAGGCGAGCGACTGGTCGGGGTCCATGATCGCCTGGTAAACGTCGGCCGCGCTGTTCTCGTCCAGCCGCTCATAGCCGGACACCCGCGCAACGGTGTCGGTCATCATCAGTGCCGTCAGCGGGTTGATCTGACCGAGACCGAAGGTCTGGCCGGCATAGAAGGGCTGGAAAAAGACGGCCGAAAAGCGGTTGTTCGGAAACGAGGTACCCCCGACCGTTTCGCCGCGGAAGTCCTTGTCCCAGACGCCCTCCCGGCAACTCCACAAGGCATAGGAGCCCTTTTTGCCGGCGCAGACCGAAAATTGTGGGCGATCAACGAAGTCGGCGATCGATTCGCCATCATAAGCGAAGCGAAAACTGTTGCCGGCGTAGGCCGCCGCCTTGACGTAGTATGACTGAAGCCGATCATAGGCATCGACATTATAGGTGTGCTCGCCGACGATGGCGCCGACCATGTGGATCGGGTCGATGCCATAAGCGCGCGCGGTGGACTTGATCTTGCCCATCAGCTTGCTGTCGGTTGCCAGAAGCTGGCGAACCTTCTCGTACTTCGCGTCGAACGTCGACTTTCCCGCCTTGGTGCGGCGGACCGAAGCGCCGGGTACTGACGGCTGCTCGGCATTGCGGTTGCCCTCCGGCATGACACGCATCTCTGCTCTCGCCGGCGCGCCCGCGGCAATCAGACCCAAAGCAATCAGGGCGGTGATGAGGGCGAGAGCGGGAACGAGTTTGCGCAAGGCTTCAGTCTCCAGAGGGTGCGGCGGTTCGCTTAGGTGATGCGGCGTAAAGGTGTCGGAATCATGCCATCCGTCATTCCTCCGCCATTCCGCGCCTCCCCGCAACCGCTTCCTCCGCACGCCCAAAACGTGATGAGGAAGCCGACGTCCGCTTCGTCAAAGGATGTAACGCGACAGATCCGTATTGGCCGCGAGGTCGCCGACATGCTTGCGCACATATTCGGCATCGATGTTGAGTTCCTCGCCCGATTTGTCGGGAGCCGCAAACGAGATCTCGTCGAGCACGCGTTCCATGACCGTCTGCAGGCGACGCGCGCCGATGTTTTCGACGCTGGAATTCAGCATGACGGCGACATCCGCCAGCGCGTCGAGCGCATCGTCGGAGAAGTCGAGCGTCACGCCTTCCGTCTCCAGCAGCGCCTTGTACTGGCGGATCAGGCTCGCCTCGGTTTCCGTCAGGATGCGGCGGAAGTCTTCCTTGGTCAGCGCCTTCAGTTCCACCCGGATCGGCAGGCGGCCCTGAAGTTCGGGCAGAAGATCGGATGGCTTCGACACATGGAAAGCGCCGGACGCGATAAAAAGGATGTGGTCCGTCTTCACAGGCCCGTATTTCGTCGCGACCGTCGTGCCTTCGACCAGCGGCAGCAGGTCGCGCTGCACGCCTTCACGGGAAACGCCTGCTCCCATGCCGCCATCGCGAGCGGCGATCTTGTCGATTTCGTCGAGGAAGACGATGCCGTCGTTTTCGGCCGAGCGAACGGCTTCGCGCTGGATCTGCTCGTTGTCGAGCAGCTTGTCGGATTCGTCGTCGATCAG
Organism: Rhizobium sp. 9140; assembly: GCF_900067135.1. Lineage (NCBI taxonomy): Bacteria > Pseudomonadati > Pseudomonadota > Alphaproteobacteria > Hyphomicrobiales > Rhizobiaceae > Rhizobium > Rhizobium sp. 9140. The sequence continues at coordinate 732,771 of NZ_FJUR01000001.1, read as the reverse complement.
GAGCGCGTAGGACTGCTTGACCGTCGTGCGCACCTTCTTCGTGCGGGCACCCATGGCCTTGCCGAACATTTCCGACAGGTTGAGCACGCCGATATTGGCGCCGGGCATGCCGGGGATCTCGAAGCCGCCGCCGGGGCTCGCCGTGTCTGCGACCTCGATGTCGATTTCCTTGTCGTCCAACTCGTTGTCGCGCAGCTTGCGGCGGAAGCTGTCGCGGGTGGCGGGCGAGGCGGTGCTGCCGACCAGCGCGTCGAGCACACGCTCCTCGGCATTCTGGTGCGCCTTCGCCTTGACCTCGCCGCGCTTCTTCTCGCGCACGAGGCCGATGCCGACCTCGACCAGATCGCGGATGATCTGTTCGACATCGCGCCCGACATAGCCGACTTCGGTGAATTTCGTAGCCTCGACCTTGATGAAGGGGGCGCCTGCGAGCTTGGCGAGGCGCCGCGAAATCTCCGTCTTGCCGACACCGGTCGGTCCGATCATCAGAATGTTCTTCGGCATCACCTCATCGCGCAGCTCGTCGGGAAGCTGCTGGCGGCGCCAGCGGTTGCGAAGGGCGATAGCAACGGCGCGTTTCGCATCGTGCTGGCCGATGATGTAGCGGTCGAGTTCGGAAACGATCTCGCGGGGGGAAAAGGTTGTCATACTGTATCCGTTTCTTCAATCTGGGCATCCAGCGCCATGAGATGGGCCGGACCGTAAAGGCTGTGACGCTGGTCGACGAAGCGGAATCCGGCTTTCTCATAGGCCCGGATCGCGCGGGAATTCTCGGGGTGCGGATCGATGACGATCCGCTTCGTGCCCGTGGCGAAAAGCCGGTCGGCAAGCCTTGCGGCTATCTTCCCGCCATGACCCTTGCCGATGTCATCGGGCAGGCCGATCACCATGTCGAGGCCGAGCGTTCCCACCGGCTGGTCGCGATAGGGATGGTCCGCCTCGCGGTGCGGATCGTAGGTCTGGAGGTAGGCAAGCGGTCGTCCCTCCCATTCGACGATCATCGGCCGCGTCTCTCCCGTTTTCATCGCTTGCGCGACGGCCACGAGCTCGACCTCCGCCGCGCCCCACCATTCGGTGACATGCGGCTCGCCGAGCCACTGCGCCAGCCGCGGAAAATCCTCGTGGCGCAGGGCGCGAAAGACGTAAGGGTCGCCGGGCTCAGGCGGCATCCAGCGTCTCGACGACGATATTGCCGTTCGTATAGACGCAGATATCGCCAGCGATCTCCATGGCGCGACGGGCTATTTCCTCGGCTGTGCGATCCGAATCCATCAGCGCGCGGGCGGCGGCATAGGCGTAGTTGCCACCCGAACCGATGGCGATGGTGCCATGTTCCGGCTCCAGCACGTCGCCATTGCCGGTGATCGCCAGCGTGATCGACTTGTCGGCGACCAGCATCATCGCTTCGAGGTTGCGCAGGTACTTGTTTGTCCGCCAGTCCTTGGCAAGCTCGACGGCTGCCCGCATCAGCTGGTCGGGATACTGTTCCAGCTTGGCTTCGAGCCGCTCGAGAAGCGTGAAGGCATCGGCCGTGGCGCCGGCAAAGCCCGCGATGACCTGGCCCTTGCCGAGCCGGCGCACCTTGCGGGCATTGCCCTTCATCACGGTCTGGCCGAGACTGACCTGACCGTCGCCGGCCATGACCACCTGGCCGCCCTTGCGCACGGTGATGATCGTGGTCGCATGCATGGTTCCGTAGGGGTTATGTTCGCTCATGAACGTCCTGTTGCTTTCCGCTCCCGGCACGGTTCCGGGGCGTTTGAATGCTTGATGTCGCGATCTATGTAAGAATGGCCACGGCGATTGCAAAGGGTGCCGCAAGCACCGTGTGTCCGGCGATCGCAGCCGGATAATCGAAGCTGGATATTTTCCGGCCGGCCTGATATCAGGCGACTTTCACAGACTGGAGTTCCCGATGGCAGAGGCAGAAGGCCGCAGCGGCAGCATATCCCGCAAGACCAACGAGACGTCCGTCTCCGTGTCCGTCGCAATCGACGGCACCGGGACCTCGACCATCTCGACGGGCGTCGGCTTCTTCGACCATATGCTCGACCAGCTGTCGCGCCATTCGCTGATCGACATGACAATCGAGGCGAAGGGCGATCTGCATGTGGACGATCACCACACCGTCGAGGACACCGGTATCGCCGTCGGTCAGGCCATCGCGAAGGCGCTCGGCGACCGGCGCGGCATTACGCGCTACGCGTCGATTGACCTTGCCATGGACGAGACGATGACGCGGGCGGCGGTGGACGTTTCCGGGCGTCCTTTCCTCGTCTGGAACGTTGCCTTCTCCTCGCCGAAGATCGGAACGTTCGACACGGAGCTGGTGCGGGAGTTCTTCCACGCGCTGGCGCAGAATGCCGGTATCACGCTGCATATCCAGAACATCTACGGCGCGAACAACCATCATATCGCCGAAACATGCTTCAAGGCGGTCGCCCGCGTGCTGCGCACGGCAACAGAGATCGACCCCCGCCAGGCCGGCCGCATTCCTTCCACCAAGGGAACACTGGCTTAAGGCCGGACTTTTCCGCAGCGTGGACGCCGGGCAGGCGTGGTCTCGGCCACGTCGAGACACGTCTTCCTGAAAGAGAAGACCTTATCTGTTGAGAGCAGGCTGCCTATGACACCGTTTCTGGTTTATCTCCCGCCCGGTGCGCGGCCCGACAGCGCGGATGCGGTTTTCGTTGCCGACCGTTTCGCCTGGCCTGCCTTCGTTTTTCCCGCCTTCTGGCTTCTCTTCAAGCGCCAATGGGCCTCCGGCATCGCCGTCTTCATCCTTCAGAGCGCGATGACGGCGTCCGGCGGACTGGCCGGTGCCGGGCTTGCCGCCATTCTGATCGAACTGGCGCTGCGGCTTCTCGTGGCGCTGGAAGGGCCGACCTATCTCGCGCATCGGCTGGAAAAACGCGGGTTTGCGCTTGCAGCCGTCGTGCCTGCGCCGGATCTGAAAACGGCCGAGGCTATGTATGGCGCGACGCTCCACGATCTCGCCACCGATCCCGCCCCGCCTCTGCCGCGTTTTGGCCTTGGCCTGAACGAGGTCAGGACCATCGACCCTGCCAATCCGGGCTTCGGCCTGTTCGACACCTACGGGAGCCGCTGATGCGCGTTGCGATCATCGATTACGGATCCGGGAACCTTCGTTCCGCCACCAAGGCCTTCGAGCGCGCCGCCCGCGAGGCCGGCATCGATGCCGAGATCGACCTGACCGACAAGGCGGACCGCGTGGCGAGTGCCGACCGGATCGTGCTGCCGGGCGTTGGCGCCTATGCCGATTGTCGGGCCGGTCTTTCCGCCGTTGACGGCATGAGCGAAGCCATCATCGAAGGTGTCGAGAAGGCCGGCAAGCCGTTCCTCGGCATCTGCGTCGGCATGCAGCTGATGGCCTCGCGCGGGCTGGAGAAGGCGACGACGCAGGGTTTCGGCTGGATCAAGGGCGACGTCATCGAGATGAAGCCGGCGGATAGCACCTTGAAAATTCCGCAGATCGGGTGGAACACGCTGACGCTCAACCGGCCGCATGCACTGTTTACCGGTATTCCGACCGGGTCGGATGGATTGCACGCCTATTTCGTGCATTCCTATCATCTTGCGACCGAAAACCCCGACGACCTCGTCGCGACCACGACCTATGGCGAACCCGTGACCGCCTTCGTCGCCCATGAGAACAAGGCAGGCGCTCAGTTCCATCCGGAAAAGAGCCAGACGCTCGGCCTCGCCCTGTTGACCAATTTCCTGCGCTGGAAGCCCTGATATGATCCTTTTTCCCGCGATCGACCTTAAAGACGGCGCTTGCGTGCGCCTGAAGCTCGGCGACATGGCAGAGGCCACAGTCTACAATCCGGATCCCGGAGCGCAGGCAAAAGCCTTTCAGGATCAAGGCTTCGAATGGCTGCACGTGGTCGATTTGAATGGCGCTTTTGCCGGCGAGACGGTCAACGGTGCAGCCGTCGAGGCGATCCTCCGATCGACCACTAACCCGGTCCAGCTCGGCGGCGGCATCCGCACGCTTGGCGATATCGAAAGCTGGCTCGCCAGAGGTCTCGCCCGCGTCATTCTCGGCACCGTTGCGGTGCGCGATCCGGCACTCGTGAAAGAGGCCTGCCGGCTGTTTCCGGGCAAGGTGGCCGTTGGTATCGATGCGAAGGGCGGCAAGGTCGCCGTCGAGGGCTGGGCGGAGGCGTCCGAACTCGGCGTGATCGAACTTGCGGAGCGCTTCGAGGGCGCCGGTGTCGCAGCCATCATCTATACCGATATCGATCGCGACGGCATTCTCGCCGGGATCAACTGGGCCGGCACGCTGGCGCTCGCCGATGCGGTCGCCATTCCCGTTATTGCGTCAGGTGGCCTTGCCTCCATGGAGGACATCCATCGCCTCGCGGCACCAGACATGGCCAAGCTCGAAGGCGCGATTTCCGGGCGGGCGCTCTATGACGGGCGGATCGACCCGGCCGAGGCGCTTGCCGTTCTCAACCGTGCAAGAGGACGCGCAGCATGACCCTCAAGGCCCGCGTTATACCCTGCCTCGACGTCAAGGACGGGCGTGTCGTCAAGGGCGTCAGCTTCGTCGATCTGATCGACGCCGGCGACCCGGTCGAATCGGCCAAGGCCTATGACGCCGCCGGTGCCGACGAGCTTTGCTTCCTCGACATCACCGCCTCGTCGGACGGACGCGATACGATTTTCGATGTGGTGGAGCGCACCGCCGAACATTGCTTCATGCCGCTCACCGTTGGGGGCGGCGTGCGCAGCGTCGGCGATATCCGCCGGCTGCTGCTCGCCGGCGCAGACAAGGTGTCGATCAATTCGGCTGCCGTGCGCGATCCCGACTTCGTGGCGCAGGCGGCCGACAAGTTCGGCAACCAGTGCATCGTCGTTTCGATCGACGCCAAGCGGCGGGTAACGCCGGGGGTGGAGGGCACCAGCGCCTGGGAGATCTTCACCCATGGCGGGCGAACGGCAACCGGCATCGACGCGGTGGATTTCGCAGCCCGCATGGTCGAGCGGGGCGCGGGCGAACTGCTCGTCACCTCGATGGATCGTGACGGCAGCAAGATCGGCTACGACCTCGAACTGACCCGTGCCATCGCCGACCGCGTAACGGTTCCCGTTATCGCCTCGGGCGGCGTCGGCACGCTCGATCACATGGTGGAAGGCATTCGCGATGGCCATGCGACCGCTGTCCTCGCCGCCTCGATCTTCCATTTCGGCACTTATAGCATCGGCGAAGCCAAGCGCTACATGGCGGAACGCGGCATTCCGATGCGGCTCGACGGCTCGGCGCAGGGGGAGAGCGTGCTGTGACCACCCGGTTTTCTCTTTCCGATCTTGAAGCCATCGTCGCGGAGCGGGCAAAGGCCTCGCCCGAGACATCGTGGACCGCCAAACTCGTTGAAAAGGGACAGGCACGCGCTGCCAAGAAGCTTGGCGAAGAGGCCGTGGAAGCGGTCATCGCCGCTGTCTCCGGCGATCGTCGGGAGCTTGTTTCCGAGAGTGCAGACCTCCTTTATCACCTGCTGGTGGTATTGAAAATTGCCGACGTTCCGTTACAGGAGGTTCTGGAGGAGCTTGAAGGGCGCACTGTCCGGTCAGGCCTGGAGGAGAAGGCGAGCCGAAAGACGTGACCATCGCGGCGCAGAACAGGGGGGAAGCGGATATGCCGGACGATCTCGGCAGGCGAGACTATTCCCCGTACCATTTCTTCTCGGCCGAGGCATGGTCGCAGTTTCGCGCCGACACGCCGTTGACGCTGACCGCCGACGAAGTTCGCCGGCTTCGCTCGCTGAACGACCCGATCGACCTCGATGAGGTGCGGCGGATCTATCTGTCGCTGTCGCGCCTCTTGTCCACCCATGTCGAGGCGTCGCAGATCCTCTACGAGCAGCGCAAGCGCTTCCTGACGATCTCGGACGAGACGAAGACGCCGTTCGTGATCGGCATCGCCGGCTCGGTCGCGGTCGGCAAATCGACCACGGCCCGTATTCTGGCCGAGCTTCTGTCGCGCTGGCCATCGAGCCCCAAGGTCGATCTGGTGACGACGGACGGGTTTCTCTACCCGAACGCCGTGCTGATGCGCGAGAACATCATGAACCGGAAGGGTTTTCCGGAAAGCTACGATATCGGCGCGCTGCTGCGCTTTCTCTCGGCCATCAAGGCCGGGCAGCCGAACGTGCAGGCGCCGAGCTATTCCCACCTCGTCTACGACGTGCTGCCCGACCAGTTTCAAGTGGTGGACCGGCCGGATATCCTGATCTTCGAGGGCATCAACGTGCTGCAATCACGCGACCTGCCCGAAGACGGCAAGATCGTGCCGATGGTGTCCGACTTCTTCGACTTCTCGATCTATATCGATGCCGACGAAAACCTGATCCATTCCTGGTATGTCGATCGCTTCATGCGGCTGCGCCAGACGGCCTTCAAGAACCCGGAATCCTTCTTCAAGCGCTATGCGCAGGTGAGTGAGGAAGAGGCGTTGGGGATTGCCGAAGGGCTCTGGCAGAACACCAACCTGAAGAACCTGCGCCGCAATATCCTGCCGACCCGGCCGCGGGCAGATCTCATCCTGCAAAAGGGTAACGACCATCTCGTCCAGACGGTCGCGCTTCGCAAGCTGTAAGCCCTATAAGAGCCCGGCGTCCCGGAGCCAGTCTTCCAGCGGAGCGAGCGAGGGGTGTGCCAGCGCTTGGCGCAGATAGGCGAAGGTGCGTGGCATGTGCTTCATATAGCCGGGCTTGCCATCCCGCTGCATCAGCCGCACCCAGATGCCGACCAGCTTGCAATTGCGCTGCGCTGCCATCAGGTGGAAATGCTCAAGGAAAGAGACATCGTTGAACGGGCCGAGGCGGTGCCGCTCGGCGATGTAGGCAGCGAGAATCACGCGACCCAGGTCCGGCGCGATGGTGACGCGGGCATCCTGAACCAGCGAGGCCACGTCATAGGCCGTCGGGCCGATCATCGCATCCTGAAAATCGATCAGAGCCACGCGGTCGATGCCGGTCCTGCCCTCGCGCCAGAGGATGTTGGGCGAATGGACATCGCGCAGGAGTAGGTGCTTCTCGCCGCGATCCGACAGGTCGATCAGCCGGTCCCAGACGGCAGCGTAGCTTTCATGCTCTATCGGGGTTGCCGGCGTGCCGCGATGATGCGGCAGAAACCAGTCGAGGAGAAGCCGCGTCTCGATCTTGATTGCGGCCCGGTCGAAGGGAGGGACGATATGGACCTGTCCTTTGGACATTGGCAGCCGGTCTTCCGGCGTTTGGCTGTGCAGCCGGGCGAGCAGGCGTGCCGTTTCGACGTAACGTTCCGCAATGGGTGCACCGTCCGCATCGAGGATGCCTTCGGCCCCGAGATCTTCGAGAAGCAGAATGCCGGCCTCGATATCCCGCGCGACGATCTCGGGCGCGCCAATGCCCTGCTTGCGCAGATAGAAATCGATCGCGACGAAAGCGCCGACATCCTCGGCGATATGGGCGATCTGCTGATAGTATTTGCCGTCTTCGAGGATCGGTCCCGGAACGGTGCGGGGCGCATCCATCAGGATCAGGTCCGGCTTTTCAGCCCGGCGAATGCGCTCATAGCCGCGCACGGAGGCATCGCCGTTCAAGTGGCGACGCGCGGCGCCCCGGTTGCCGTGACCGTCAAGAAACGCGCGGATCGCAAGGCTGCGCCGGATGCGCGACAGGATCGGCTCGCTGCCGGAAAAGATAGCCATGCGGCCATCGCCATCCTGCTCCAGCGTCAGGACGACGCTTTGCCGCGGCAGGTAGCCTTCCGCCCGTTCGGGCCATTCGATCAGGCAGATGCCGTTTGCCGAGAGTTCATCGAGGCCGAGTTCCAGCACCTCGTTCGCATCGCCCAGCCGGTAGAGATCGAAATGGGAGACGGGGATGCGCAGGTCGTAGGACTGGACCAGCGTGAAGGTCGGGCTCGGCACCTCCAGAAAGGGATCGTCGGCCATAGACCGAATCAGTGCCCGGGCGAGCGTCGATTTTCCGGCACCCAGATCGCCCGAAAGGGCGACGGTGTCGCCAGCCCTGAGCGCGAGCGCCAGATCTTCGCCAAGCGTCATGGTGGCGGCTTCGTCCGGCAGCGGCAGGCGGAGCATCTCGATCATTCCGCCGCTTCGGCCTTTGGCAGCGCGCCCGAGGGAATGCGGCAGACGACCTCCGTCCCCTCGCCTTCGCGCGTGACGATGCGGACCTTGCCGTGGTGCAGGGTGATGAAGCTGTCCACGATGGAGAGGCCGAGGCCGGCACCGCCGCGCTGGCCGTGGCTTTCGAAGCGATGGAAGACGCTTTCGAGCACATCCTTCGGAATGCCGGGGCCGTGATCGCTGACGGTAAAGACGAAATCGTTGCCTTCGCGGGCGCAGGACAGGCCGACGACGCTGCCTTCCGGCGCGAAATTGGCGGCATTGGTCAGGAGCTTGATGAAGATCTGCTTCAGCCGCTGATGATCGGCAACGAAAGTGCCGAGCATATCCGGCGTATCGATGCGCAAGGTGACGGCGCTTTCCTGCAGGCGATCGGCCATCTGCTGGGCCACCTCATCCAGGAAATCGGTGAGGTTGATCTCGCTGAGGTCGAGCTCGACGATGCCGGCATCGACGGTGGCGAGATCGAGGATGTCGTTGACGATGGTCAGCAGCAGCGACGAAGAGGTGGAGATGTGGTCGACATATTCCGCCTGGCGCGTTGAAAGTTCGCCGAAGGCGGGCGTCTTCAGGAGGTCGGCGAAGCCGATGATGTTGGTGAGCGGCGAGCGCAACTCGTAGGAGACGTGCTGGACGAAGTCGTTCTTCAGCGAATCCGCCATCCGCAGCGCCTCGTTCTTCTCCGTCAGCGCGCGCTCGACGCGAACGCTGTCCGTCATATCGACGAAGGTCAGCATGGTCTGCGCATTGGGCAGGGGAATGATGGCGAAGTCGAGGATGAGACCGGTGCGCAGCTCCAGCATGCCACGGCTGGACGGCCGCTCATCCTCGAAGCTGGTAATGGCATGGGCGAACTGCTTCCAGCCATCCGGCTGATCGTAGGACACGGCGCAAGCCTGCTCGATGGCACGGATGTGCGTGCCCGGCGCAACCTCCGTTTCGGTCACGCCCCAGAGCGCCCGAAAGGCCGGGTTCGAGAGCTTGATGCGCCCGTCCGGGCCGAACACGGCAACGCCTTCGGAGAGATGATCGATGGTTTCGCCCTGAACCTGAACCAGCGTGTTGTAGCGGGTTTCCAGGTCTACCCGCTCGGTGAGGTTCTCGAAAACCCAGGTGGCCCCGCCCTGTGGGCGGGCCGTGGCGAAGACGCGAAGGGTCTGCCCGTTCGGCAGATGCCACATATCCGTCTGGGTTTCGATCGCCTGATAGACCGAGAGGGCCTGTTCCTTCCACTGCTTCCAGCTGAGCTGCTCGGGGAGCCGGCCGCTTTCGCGCAGCTGGTCGAAGATCTCGCCATTGCCGGGACGGCGAGCGAGAAAGGCCGTGTCGAGGTTCCACAGGGTCTGGAAGGCCTGATTGTAGAATTGCAGACGCTGCGAGCCGTCGAAGGTGGCAACGGCCGTCGCCAGATGATCCAGCGTTTCGGCATGGCTCTTCAGCGTGCGCGAAAGCTCCTCGCGGACCGCCTCGATGGCACTCACATCGAGCGCGATGCCGGCCGTGCCATAGGTCGTCTTCGCATCGACGACGTCGAAGAAGGTGCGCTGGCCGCGCACGACGGTCGAGATCTTGTCGCGGAAGGGGGAATCATAGGTTGAAATGGCCTTGGCTTTTTCACGTGAAACGGTCGCCAGCAACTCGCGGCCTTCCTGGACGACCACATCGGCGCTCGGCGCCTCCACGGCATCGCGATAGGCTTCGTTGACCCAGGTAATCTGCCCGTCGCGACCGCGTTGCCAGACCGGCATGTCCACGGCGTTCAACAGCGTCTGGAGGCTGGCGAGATCGCCGCGCAGGCGGTCGCGCTCCAGCGTCAGCTCCGCCAGTTCCTCACGCAGATTGTTGAGCGCGACGAAACGCACGAAAGCCCGGCCGCCGGATACGCGCCCCTGTGCTTCCAGAATTTCATTGCGGCTGGTCTGAACGACGAGGTCGAAGCTTTCGGCATAGGTGCGCAGCCGGTCGATGGCATGCTCAAGTTCGCTGGCGGATGTCGCCTTGATCCAGCGACCGAAGGCCAGAAAGTCCCGGTCGTCCTGCGGCGCTCCGGTTTCCGGCGGCAGCTGGCCCAGGAACTCCGGCTTTTCGGCCGGGCCGTCCCAGACGACGATGCTGCGGTTCTTGTCGGAAATCAGGGCCTGAAAGCGCGAGATGCTCTGACGGGCATCTGCAAGCGCCGTCTTCAGGTCGCGATTGTCGGTCTCGACCGTGCTGCGCTGGCGAATGACCCAGACGGCGGAGATCATGGCCGCGGCAATGGCGCCGGTCAGGAGTGAGAAGGTGATGATTTCGGAGGAGTGGAAGACGCTGGCAACGCCTTCGGCTGCCATGGCCTCGCCGGAGAGGAGCCCCAATGCGGAGCTTGCTGCCAGCCGACGAACAGCCAGGGACAGGCGATTGCAGCGTGGAACGGAGGCGGTATCGGGAGCAGCGGATGTCGTGGGAGAATGGTGTAGCTGCACCCGGGCGGAAACCATGCCGGACTCTATCGGATCCGCATCCGCTCTTCCCGCGTTCCAAAAAGCTTTCGTCATCGCGTGCCTGTCCCCGTTGCACGTCGTCCCAACGATCTTCCACCAAATGGCATCGACCGACAGGGCGCACGTCCGCCGTCTCCAGCGGTCTCTAGGTACGGCCGCTTGGACGAATATCGTCTTTCTCCGGATGGTTACGCGCTTATGCTTGCCCGCCGCTTGCGGCGCGTCGCGTCCCGTCCTGAAAATCAACGCTTTTTTTGACCCGGTCCGCGTCAGTGCCGCATCTTCGTCCCGAATCGATACAGGCAGCATACCCACTCCCCCCGTAAGCGGGAAGCGCTCAGACGAAAAAGAGGCCGCACGCTGTCAAGCGCACGGCCTCTTATCATCTGTGGATGAGCGTATGATCCGTTTTAATAGCGGTAGTGATCCGCCTTGAACGGGCCTTGCTGGGTTACGCCGATATAGGAAGCCTGCTCTTCGGAAAGAGTGGTCAGCTTCACGCCGAGCTTGGCGAGGTGCAGGCGCGCGACCTTTTCGTCGAGGTGCTTCGGCAGGATGTGGACGCCGGCTTCGTACTGTTCGCCCTTGGTGAAAAGCTCGATCTGGGCCAGAACCTGATTGGTGAACGAGGCCGACATGACGAAGGACGGGTGACCGGTCGCGTTGCCAAGGTTCAGCAGACGGCCTTCCGACAGAAGGATCATCCGGTTGCCCTTGGGGAACTCGATGAGATCGACCTGCGGCTTGACGTTGTTCCACTTCAGGTTCCGAAGCGCAGAAACCTGGATCTCGTTGTCGAAGTGGCCGATATTGCCGACGATCGCCATGTCCTTCATCTCGCGCATATGCTCGATGCGGATGACGTCCTTGTTGCCGGTCGTGGTGATGAAGATATCGGCGCTGGCGACGACGTCTTCGAGCTGCACGACTTCAAAGCCGTCCATGGCGGCCTGCAGGGCGCAGATCGGATCGACTTCCGTGACCTTGACGCGTGCGCCGGCACCCGACAGCGAGGCTGCCGAACCCTTGCCCACATCGCCGTAACCGCAGACGACGGCAACCTTGCCGGCCATCATTACGTCGGTGCCGCGGCGGATGCCGTCGACCAGCGATTCCTTGCAGCCGTACTTGTTGTCGAACTTCGATTTGGTGACGCTGTCGTTGACGTTGATCGCCGGGAAGGGCAGCAGGCCCTTGGCGTGCAGCTGGTACAGGCGGTTGACGCCGGTCGTCGTTTCCTCGGTGACGCCCTGGATCGCGTCGCGCTGCTTGGTGAAGAAACCCGGCGTTTCAGCCAGACGCTTCTTGATCTGCGCGAACAGAATCTCTTCTTCTTCCGAGCCCGGGTTCGACAGCACGTCTTCACCGGCTTCGGCACGCGCACCGAGCAGGATGTACATGGTGGCATCGCCGCCATCGTCGAGGATCATGTTGGAGACGCCACCGTCGGTCCACTGGAAGATCTTATCGGTGTAGGTCCAGTATTCCGTCAGCGTCTCGCCCTTGACGGCATAGACCGGAATACCGGCGGCAGCGATGGCCGCAGCAGCATGGTCCTGCGTCGAGAAGATGTTGCACGACGCCCAGCGGACGTCTGCACCGAGCGCAACCAGCGTCTCGATGAGGACGGCGGTCTGGATCGTCATGTGCAGCGAGCCGGTGATGCGAGCGCCCTTCAGCGGCTTCGACGTGCCGAATTCCTCGCGCGAGGCCATCAGGCCTGGCATTTCGGTTTCGGCGATGGTGATTTCCTTGCGGCCGAAGTCGGCCAGGCCGATATCGGCTACCAGATAGTCGTTGGTCGTGCTCATGAAGCTCTCCGCTAAAGGCGCGCCGGGTCGAAAGCTTCAAGCTCCGGGACCGCTGGCGAGCGTGATCTCTTTTCCCGGGCACAGCCAGGGCGCGATCTTCCTCTAGCAGGAAAGCGGATCGCAGGCAACACACACATAAAGACGTCTTTATATGTTTATATGCCTACATTTCCTCGCCGAAACGGTCTTTGACCAGTGCGTCGAGTGCTTCCAGCGCTTCTTCGGCCTGATTGCCGCTTGCGGTGACGGAGATCGAGCTGCCCGTGCTGGCAGCAAGCATCATCAGGCCCATGATCGAGAGCCCGCCGACGGTCATGCCGTCCTTCGTCACATGGATGTCGGCATCATAGGCCTCCACCGTCTGCACGAACTTGGCGGAGGCACGCGCATGGAGACCGCGCTTGTTGATGATCTGGAGGTCCCGCGACAGTGTCATGAAGGAATGCGTCCGTTATTTGCCGCTGAGAACGCGGCTGGCGACGTTGATGTATTTGCGCCCGGCCTCGGATGCCTCGACCAGCGCCTTGTCCATGTCGCTCTCGCCACGCACGCCGGCCAGCTTGATCAGCATGGGCAGGTTGACGCCGGCGATGACCTCGACAGTACCGCTCTGCATGACGGAGATGGCGAGGTTGGACGGCGTACCGCCGAACATGTCGGTGAGAATGATGACACCGCTGCCCTCGTTGGCGGCGATGACGGCCGTGAGGATATCCTGACGCCTCTGGTCCATGTCGTCTTCGGGTCCGATACAGACGGTCTCGATGAACTTCTGCGGCCCCACGACGTGTTCGAGCGCATGACGAAACTCTTCAGCCAGCTTGCCGTGCGTGACAAGCACAAGTCCGATCATGTGTCTTTGCTCCAACTGCCTTTTCCCTTCGGCGGACGATAGCCATGCCATGCCGCAATGCAACAATTTCATTCCACCTTGGGGCGGTCATCTTGGCGAGGAAATGCCGGAGTGCAAGTCAAAAATCCTAAAACACGGATCACATGAGCAAAAACTGTGCAGACTGCGACATTCAAAGGGTCGAAAAACGGCTGAGTGCATCCAGTGGGTCAAGGCCCGGGAGAAGCGGAAGCCGGAGCAAAGGGAGCGCGACGGGGCCGGCTTCCCACATCTCGAGCTCGGGTGCGACGCGCATATCGAACGGTGGGGCGACAGGCAACACGGCATAGGACATGACGGCGGCCATGACGGTTCGAACCGGGATCGGCCCGACACCGCGCAACTCGACGAGGCCCGCTATGGTTGCCGGAGCGCGGGCGACGAGACGACCGCTCCGCAGGCTGACCATGACCTGATCGTCGGAGACGAGCGCCGCATTCCAGCCGCGACGGGCAGCGGAGGAGAGGCAGGCAAGGGCGGCGCTGGTCTTGCCCGTGCCGGAAGGGCCGACGAAGAGATAGCCGAGCGTGCCAAGGACGATGGCCGTCGCATGGATATTGCGGGGCGCGGCCTGGTCACCGGCTGCAAGGCCGTTCTCCGCTACGTTTTGTCTCAGGCTCACGCCGCCTCGCCAACGGGCAGCGACAGGATGAAGCGCGCGCCGGTGATCGCACCCTGCGCATCCGTCATGTTTTCGGCCCGCAACGTGCCGCCATGCGCTTCGGCGATCTGCCGCGAGATCGACAGGCCAAGGCCGGAATTCTGTCCGAAATCCTCGCCATCCGGCCGGTCGGTGTAGAAACGTTCGAAAATGCGGTCGATATCCTCCGCTTGGATTCCTGGACCGTTGTCCTCGACATAGACGATGCAGCGCGTGCGGTTGCGCGTCAGCCGCACGATGATGTGGCCACCCTCTTCCGGCACGAAGGACCGGGCGTTCTCGATCAGGTTGGTGATGATCTGCCCGATGCGCAGTTCATAGCCGCTAACATCGAAACGGGCCTTGGGGTTGTCCTTACGCTCCACGACGAAGTTGAGCAGCACCGTCTTCTTCTTGTTGCGCACCTGCCGCGAGATATCGACGAGGTCGCCCAGCAGCTTTTCGAGATCGACCCCGCGCGCATCGCTGCGGGCAAGCTCTGCATCCAGGCGCGAAGCGTCGGAGATATCGCTGATCAGCCGGTCGAGCCGGCGCACGTCGTGCTGGATGACGTCCATCAGCCGCTTCTTGGAGTCGTCGGTGCGGGCAAGAGGCAGGGTCTCGACGGCACTGCGCAGCGAGGTCAGCGGGTTCTTGAGTTCGTGGCTCACATCGGCCGCGAAATTCTCGATGGCCGCGATGCGGTCGTAGAGCGCGCCGGTCATGTCCCGCAGCGCCACGGAGAGGTTGCCGATCTCGTCCTGACGGGAGGAAAAGTCGGGGATCTCCTGCCGCTCCTTGGCGCCGCCGCGCCGCACGCGGATGGCGGCCGCCGACAGGCGGCGCAGCGGATTGGCGATCGTGCTTGACAGGAGAAGCGACAGGATGACGTTGACGAGGGCGGCGACCCCGAACACCCGGATAATCGCCAGCCGCTCGGCATGGACGATCTTGTCGATATCGCCAGCCTGTGTTGATAGCAGGAGCACGCCGAGCACGGCCCGGAACCGCTGGACGGGAACGGCGACGGAGACGATCAGCTCACCCTGTTCCGTGACCCGCACCACGGCGCCGCGCACGCCCGTGAGCGCATTCATGACTTCCGGATAGATCGACCCATTGCCGCCCGGCGGCTCCTTGTAGAGGGGCAGGTTGCCCGGCTGGAGCATGCGATTGTACCAGGTGTTGAGCTTGCCGGTCAGCGTCTCGTTTTCAGGCTCGATGGGCGGCAGGTCGAACCGCAGCACCTGACCCCCGGTATAGAGATGGCGGCTATCGAGCAGCAGGTCGGCATCGGCATCGAAAAGACGGGCGCGGGTGCGCGTGGGCGAAATCAGCCGGCGCAGCACGGGCGCGACACGCTCCTGCGTGATCGGGAATTCGAGATCCTCGTCCCGCGGCAGCGGCGTGATGCTCTGCCCGGCCTGAAGTTCGAGCAGCTTTTCCGGGTCGATGGTGATGGAGTTCGTATCGACCGAGGCGGAGGCGGCGATGGCGCCGGCGATGATCTCGCCCTGCGTCAACAGGCTCTCGACGCGCGCATCGATCAGTCCTTCGCGGAACTGGTTGAGATACATGATGCCGCCGACGAGAACGACGAGCGCCACCAGATTGAAGAACAGGATGCGGCGCGTGAGGCTGGAAAAGACCGCATTGCCGAAGATGCGGCGGATCAGCGTGAAGGGATGCGCCCAGCGTCGGCCGGAGCGATAGGCTCCGTCCGCTTCCTCGATCGCCGCATGCCTCGTTATATCAGCCACGTCGGACGCTCAGCCTCTCCCGCTCGTCTGGATGTTCAGGGCCTCAGGCCGATTCGCGGAACCGGTAACCGACGCCGTAAAGGGTTTCGATCATATCGAAG
This sequence comes from Rhizobium sp. 9140, assembly GCF_900067135.1. Lineage (NCBI taxonomy): Bacteria > Pseudomonadati > Pseudomonadota > Alphaproteobacteria > Hyphomicrobiales > Rhizobiaceae > Rhizobium > Rhizobium sp. 9140. Next base: position 716,929 of record NZ_FJUR01000001.1, on the reverse strand, counting down.
TCGTTGTCGACCATCTTGAACTTCTTGCGCAGCCGCTTGATGTGGCTGTCGATGGTGCGGTCGTCCACATAGACCTGCTCGTCATAGGCGGCATCCATCAGCGAATCGCGGCTTTTCACGACGCCGGGCCTCTGGGCGAGCGAATGCAGGATCAGGAACTCGGTCACCGTCAGCGTCACCGGCTCGTTCTTCCAAGTGCAGGTATGGCGTTCCTGGTCCATCGACAGCTGGCCGCGTTCCAGAGAACGGGCCTGGATATCGTCCTTCATCTTCTGCAGTCCCGCGGGACCGGCAGCCGCTGCGGCCTCCCGGTTGGCGGAGCGGCGCAGGATCGCCTTGACGCGCTCGACCAGCAGACGCTGTGAGAACGGCTTGGTGATGAAGTCGTCCGCGCCCATCTTCAGCCCGAAGAGCTCGTCGATTTCCTCGTCCTTCGAGGTCAGGAAGATGACGGGAATATCCGACTTTTGTCGCAGACGGCGCAGGAGTTCCATCCCGTCCATGCGCGGCATCTTGATATCGAAGATCGCGAGCTGGGGCGGCCGGGCCAGAAGCCCATCGAGCGCTGAGGCGCCATCCGTGTAGGTCTCGACCTTGTAGCCTTCGGCTTCCAGCGCGATCGAGACCGATGTCAGGATGTTCCGGTCGTCATCGACAAGTGCAATGGTCTGCATCGTATTCCGCTCCATCATATCTTCGCGCCTTCTCTCCTCGGTCCTATTTCCGGCAGGAAATGGGACATCATCGATAGAGGGCGGCCCGGATAGACAGGCCTCGATACGGAGATCTGCCAGGGCCGGCGCGCGTTCATGAGTATAAAGGTGGAACAAATTGTGGCGAAGCGAAAACGTCATCGGGAAGCACAATCGTGGATGAATGGTCTAGCACCAGCCTTCTGGAAACTTTTCAATTGCGAATTTAAAACGATTGAACATTGAACAATTTCCTTTAAATCGATTAATATATTGAATTTATTGTATTTTTTTCGATGTTATCTTGCATTTTCTGTAACTCCGGCTAATGTCGGGCCATCGATACAACGCAGGGGAGCAGCGCTCATGGAAGAATTTGGCATTCGCAATCCGGATCTCGGAATCGCTGCACTCGGTTTTGAAGACCTTGTCGCCGTCCGTTACAACCTGACACCGGCAGAGCTTTACGAGGAATCGTTGCGGCTTGGCGAAGCGCAGGTGACAGCAGACGGCGCGCTTCGTGCGCTCACCGGCCAGCACACGGGTCGCTCCGCCAAGGACAAATTCGTCGTTCGCGATGCGACGACGACCGAGCAGATCTGGTGGGACAACAACAAGGAAATGTCGCCCGCGCACTTCGAAACGTTATGCAACGATATGCTCGACCATGCCCGTGGCCGTTCGCTCTATGTGCAGGACCTGATTGGCGGTGCTGACAGCGACAACGCCCTGCCGACCCGCGTCATCACCGAGTTCGCCTGGCACTCCCTCTTCATCCGCAACCTCCTGATCCGCCCGGATCGCGCGAGCCTGACGACGTTCGCGCCGAAGCTGACGATCATCGACCTGCCGCATTTCCGCGCCGATCCCGCCCGTCACGGCTGCCGGACGGAAACCGTCATCGCCTGCGATCTCGTCAACGGCCTCGTGTTGATCGGCGGCACGTCCTATGCCGGCGAAATGAAGAAGTCGGTCTTCACCGCGCTCAACTACCTGCTGCCGGAAAAGGGCGTCATGCCGATGCACTGCTCGGCAAATGTTGGCCCGGACGGTGATTCCGCCGTGTTCTTCGGCCTGTCTGGCACGGGCAAGACCACGCTGTCGGCCGACCCGAAGCGCACGCTGATCGGCGATGACGAACATGGCTGGGGCAAGGACGGCATCTTCAACTTCGAAGGCGGCTGCTATGCCAAGACGATCCGTCTTTCGGCCGAAGCCGAGCCGGAGATCTTCGCGACAACGAAGCGTTTCGGTACCGTGCTCGAGAACGTCATCCTGGACGAGAACCGTGTTCCGGACTTCGATGACGGCTCGCTGACCGAGAACACCCGCTGCGCCTATCCGCTGGACTTCATTCCCAATGCCAGCGCAACGGGCACGGCCGGTCATCCCAAGACGATCATCATGCTGACGGCGGATGCCTTCGGCGTCATGCCGCCGATCGCCAAACTGACCGCCGACCAGGCCATGTACCACTTCCTCTCCGGCTACACCGCCAAGGTTGCCGGCACGGAAAAAGGCGTGACCGAACCGGAAGCCACTTTCTCGACCTGCTTCGGGGCACCCTTCATGCCGCGACATCCGAGCGAATACGGCAACCTGCTGCGTGCGCTCATCGCCGAGCACGGTGTTACCTGCTGGCTCGTCAACACCGGCTGGACCGGTGGCGCCTACGGCACGGGCCGTCGCATGCCCATCAAGGCGACACGGGCTCTGCTCGCCGCAGCGCTCGACGGTTCGCTGGCCGCGACCGAATTCCGCACCGATGCCAATTTCGGCTTCGCGGTTCCGGTCGAAGTCGCCGGCATCGAGGGTGGCATTCTCGATCCGCGCTCGACCTGGGCGGACGGTGCCGCCTATGACGCGCAGGCTACCAAGCTCGCCAACATGTTCGTGGCGAACTTCGCCAAGTTCGAAAGCCACGTCGATGGCGGCGTCCGCGATGCGGCACCGGGACTGGCCATCGCTGCGGAGTAAGCCTCAGGCGGAAACGCTTCATCGAGGATTTCACGTGAAACTCGGCGCTGCCATCAGCGCCGGGTTTTTTCGTTCAGCCTATCTTTTTCTCTTCACGCAATTCCAAGACAGCTGTGCAATTTTGCTGGAATTGCTCTATTTGCAAAGCGCGCCAAGCTGGAATAAACAGGGAACGAAAGGCGACGGCATGGCAAGCGACCCCCTCTATATCAACGACCGGATCGTCATTGCCGGCTGGGAACTGAGCGAGCAGTTCGTGCTGGCAGGCGGCCCCGGCGGGCAGAACGTCAACAAAGTCGCGACCGCCGTCCAGCTGTTTTTCAATATCGCGGCATCCCCTTCCCTGCCCGAGCGCATCCGCGACATCGCCATCGGCCTTGCCGGTCGCAGGGTCTCGAAAGAGGGCGTGCTGATGATCGAGGCGAGCCGCTTCCGCAGCCAGGACCGCAACCGCGAGGACGCGCGCGAGCGGCTGAAGGCGCTGATCTTGAAAGCCGCCGAACCGCCCCCGCCGCCCCGCCGCAAGACCAAGCCGACCCGAGGCTCGGTGGAGCGCCGCCTGAAAGCGAAGAGCGGGCGGGGGGAAGTCAAGAAAATGCGCGGACGCCCGGATGGCGAGTAGATGACCGTGATCGCCGAACCCTTCCGGCAAAAGACGGATATGTCCATAAAACCGGCGTCCGTTGCGTTCGGAATCCGGCAAAGAATCCTGCCATGATCGGCTGGCAGCAACGCGAACAGGAGGAGGCCATGCTGGTCCTGCCGAAAGGCTTCCGCCATATTCCCGGCTTTCTCGATCGCAATCGGCAGGAGGCCCTTGTCGAGGAGATCAGGGCCGTCGTTGCCGCAGCCCCGCTCTATCGCCCGGCCATGCCAAAGACCGGCAAGGAGCTGTCGGTGCGGATGACGAACTGCGGCGCGCTCGGCTGGGTCACGGATAAGGCCTTGGGGTACCGCTATCAACCTCAGCATCCCGTAAGCCAGGAACCATGGCCCGCCATTCCACAAAGCCTGCTTGATCTCTGGCAGACGGTTGCCGGTGCATCCAAGCCGCCGCAGGCCTGTCTCGTCAATTTCTATGCGGAAACCGCACGGATGGGGCTGCATCAGGACAAGGACGAGCAGGATCTGCAGACACCTGTCGTCTCGGTGTCGCTCGGCGATGCCTGCCTGTTTCGGGTCGGCGGTCGCGAGCGCAACGACCGGACAGTCTCCTTCAAGCTGTCAAGCGGCGACATCGTCGTTCTTGGCGGCGAAAGCCGGCTCGCCTTTCATGGCGTCGACCGGATCTTCCCCGCGACATCAACGCTTCTCAAAAATGGTGGCCGTATCAATCTGACGCTTCGGCGCGTTATGCCTTGAGAACGGTTCGAGGACATGGCACCTGCAAGGTTTCCGTTTTGAACCCGGCGGCATGACGGACATGATGCAAAGTTCGGATGACAAATCGAGGCCCGAATTCGGGAAGGGGCGACATGCTTATTGAGAATGCCATGGTGCTCGCCGCAGGACTCGGTACGCGACTGCGCCCCATCACGGACACGATGCCGAAGCCGCTGGTGCCGATTGCCGGCAAGCCGATGATCGACCATGTGCTCGACCTTCTGGTTGCGGCCGGCATCAAGACGGCTGCCGTCAACGTGCACCATTTTGCCGACCGCATGGAAGCGCATCTCCATGCCCGCCCGGCGCCGGCGATCCGGATATCCGACGAGCGCGCGGCCCTGATGAATTCGGGCGGAGGCCTCGCCAAGGGGCTCGGCATTCTCGACCCCGGCCCCGTGCTGGTCATGAATGCCGACCTTTTCTGGATCGGCGAGCCGGAAGGACGCAGCAATCTCGCCCACCTTGCCGAGGCCTTCGATCCCGCCCGCATGGACATGCTGCTGCTGTGCGTCGATCTCGACCGGACGACCGGGCATGACGGCAAGAAGGATTTCTCCCTTCAGGCGGACGGGCAGCTGGTGCGCTACGCCGAAGGAATGCCGCAACCCGTCGTTTATGCCGGCGCCATCGCCATGATGAGCACGCTGTTTGCCGATGCCCCGAAGGACGCCTTCAATCTCAACATCTATTTCGACAAGGCCATCGCTGCCGGCCGCCTGTACGGCCTGATGCTCGAAGGCGAATGGATTACCGTGGGAACGCCGGATGCGATCGGCAAGGCCGAAGCGCAGTTTGCACGGCTGGCGGAACGCGCCTGAGGGAAGAGACCATGACGCCCGCACGACAGAACGTCTTCACCATCCCGGCCGGCGTGCCTTTCCTGAAGACGCTCGTCCACGCGATCTGCGACGGGACGATCGTGCCGGACTACCGCTACGATCCGGCCGATCCGCTGTCGCTTGCCGGCGTGACGATCTTCGTGCCCACGCGACGCGCCGCACGCGTGCTGCGCTCCGAGTTCGTGGATTGCCTCGGTGCGCGCTCCGCCATCCTGCCGGTCATCCGGGCGCTGGGGGAAACGGACGACGACAGCGGCTTCTTCGATGCCGAGATGCCGGCCGTTCTCGATCTTGCGCCGCCGCTGACAGGCCCGGCGCGGCTGATCGAGCTGTCGCGGCTGATTCTCGCCTGGCGCAACACGCTGCCGCGCATCGTCACCGAACTCCATGGCGACAGTCCGCTGATCGCCCCTGCAAGCCCGGCGGACGCCTTGTGGCTGGCGCGAAACCTCGTGCAGATCATCGACGATATCGAGACGGAGGATCTGGACTGGGAGAGGCTGGGCGCGCTCGATGCCAGCAACTATGCCCAATGGTGGACGCTGACGCTGGAGTTCCTGCAGATCGCCAGCCAGTTCTGGCCGGCCCGGCTGGCCGAACTCAGCCGCTCCTCACCCTCCCGCCACCGCAATGCTGTTCTCGAGGCGGAAAGCCACCGGATCGCTGCCGGTGCGATCGACGGCCCTGTGATCATTGCGGGGTCCACGGGCTCCATTCCCGCTACCGCCCGGCTGATCCTCGCGGTACAGAGGTTGCCGCAAGGCGCCATCGTTCTGCCGGGGCTGGACGAGACGATGACCGAGGCGGACTGGAACCTGATCGACCCGCCATCGACAGACGCTGCCCGCCGCGACGATTCCGCCAGCCGCAGCCATCCGCAATACGGCTTCGTGCGTCTCCTCCGCCGCATGGGCATTTCGCGGACGGAGGTCTTGTCGATCGGCACCGTCGATGCGGATCTCGCCGACCGGGCCGAGACATTGTCGCATGCCTTCCTGCCGGTGGAAGCGACCAGTTCCTGGGACGCCGTGCGACGTTCGCTCGATGCACGACGCGTCGAAGCGGCTTTTTGCGATGCGGCGCTGATCGAGGCCGTCAACGAACGCGAGGAGGCGACGGCCATTGCGCTTTCCCTGCGGCTGGCATTGCAAAAGGACGACGAGTGTCAGGCCGCGCTGATCACGCCCGACCGCGATCTTGCCCGCCGGGTTGCCGCCGAATTGCAGCGCTTCGGGATCGAGGCGGATGATTCCGCAGGCACGCCCCTTGCCTCCACGCCGCATGGCACGCTTGTCCGGCTGATGCTCGACGTGGCGCTACGCCCCGGCGATCCCGTCGCCATCACCACGCTGATAAAGCATCCGCTCGCCCACTTCGGTATGCCGCCCGAGCGCTTCCGCCCGGCCGCGACATTGCTGGAGCTGCTGGCTCTGCGCGGCGGCACGGTGCCGGCCGATATTGCCGACCTCAGACCGCTGCTTGACGAGGCGGCGGTCCGCCGGCGCGCCGATCGCCATGCGCCGGAATGGCTGGTGCAGGTAACGGATGCGGAAATCGAGGATGCCCGCGTCGTGGCTGGTGCCATCGCCACCGCTGTCGAGCCGCTCGTCGCCATGCTGGTGCGGCGGCGCAAAGGTGCCGGCGGGTTCAGCACGTCGCTGACGCTCTCCGACTGGGCAGAGCGGACCGGGCGCGCGCTGGAGGGTGTGGCCATGTCGAAGACGGGCGATCTCGGTGCTCTCTGGTCCGGCGAGGCGGGTGCGGCGCTCGCCGATCTGCTGCGTGCCGTGATCGAGGTGGACGGGCAGATCGAGGCGGATGGCGGGCAGTGGTGCGAAGCGGTTGAAGCGCTGGTGGCCGGCTCCGCCGTCAAGCCCCGCGCCATGCGGCATCCGCGCGTCTTCATTTTCGGGGCACTGGAAGCCCGGTTGCAGACCGTCGATATCGTCGTCCTCGGCGGTATGAACGAAGGCACATGGCCAGGACAGACGGCCAATGATCCTTTCCTGTCGCGCAGCATGAAGACCGGCATCGGGCTGGAGCCGCCGGAACGGCGTATCGGCCAGCTGGCGCACGATCTCCAGATGGCCTGCGGCACACGTCGGCTCGTGTTCAGCCGGTCCTTGCGCAAGGGCGCGACGCCCACTGTCGCCTCCCGCTGGCTGCAACGGCTTCTCGCCGTCGGCGGCAAGGAGCTGGGACAGCGCCTGCGCGAGTACGGCCGCGACCGGTTGCGCTATGCCACCCTTCTCGACGCGCGTCCCGACACGCCGCTTGCCAAGAGGCCGGAACCGAAGCCGGATTTCGCGGTGCAGCCGCGGCGCTATTCCTTCAGCGAGGTCGGGCGTCTGCGCCGCGATCCCTATTCCATCTATGCCCGGCGTATTCTGCGCCTCCAGCCGATCGACGGGTTCAATGCGGACCCGGGCGCGGCCGAGCGCGGCACCATCTACCACGCCATCGTCGAGCGCTTTGCCAAGAGCGAGGTCGATCCCGCGGGTCCGGAAGCGCAGGCCGTCATGCGGCAGCTGATCGATGCGGCCTTCGACGAGCAGCGGCTGCCGGTCCATATCGACGTCATCTGGCGGCCCCGGTTCGCGGCCGTCGGCCGGGCCTTCATCGACTGGGAGATGTCCCGCAAGGACGGAATCCGGCAATCCTTCCTGGAGCGCTATGCCAAGTTTCAGGTCGGCGTCGCCGATATCGAGCTCACCGGCATTGCCGACCGGATCGACATCGGCCCCGATGGCGAGGCCGTGATCGTCGATTATAAGACCGGCGCCAGCCCCTCCGTCAAGGAAGCCCGCGCGCTGCTCGATCCGCAGCTGCCGCTCGAAGCCGCGGCTCTGAAGGCGGGCGCCTTCGGCAAGGTCGGCAGGCGCCATCCCGCCTCGCTGCTCTATGTCAGGCTGAAGCCCGGGGACCGGTTCGAAGTGGACGAGGTTAATAATGAGGGGCGCGCGAAGGGCGATGTCGAGCCCAAGACGGCGGAGATGCTCGCCGACGAATCATTGGCCCAGTTCACCGGCCTGCTGCGGGCGCTGCAATCGGGCCAGCGCGGCTTCGCCTCGCGCGTGATCGTCCAGAAGGAAAAATCCTACGGCGGGGAATACGATCATCTGGCGCGCGTCGCCGAATGGTCGACGGCCGATGGCGAAGAGGAGACGGGGGATGCCTGACGATCTCGCACCGACGAGCGGTTCACCGGCCGACTGGTTGAACTGGACGACGCAGCAACAGGCCGTCGCTTCGGATCCGAGACGATCGGCCTGGGTGTCGGCCAATGCCGGATCGGGCAAAACCCATGTTCTGACCCAGCGTGTCATCCGGCTCCTGCTTTCGGGATGCCGCGCCTCGGCCATCCTCTGCCTGACCTATACGAAGGCAGCGGCAGCCGAAATGTCGAACCGCGTGTTCGAGCGTCTGGCGGAATGGGTGACGCTGGACGACGCAACGCTTTCGGCGCGCATCACGGCGCTCGAAGGGCGGGCGCCTGACGCCGCCACGGTCGCCGAAGCGCGACGCCTGTTTGCCCGCGCGCTGGAAACGCCGGGCGGGCTGAAGATCCAGACGATCCACGCGTTCTGCGAAGCGCTGCTGCATCAGTTTCCGCTGGAAGCCAATGTCGCCGGCCATTTCTCGGTGCTGGACGACCGGACGGCGACGATCCTGCTCGCCGATGCGCGCCGCCTTCTCCTGACCGCCGCAGCGACCGAGGGAGATCCGGCGCTGACCGGGGCGTTCGAGACGGTGCTGGCGCTCGCCGATGACACCGGGCTCGAGAGCCTGCTGTCGATGATCGTGGCCAACCGGACGGCGCTTCAGGCCTTTCTGAGCGAGGCCGAGCAGCAGGGCGGCACCGACCGAGTCCTGCGAGAGGCGCTGGGACTGGACGAAAGCGAGACGGCGGACAGCGTCATTGCCCGATTCTGGCCGCTCGACGGCCTGAACGGGGCCGAGCTGACGCGCTATATCGATCTTGCGCGGTCTTCGGGCGGCGTCAAGGTGCGGGATTTCGCCGATGGTCTTGCCACCATCGCCGAATTGCCGACGCCGCTGCAACGTTATCAAGCCCTCCGTGATCTGTTCTTCTCCGCGTCCACGGCAAAGCCGAAGGCGATGTCGGGCTTTTTTTCCGCCCCGTTGCGCAAGGCGGCGCCCGATCTCGAAGACAAGGTGCAGGCCGCTTACGATCGGATCCTCGCGCTGTCCGACCGGCTCAACCTGCTTCATATGTTCGAAGCGACGCAGGCCGCCATGGTGCTCGCCGAGCGGCTGACGCAGGACTATGAGGACATCAAGAAAAGCCGCAGCCAGCTCGATTTCGACGATCTGATCAACCGGACCGCCAGATTGCTGACCCGCTCGGATGTCGGCGCCTGGGTGCACTACAAGCTCGATCAGGGCATCGACCATATTCTCGTGGACGAGGCGCAGGATACGAGCCCGGTGCAATGGTCGATCATCCGGTCGCTTGCGGAAGACTTCTTTACCGGCGACAGTGCTCGCGGCCGGCATCGGACGCTCTTTGCCGTCGGCGACGAGAAGCAGTCGATCTATTCGTTCCAGGGCGCGCGGCCGGAGCGCTTTTCCGAGGAGGAGCGCGAGGCGAAGCGGCGAATCGACGCCAGCGGGCTCGCCTTCAGCCCCGTGCAGCTGCAACTCTCCTTCCGCTCGACCGAGGACGTGCTGTCCGCCGTCGATACCGTGTTTCGCCAACCCGCCCATGCGCGCGGTCTCAGCGCGCGGAACGAGCCCGTGGTGCATGCCTCCAACCGTGTCGGCCATCCCGGTCTAGTCGAAATCTGGGATGCGATCGCGCCTGCACCGAGCCTTGAGGAAGAGGACTGGACGGCAGCCTTCGATGCGACGCCCGAAAATGCGCCGGCCAACATTCTTGCCGAACGCATCGCGGCCACGCTTGCCAGCTGGATCGGCACCGAGACGATCATCGAGAAGACAACGCGCCGCGTCATGCGGCCGGGTGACGTGATCGTGCTGGTGCGCAAGCGCGACGCCTTCGTCAACGCGCTGATGCGCGCGCTGAAGACGCGGCACGACATTCCCGTGGCGGGTGCCGACCGGCTGGTGCTGACGGCGCATATCGCCGTTCAGGATCTGATGGCGCTCGGCCGCTTCCTGCTTTTGCCGCAGGACGACCTGTCGCTCGCCGCCGTGCTGAAGAGCCCGCTTTTCGCGGTGACCGAGGAGATGCTCGCAGACGTCGCAACCTTGCGCCCCCTCGGCCAGAGCCTCTGGACCGCGCTGGAAGGATCGTCCGATCCTGCCCTCAAGCTGGTCGTCATACGGCTGGCGAACTACCGGACGCTGGCGGATACACTCTCGGTGCATGATCTCTATGCCCGCTTGCTGGGTGCCGATGGCGGGCGGGCGGCGTTTCTGTCGCGGCTCGGCAGCGAGGTCAGCGACATCCTCGACGAGTTCCTGACCTTCTGCCTCGATCACGAGGCCAACGGTCTCCCCGGTCTGCAAAGCTTCATCTCCGGTCTTGAACTGGAGGCGCCGACCATCAAGCGCGAGCAGGACAAGGAGCGCAACGAAGTTCGCGTTATGACCGTGCATGCGGCAAAAGGCCTGGAAGCGCCGGTCGTCTTCCTGGTCGATGGCAGCGGCAAGGCGTTCAACAACCAGCATGTTCCCGCACTCCGCATGGTGCCCTCTCCTCATGGTCGAGGCCCCGATGGGGAGACCATGACCATTCCCGTCTGGCGGCCGCCACGGGCAGCCTCCAACAGCCTGATCGACAGCGATACGCAGCGGCTGAAGGCGGGCGCCGAGGAAGAGTATCGCCGGCTGCTCTATGTCGGCATGACGCGGGCGGCGGATCGTCTGATCGTCTGCGGCTATCGTGGCAAGCTCGACAATCCCGAGAGCTGGCACGCGATGGTGCGGGCCGGCCTTGCGGCAGATGCGGAAGGCCGTCTGCTGCCCGTCGATTTTGCCGTTGGCGGCCTGCAATGGAGCGGCGCGCGCTGGCATGCGCTGACGAAGCGGAGGGATTTCGACATCGAACCCGTAGAAGCCACGATCGCGGCCGATGATGGCGGAGCCCTGCCGCTGGCGCTGTTCGAACCCCTACCGCCGCAGCGCCACCTTCCCCGCCCCTTGAGCCCCTCCGGGGCCGGCTTTGCTGTCGAGGCCGACGCGGCGGACACGATCACGGGATCGCGTCTCTTTCCTGAGGACAAGCGCACGGGACCGTCGCTTCTGCGCGGGGCGATCCTGCACCGGCTGCTGCAGGTCCTGCCCGCACGGGCGCCCGAGGCACGCGAAGCGGACGCCGCGCTCTACCTGTCGCGCGCCGTTCCAATATGGAGCGAAGCGCAAAGAGACGGCATCGTGCGCTCCGTTCTTGCGGTCATCGAAGATCCCGTCCTTTCCGAACTGTTCTCCGGCACCAGCCGCGCGGAGGTGTCGATCATGGGCACGCTTCGGCTCGGTGCGCGCGAACATGCCGTGTCCGGCCGGATTGACCGGTTGGCCGTTACAGACGATTGCGTGGTGATTGCCGACTTCAAGACCAACCGCGACGTGCCCGGTGACGCCGGCGCCGTACCGATGGTCTACCGGACACAACTTGCAATCTACCGGGAGATCCTTCGACCGCTCTATCCGGCCCATCGTTTCCGCTGTATCCTCGTCTTTACCGAGGGTCCATCGGCAATCGAAGTGCCAGAGGCGCTGCTCGATGCCGCGCTTGTAGAGCTCGCCACAAAATGAGATACCGGACATTGAAATTAAGGGTCCGGATCATCACATCCTGATCATGCCCTGCGGGTCATCCGCATTTTAGAAGCCCGCACCATCATAACCAGGAGCGCATCATGGCGACCGTGAAAGTCGATACATCCAATTTTCAGGATGAAGTTCTCAATGCACAGGAGCCGGTTATCGTCGATTTCTGGGCCGAATGGTGCGGCCCGTGCAAGATGATCGCGCCGAGCCTTGAGGAAATCTCCAACGAGATGGCCGGCAAGGTGAAGGTCGCAAAGATCAACATCGACGAGAACCCCGAGATTGCGGCCCAGTACGGCGTCCGCTCCATCCCGACGCTCGCGATCTTCAAGGCTGGCGAAGTGGCTGACATCAAGGTTGGTGCCGCGCCGAAAACAGCGCTGACGTCTTGGATCACCAACGCCGCCGCATAAGCGGCCGCCTCATATGATACGACCATTGGAAAACCCGGCCTTCGCAGCCGGGTTTTTTCATGACGTTTCCACCGTGGGGATCTCTCAGGGCGGGCATCTCTCAGCGCGGCGGCGTGCCGTTGTCGGCGAGGACGTTGCCGACGAGATAAAGCGAGCCACCGATGAGGATGCGCGGGGCGACCGGCTGGTTTTCGAATCGGACAGAGAGGATCGCCAGCGCTTCCGTCACAGAGGAGACAGGTTCGACCTCGAACCCCTGTGCCGCAGCATCCTCCGCCAGCGCCACCGGATCGATACCGACATCCGTACCGCGGATCGGCACGGTGAAGACCTGCTCGGCAAGGCCGGAGAAGGCTTGGAAATAGCCGGCGGGATCCTTGGTGTTGATCATGCCGATGATGAGGAACAGAGGGCGCGGATCGCGATCCTCTAGGTTTGCCATCGTCTCGGCGATCACCTTGCCGGCACCCGGATTGTGGCCGCCATCCACCCAGATCTCGGCGCGTTTCGGTGCGCGTTCCGCCAGCCGTCCGCTGGTCAGGCGCTGCAACCGGCCGGGCCACTCCACCGTCGTCAGGCCTTTCTCGATGGCCTCATCCGACGGATTAAAGCCCGCTGCACGGATGGTACGGATCGCCGCGGCGGCATTGGCATATTGATGCCGGCCGGGGAGGCGCGGAAGCGGCAGGTCGATCAGTCCGTCATCGTCCTGATAGATCAGATGGCCGAACTCCTCATGCGCCATGAAGTCCTGTCCGTAGACAGACACAGGGCAGCGCAGCCGCTCAGCGGTGGTGACCAGCACGTCGCGCGCGGCTTCTTCCTCCTGCTGCCCGATGACGACGGGACAGCCGCGCTTCATGATGCCGGCCTTTTCGGCGGCGATCAGTTCGACGCGGTCGCCCAGATAGGCCTGATGATCGAGCGAGATCGGCATGATCGTTGTTACCGCCGGCGTCTTGATCACGTTCGTCGCGTCGAAACGCCCGCCGAGACCAACCTCGATGATCGCGACATCGGCCGGATGCTCGGAAAAAAGGACGAAGGTGACGGCCGTCAAAATCTCGAAGACAGTGATGATCTCGCCGCGATTGGCAGCCGCCACACGGCGCACCGCATCTGCGAGAACCGCATCCGTCGCATAGGCACCGCGTCCACCCTTGACGCCGAGGCGATAGCGCTCATGCCAGGTGACGAGGTGCGGCGAGGTATGGACGTGGACGGAGAGACCGGCCGCCTCGAGGATTGCCCGGGAAAAGGCGGTGACCGATCCTTTGCCGTTGGTGCCGGCCACATGAATGACGGGCGGCAGCCTGTCCTGAGGATTGCCGAGCCTATCGAGGAGGCGCGTCACGCGCTCCAGTGACAGATCGAAGCCCTTGGGATGGAGAGCAAGGAGCTTGTCGATCTCCTGCGTGGCTTCGCTTGCCTCGACGGTCATCGCGTGACTTAAACGCTGGCCGCGACCGGCACCGCTGCCGGGGGAACCACGATTTCCGGCTCGACGGTCCGCTTGACCGCATCGACCGGCTTCTTGAGCATGATCTTCAGCAGGCGTGCGAGCGTCGAGGGAATGTCGTGACGCTTGATGACCATGTCGATCATGCCGTGATCCATCAGATATTCCGACGTCTGGAAGCCCTCGGGGAGCTTTTCGCGGATGGTCTGCTCGATGACGCGCTTGCCGGCAAAGCAGATTTCGGCACCGGGCTCCGCCAGATGCAGATCGCCGAGCATGGCATAGGATGCTGTAACGCCGCCCGTGGTCGGGTTCGTCAGAACGACGATATAGGGAAGTCCCGCTTCCTTCAGCATCTGCACGGCAACCGTGGTGCGTGGCAGCTGCATGAGCGAGAGGATGCCTTCCTGCATGCGGGCGCCGCCCGAGGCCGGAAAGATGACGAGCGGGCACTTCTCCGCGATGGCGCGCTCGAAGGCCTTGATGATCGCCTCGCCGGCGGCAATGCCGAGCGAGCCGCCCATGAAGGCGAACTCGTGCACGACGGCCACAAGCTTCAGCCCCTCGACGGTGCCGACACCGGCAAGGATCGTATCCTCCATCTCGGTCTTCGCCCGGCTGTCACGCAGGCGGTCTGTGTACTTCTTCGAGTCGCGGAACTTCAGCGGGTCCTGCGCCACCTTCGGCTGCTGCAGCGTCTCAAAGACGCCCGCGTCGAACAGGTCCTTCAGACGCGCCTTCGCCGGCATCTTCATGTGGAAGCCGGAGGCGGGAATGACCCATTTGTTTTCTTCGAGATCGCGATGAAACACCATCTCGCCCGTTTCCGGACATTTGATCCAAAGGTTTTCCGGAACCTCGCGGCGGCCGAGCATCGAATTGATCTTCGGGCGAACGTAGTTGGTAATCCAGTTCACATGAAACTCCTGAAATCGTTCAGCCTGTCATTGCCCCGAATGTGGGCGATTATTCGGCTGCGGCAAGACGTGCGGCCCGGACACCGGCCGAAAGGCCGCGAACGAGGGCTTCGACGCCCGGAACGGTCGCGCCCGTTGCCTGACCGTCTTCGGTCAGGCTGGAGGCGACCTGATTGATGATGACCGTGCCCACGACCACGCCGTCTGCGGACGCGCCGATGGCACGGGCATGCTCGGCGGTCTTGACACCGAAGCCGACGCAAACCGGCAGGTTGGTATGCTCCTTGATGCGCGCCACGGCGCCACCGACCAGCGCCGGTTCCGGCAGAGCCGAGCCGGTGATACCGTTCATAGAGACATAATAGACGAAGCCCGAGGTGTTTTCGAGAACCTTGGGCAGGCGCCGTCCGTCCGTCGTGGGCGTCGCAAGGCGGATGAAGCTGATGCCCTTCTTGAGGGCGGGCAGGCAAAGCTCGTCGTCCATTTCCGGCGGCAGATCCACGACGATCAGGCCATCGATGCCGGCGGCGAGCGCGTTCTCGAGAAAACGGTCCACGCCATAGATGTAGATCGGATTGTAGTAGCCCATCATGACGATCGGCGTTTCCGTATCCGTCTTGCGGAACTGGCGGGACAGCTCCAGCGTCTTTTCAAGCGTTTGGCCGCCCGCAAGCGCGCGCTGGCCGGCAAGCTGGATCGCCGGGCCATCGGCCATCGGATCGGAAAAGGGCATGCCGAGCTCGATGATGTCGGCACCGGCAGAGGGAAGCGCCTTCATGATCGACAGGGACGTGTCGAAGTCGGGATCGCCGCCCATGATGTAGGTGACGAGCACCGGCCGATGCTCTGCAGCAGCCTTGGCGAAGGTCCTGTCGAAACGTGCGCTCATGTTCTTACAGTCCCATTCCGAGCAGCTTGCCGACGGTGAAGATGTCCTTGTCGCCGCGTCCGCAGAGGTTCATCACGATGATCTGGTCCTTGTCCATCGTCGGCGCCCGCTTGATGACTTCGGCGAGCGCATGGCTCGGTTCCAGAGCGGGAATGATGCCTTCGACGCGGGTGAGGAGCTGGAAAGCTTCAAGCGCCTCATGATCCATGATCGGCACATATTCGACGCGGCCGGCATCCTTCAGCCAGGAATGTTCAGGCCCGATGCCGGGATAATCGAGGCCGGCGGAGATCGAATGGCCTTCCTTGATCTGACCGTCCTTGTCCTGCAACAGATAGGTGCGGTTGCCATGGAGAACGCCGGGCGAGCCCGCCGTCAGCGAGGCGCAATGCTCCTCGCCGTCGAGACCCTTGCCGCCAGCTTCCACGCCGACGATCTTGACGCTGGCATCGTCGAGAAAGGGATGGAAGAGACCGATGGCGTTGGAACCGCCGCCGACGGCAGCGATCAGCATGTCGGGCAGGCGGCCTTCCATGGCCAGCATCTGCTCACGCGTCTCCCGGCCGATGACGGCCTGGAAGTCGCGGACCATTTCCGGATAGGGATGCGGACCTGCGGCCGTGCCGATCAGGTAATAGGTGTCGTTCACATTCGTGACCCAGTCGCGCAGGGCCTCGTTCATGGCGTCCTTGAGCGTGCCGTGTCCGGCTGTGACGGGGCGCACTTCGGCACCCAGAAGCTTCATCCGGAAGACGTTCGGCGACTGCCGCTCGACGTCCGTCGCGCCCATGTAGACCACGCAGGGCAGGCCGAAGCGGGCCGCAACGGTTGCCGTCGCCACACCATGCTGGCCGGCACCGGTTTCCGCGATGATGCGGGTCTTGCCCATGCGCTTGGCGAGCAGGATCTGGCCCAGGCAGTTGTTGATCTTGTGCGAACCGGTGTGGTTCAGCTCATCGCGCTTGAAATAGACCTTTGCGCCACCCAGTTCCTCCGTCAGTCGCTCGGCGAAATAGAGCGGGCTCGGACGGCCGGTATAATGGGTGTTGAGATGTTCGAGCTCGGCGTTGAAGGCGGGATCTGTCTTTGCCTTCTCCCACTCGGCTTCAAGCTCGAGGATCAGCGGCATCAGCGTTTCCGCAACGAAGCGACCGCCGAAAATACCGAAACGACCGTCCTCGTCGGGGCCGGAACGGAAGGAATTGGGTAGAGGGGTCTGATTCACGTCGTGCTCCTTGACCGGAAAGGCTCTGCGCGAGCCTGTGCAACGGCATCGAAAAACTCTTCCATCCGCCTGAGGTCCTTGACGCCGGGCGCGCGCTCCACTCCAGAGGAGATGTCGATCGCCCGCGTACCCGTCATTTCCAGGGCCTCGCGGATATTTCCGGCGTTCAGACCGCCGGAAAGCATGTAATCCACCTCGGCGTCAAGCGTATCGAGGAGCGTCCAGTCGAAAGAGACGCCATTGCCGCCCGGCAGGGCGGAACCCTTGGGAGCCTTGGCGTCGAACAGGAACCTGTCGGCAATGCCGATATAGGCATCCACAGCGCGCAGATCGTCGGCATCGCGCACCGAAAACGCCTTCATGACGGGCCGGCCGTAGATGGCGCGGATGTCGAGCGCGCGTGCCGCCGTCTCGTGGCCGTGAAGCTGCAGGATGTCGGGATCGAGCGACGAGACGATTTCGTCCAGCGTGTCGTTATCCGCATCCACCGTCACGGCAACGATCTTTGCCTGACCCCTGATCCGGTCGGCAAGCCGTGCGGCATCGTCCGGCTCGATATTGCGCGGGCTCTTCTCGAAAAAGATGAAGCCGACATGGTTCGCGCCCAAGGCAACCGCCTTGTCGACGGCTTCGGCGGTCTTCAACCCGCAGATCTTGACATCGATGGTCATAAGGCACCGCATTTGCATGAATCGGCGTGCGAGTCGAGCCAAAACAAGGGCTCGCACACGCGTCGATGGACGCAATCAGGTGAAGTCGATGGCATGCAGCAGCGTCCCGTTGCGCTTCAGCCAGTGTCGGGCGTCGGATGTGCGGGGGCAGAGCCGCTCGCAGAGCGCCCAGAAGTTCGGGCCGTGGTTCATTTCCTTGAGGTGGGCCACCTCATGGGCTGCGAGATAATCAATGACGTAGGGCGGCGCCATGACGATCCGCCAGGAGAAATTCAGCGCGCCATCCACCGCGCAGGAGCCCCAGCGGCTTCGCGTATCCCGCAGCGTCAGAGACTTGATCCGTCGCCCCACGTTCAATGCATGGGCCGGCGCCAGCCGCTCCAGATCCTTGCGGGCCTCCTTCTTCAGGAAGTCGGCAATGCGGCGGCCGAGATGTTCCGCCGCGCCGCTGACCCGCAGCACCGCTTCGTCATCCACCACGACACTTTCCGTCACGCCGCGCAGCCGACCCGTGCGCTCGATGCGGTGTGCCACGCCGCGCACGAAGATCATGCCACCTTCCTCCAGCACGCTTTCGCCCGAGAAACGCGCCAGACGGCTGGAAAGCCATGCCTCATGGCGGTCGAGAAACTGCGTGATCTCGCGTTCGGGCAGGCCGGTCGGAATGGTCATCTTGAGCGCACGGCCGCCCGGCTCGATCCGCAGCGTCATCCGCGTTGCGCGCGGGTTCTGCCGGATCGTCAGGGGCAGCGCCCGCCCGTCGACAGTCAGTGTCTTCACGACGGTCTTGCTCGCCGGCCGGACAGGTGCGACCGGCTTCTTGCGGCGAACAGGCTTGAGCAACAGAGGAAACATGGGATCCTGATAGATGATTCGCGAGCCTTACGCCGCAGGTCGGGTATGAAAAAGGCCGGCCTTCCCCGCAAAGGAAAGGCCGGCCTGTTCTTCATCAAAGCGCGCCTGAGGTCACATGGCGCGTCAAGGATCAGTTACCGGTATAGCCGGTGACCGGGCCATTCGACGGGTTATTGCGCTCGCGCATGAAGCGGTCGAAATCATCCTGATCCTTGGCACGGCGCAGTTCGCGGACGTAGGCGTCGAAGTCTTCGCGCATGTCGTCCAGACGACGACGCTCCTCATCGAGACGCGCCAGTTCGGCTTCTCGCCAGTCGTCGAAAGCGACGTTGCCCGTATCGCCGGCGCGAAACGTGCCGCGCGAAAAACCCGTCTTGCCAAAGCCGCCGAAGCCACCCTTGAAGGTGGAAAGGATGGTATCGACGGAGGCATTCGCGTCGCGTTTGAAGGATTTCAAGCGTTCACCGAACAGGATGTAAGCGAGCATGGCCATGCCGAGCGGCCAGAAAACGACGAAGCCGAGAACCATCAACGCAATGGTCGCGGGCGTCCAGTCAGGACGGATCAAGGCATTTTGATTCATGGGGATTGGTCCTCATCTATAGAGGGGTTCGATCGCCGAACCCGCTCTCTTCGATGTGGGAACAGGTCCATTCCATCACAAGACGATGCAACCAAAAATCGGGCAAGGGCTTGCCCGATTTCACCCTTTTTCGATGTTTCCGTTCGCTTTTCCGCTCTTAAGCGGTTTTTCCACCCTTGATGACCTTGACGGCGGCGGCCTTGTGGCCGTGCTCGCGCTGGAAAGCGGTGATGCGCGGTGCGATTTCCCGACGGAAGCGCGAACCATTGAAAACGCCGTAATGTCCGACATCCGGCTGCACGTAATGCATCCGCATATGGTCCGGAATATTGGAACAGATGGTCTGTGCCGCCTCCGTCTGACCGGCGCCGGAGATGTCGTCGTTTTCGCCCTCAACCGTCAGCAAGGCCACCTTGCGGATCGCGTGCGTATCTACCCGCTCGCCACGATGCATCATCTCGCCCTTCGGCAAGGCGTGCTGCATGAAGACCACATCGACTGTCTGGAGATAGAATTCGGCAGTCAGGTCCATCACGGCGAGATATTCGTCGTAGAACTCCCGATGCTTCTCGGCTGCATCGCCGTCATGCTTGACGAGATGGTCAAAGAATTCCTTCTGGGCGTTGATATGCCTGTCGAGGTTCATCGACATGAAGCCGGAAAGCTGGAGGAAGCCGGGATAGACCGGCCGCATGAAGCCGGGCTGGGGGAACGGAACGGGCATTACGACATTGTCGCGGAACCATTCGATCGGCTTGTCCTTGGCGAGCTTGTTGACGGCGGTCGGGTTGATCCGCGTGTCGATCGGCCCGCCCATCAGCGTCATTGAGGCCGGCGAGAGTGCATCGCCCCGGGCTTCCATGATGGCGGCTGCGGCAAGAACGGGAACGGCCGGCTGGCAAACCGCGATGACATGCGTGTCGGGACCGAGGAAATGCAGGATCTCGATGAGGTATTCGATATAGTCGTCGAGATCGAACGTCCCCTCCGTCAGGGGTACCATGCGCGCGTCGATCCAGTCCGTGATGTAGATGTCGGAGGTCGGCAGCAGCGCTTCCACGGTGCCGCGCAGAAGCGTCGCGTAGTGGCCGGACATCGGGGCGACGATCAGGACGCGTGGATCGGACCTGGCCGGCTTTTCGAGAACGCGCTCGAAGTGGATGAGATTGCAGAAGGGCTGACGCCAGACGATCTTCTCGTCGATCGAGATCGGCTGGCCGTCGATGATCGTCTCATGCAGACCGAATTCCGGCTTGCCGTAGCGGCGGGTCGAGCGTTCGAAGACTTCGAGACCGGCTGCTGCGGTGCGGCCGAGATAGGTTTGCGACAGCGGGTTGAGTGGATTGCTATAGGCCAGCCGCATGGCGTCGGCTGCGGCACGCCAGGGAGCCATGATCGCGTGGTTCAGCTCATAGAACTGGTAAAACATTGGATACAAACTCCTTTTTACCATGAGCGGAGACAGTTCTGGCGTAAAGTCTCCGTTTCATATTCCTCTAATATGATAGGCTACGCTTTATTGTGCAGTGCGGCAAGTGCGTTAGAGTATCACGGTTGGCCGGTGCGAAACTGTCGCAAGACCTTCCTCTACAATTATCTTGAAATCCTCCCCTACTCCTCGAAGAAGTGTGCGCCCGAAGGCGTTGACAAGTCGATAAGCTCTTTAATACCCGGACGATCCTGTTGGAGCAGAAGTTTCATCCTCCTGATATTGCAGGCGAAGCCGGGTGGTTGCTTCCACGAGCGTCGTTACATCCGTGCCGATCGCCATGAAGTCCGCGCCGAGTTTACGATAGAGCCGTGCCTGATCGAGGCTAAGCGTCATGATTCCCGACGCCTTGCCGGCTCGGACGATCCGCGTGAAGGCATCGCCAATGGCTTCCGTGACATCGGGATGACCGGGTTGCCCGAGAAGGCCCATGTCGGCCGCGAGATCGGATGGGCCGATGAACAAGCCATCCACGCCGTCGATCGCGGCGATCCGGTCGAGAGCGGCCAGACCCGCCCGGCTCTCGATCTGGACGATCAGGCAGATCTCGCGATCCGCCGTTTCCAGATAATCGCCGATGCGACTGAAGTTGGAGGCCCGGCCGAGCGCCGCGCCAACGCCTCGGTCACCGCGCGGCGGATAGCGCACCGCCCGCACCAGCCGCTCGGCTTCCTCGACGGTTTCCACCATCGGGATCATGACGGTCTGGGCGCCGGCGTCGAGGATCTGCTTGATCATCCAGGTCTCGCCCACCGGCAAGCGGACGACAGCATGGCTCTGCGAGCCTTTCAGCGCCTGGACCTGCGCTGCGAGCGAGGGAATGTCGTTCGGGGCATGTTCGCCATCGATGAGCAGCCAGTCATAGCCGCTTTCGGACAGGACCTCGGCGGCGTACGGGCTGGCCAGTGCCACCCAGAGGCCGAGCTGGAAGCGTCGCTCCTTGAGTGCCGCCTTGAATGGATTGACCGGTGCCGGCACGTCGCTCTCCTTCTCGCGCTCACCCTCTCCCAGATAGGGCATCAGGCAATCGTCTCCATGGTGAAGACACTCTATTCGCTGAAAGCATCTTGTCGGGGATGGCACGGACTTACTAGATGGTGCAGTGCGCTCTCCATCGCGCCCATGCTATTCCCATCGACAACCGCTGGTACAGCGGCCGATCCATTCGAAGGACCAGAACCATGACCACGTCGAGCAATTTCCGACAGGCCGACCATCCGATCGAAGCCAGCTTTCTGGACCGCTGGTCGCCCCGCGCCTTCAAGGACGAGACGATGGGCGAAGCGGAGCTTCTGACGATTCTCGAAGCCGGCCGCTGGGCGCCATCCGCCTTCAACTCGCAGCCTTGGCGCTTCTCCTATGCACTGCGCGGCACGCCGGAATGGGATACGCTTCTCCCGATCCTCAACGATTTCAACCAGAGCTGGGCGAAGTCCGCCTCCGCGCTGGTGATCATCATTTCGAAGACGCATTTCACGGCACCGGGTTCCACGGAATCCAAGCCCTCCTACAGCCATAGCTTCGATGCAGGATCGGCCTGGGGCGCCATCGCCCATCAGGCGATGCTGCTCGGCTACCAGGCGCATGGCATGACCGGCATCCACTTCGACAAGGCTGCCGAGATCCTCGGGATTCCCGAAGGCTACCGCGTCGAAGCCGGCGTCGCGATCGGCCGCGTCGGCGACAAGTCGGTCCTGCCGGAAGGCCTGCAGTCGCGGGAAACCCCGAGCCCCCGCCGTCCGCTCTCCGAACTTGCTTTCAACGGCAGCTTCAAGGCTGACTGATCGGCTCAGGTCTCAAGCCTGAGGTCAATGTGACAAAGCCCTCGCAGCCGGATGGTTGCGAGGGCTTTTCGATGTGTGTTTCCAAGGACTGTAACGCGTCAGATATCGAGGTTCGCCACGTTCAGCGCATTTTCCTGAATGAAGTCGCGACGCGGCTCGACTTCGTCGCCCATGAGGCGGGAGAACAGGCTGTCGGCGTCCGTCGCATCGTTGACGCGGACCTGGAGCAGCGAGCGGACGTTCGGGTCGAGCGTCGTTTCCCAGAGCTGCTCGGCATTCATCTCGCCCAGACCCTTGTAGCGCTGCATGGAGAGACCCCTGCGGCCGCTGGCGAATATGGCGTCGAGCAGAGCGCGCGGGCCGCTGATCTCCTGCGTGCCTTCCTTGCGTCGCAGCACGGGCGGAATGGCGTAGATGTCGTGCAGCTTGGCGTTCAGCTGGTCGATCAGGCGGGCATCCTGCGAGGCGATCAGCGCCATGTCGAGGAAGGCAAGTTCCTTGACGCCGCGGACCATGCGCTCGAGCCGCAAGCCGCCGTCGCCGGCAATCTCCGCGCTCCAGCCCCGTTCGGTTTCCTCGGCGATGAGGTCCAACCGCTCGGCAAGTTCGCGGGCGATGACCGCGGATTTCTCGTCGTCGCGCAGGCGTTCAGGATTGAGCGCACCGGCAATCGCCGCCTGCTCGACGACGGAACGGCTGTAGCGGGAATGCAAGCCTTCGACGAGCGCGCGCAGGCGCAGCGCATCGGTGATGACTTCGCGCAGATCCTGGCCGGCGCGCACTTCGCCGGAACCGAGCTCAAGGCGTGCCTCTTCGAGGCCCATCGAGATCAGATATTCCTCAAAGGCCTTCTCGTCCTTTAGATACTGGGCCGACTTGCCGCGGGTGACTTTGTAGAGCGGCGGCTGGGCGATGTAGAGGTGGCCGCGCTCGATCAGTTCCGGCATCTGGCGGAAGAAGAACGTGAGCAGCAGCGTCCTGATGTGAGCGCCGTCCACATCGGCGTCCGTCATGATGATGATCTTGTGATAGCGCAGCTTGTCTGCATTGAATTCGTCTTTGCCGATCGACGTGCCGAGCGCCGTGATCAGCGTGCCGATTTCCTGGCTGGAGAGCATCTTGTCGAAGCGCGCGCGTTCGACGTTGAGGATCTTGCCGCGCAGCGGCAGAATGGCCTGGTTCTCGCGCGAGCGTCCCTGCTTGGCAGAGCCGCCGGCGGAGTCACCTTCGACGAGGAAGAGTTCGGACTTGGACGGGTCGCGCTCCGAGCAGTCGGCCAGCTTGCCGGGCAACGACGAGATGTCGAGCGCGCCCTTGCGGCGGGTCAACTCGCGCGCCTTGCGGGCGGCCTCGCGGGCAGCAGCAGCTTCCACCACCTTGCCGACGAGGATCTTCGCGTCGGCCGGATGTTCTTCGAACCAGGTGCTCAGCGCCTCGTTGACGAGGCTTTCGACCACCGGGCGCACTTCGGACGACACAAGCTTGTCCTTGGTCTGCGAGGAGAACTTCGGATCGGGAACCTTGACGGAGAGAACGGCGGTCAGGCCTTCGCGGCAGTCTTCGCCCTGCAGCGTCACTTTTTCTCTCTTGGTGATGCCCGAGTGATCGGCATAGGACGTCACCTGGCGCGTCAGCGCGCCACGGAAGCCGGCCATATGCGTGCCGCCATCGCGCTGGGGAATATTGTTGGTAAAGCAGAGCATGTTCTCGTGATAGCTGTCGTTCCACCACATCGCGACCTCGACGGTGATGCCGTCCTTCTCGCCGCGGATTGAGACGGGTCGCGTGACCAGCGGCTTCTTGGCGCGGTCGAGGTAGACGACGAATGCCTCGAGGCCGCCGTCATACATCATCTCTTCCTGCTTGATGTCAGAGTGCCGCTTGTCCGTGAGAACGATTCGAACGCCGGAATTGAGGAAGGCGAGCTCGCGCAGGCGATGCTCCAGCGTTCCATAGTCGAACTCGACCTGCGTGAAGGTATCCGTGCTCGGCAAGAAGGTGACTTCCGTTCCCGTCGTGCCGCCGCTGTCGCCGGTCACCTGCAGCGGGCCATCGGCCACGCCATGGGTGAAGCTCATCTCGTGAGCCTTGCCGGCGCGGCGGATCTTCAGCTTGAGCGAAACGGAGAGCGCATTGACCACGGACACGCCGACGCCATGGAGACCGCCGGAGACCTTATAGGAATTCTGGTCGAACTTGCCGCCCGCATGCAGCTGGGTCATGATGACCTCGGCAGCGGACACGCCTTCTTCCTTGTGGATATCGGTCGGGATGCCGCGTCCGTTGTCGGTCACGGTCACGGAGCCATCCGCATTCAGCGTTACCGTCACGAGGTCGGCATATCCGCCCAGCGCTTCGTCGATCGCGTTGTCAACGACTTCATAGACCATATGGTGCAGGCCGGATCCGTCGTCGGTATCGCCGATATACATGCCCGGGCGCTTGCGCACGGCATCGAGACCCTTGAGAACCTTGATCGAATCGGCACCATATTCGGCATTCGCGCCGGTTGCAGCATCAGGCAGTTCGGTCATAGAGGTCGAGTCTTTCCATTGTTACGGCGTCGTTTCGGACGCTTGCCATACGAGAATCCGGGCCATGCGGGAATCCGGGAGGGCGAATCAGCTTGTTGGCAATCGTCTGAATATAAGCATTTCCGGGTCCGGTTCCAAACCTGACAGATGGTTGCGGGCCAGAAACGGACCTTGAAATCGATCCGGCGAAAGCGGGATCGGGATGGGTTCTTCCGTTTGTCTCGCAGCTCCCGAGGCAAGATCGCCAGGCTCTTTTGCCGGAGAGGGTTTCAGGAATTATCTTTAGCACCCTTCTGCGCATTGTCCAAAAGTTGCGTGATATCCACAACCGTCTGATCCGGAAGATGCCGGATCCGCGCGGCCAGGAGGTTTGCAAGGATCGTGTGCTTCGGGGGAAGGCCTGATGTGTCGACGGTGACGCGCGGGTTCGACTGTGCCGCAAGCGCGAACAAAGCGTCCGCCTCATCCCAGATAATGTGGAAGTACCCGGCAACCCGCTGGAGGAAATCGAAACTCGGCGTGCCGCGCTTTCCATGCTCCAGCGCCGAGAGATAGGCGGCGGACACGTTGAGCGCCTGCGCCATCTGCTTCTGCGTCACCCCGCGCTCGGCGCGCAGGCGGATCATCTCCTCACCGAAGGGTGTCATACGCTGTAGCCGGAGCCATGCCGCGAGACGCCGTGCCGCGACAGGCGAACATAGAGGGCGCCCTCGCCCCCATGATTGCGGGCAGCGGGCTCGTAGGAGGAGATCAGAGGCCGGAAGTCGGGCAGCGAGAACCAGAGCGGCACTGCCCGTTTCAAAGCACCTTCGCTGCCCATCGACGTGCCCTTACCGGTGATGACGAGAACATGCCGCAAGCCATGATCATGCGCTCGCAATATGAACCGCAGCAGGAGCCCATGCGCTTCCGACTGCGCCATGCCGTGAAGGTCGATGCGGGCATCGATCGGCAGATGGCCCTTGGCGAGCTTGCGCTTGACGGGCTTTTCCAACGGCTGGTGACGTCTCGCGGTTTCGACCTTGGCGGCTGGTGCCGGCTCGCGCGTCACCTTCGCTGCGGGAACGGGCACCGGCTCTGTGGGCTTCGGCGGCGTGTCTTCGCCCTCGAAGAGCGCAAGCAACTCCATGCGTCCGGGCAGCGCGCGCGTCGAGCGGGCGACCTTGCCCCAGAGAATGCGGTCCTCGCTCGATAGCGTCTTCTTCCTCGTCATGTCTCGTATCTTGCTGCCGCCGCCTTCGGAATCAAAATGAAAAAGTCCGCCTCGTTGCGCACTGCGCCCGCTCGCTCGCCCGCTTCATCCCCTGAACCTGTAAAGATGTCGCCACGAGCCGGGCCGACGATGGCGGTGCCGGTATCGAGCGCCAGCATCAGCCGCCGAAACGGCCGGCCGACGTCGATGCGGGTCAGGCTGTCGCTTGCGATGAAGAACGGCACGCCGAATGTATGGATCAGGCGGTCGACCGCCAAGGAGCGTCCCGGCTGCAAGGGCACCTTGGCGGCGGCAACGGGTCCGAGTTCGGGGTCCTCGACCGTGGCCTCGCGAAAGAAGATGAAGGAGCGGTTATGCCACATCACCGCGTCGGCTTCCTCGGGATGCATATCGAGCCAGCCCTTGATCGACTGCATGGATACGGTCGCCGCATCGATGTCGCCGCGGTCGATCAGCAGCCGGCCGATGGCCGAAAAGGGGTGGCCGCTCTTTGCGGCATAGGTGATTCGCTCCGAAGAACCGTCAGGAAAGACGAGCCGTGCGGCGCCCTGAACATGGGCGAAGAAGACATCGGTCTTTGAGCGGGCATAAGCAATCTCGAGCCCGCGCCCGGCGAGACAGCCGGTTTCGATCGCTTGACGGTCGGGATATTCCTCGACGCGACCCTCAACGCTGCGGGCGAAGGCGAAGCTCTCGTCCAGAGAGGCCGGGCGGTTTGTCGCATCGAGATCGATGAGATCGGCCGGGCGGCGATAGAAGGGATAGGTATATTCGCCGGCGCGCTCGCGGCTGACAGCAACCGTGGGCTCGAAGAAGGCAGTGACGAAACCCGGCTTTCCATCCCGACGCTCGATGGCGAAGGGCTGAAAGTTCTCCTCGAAGAAGGCGCGGGCCGTAGCGGCATCCGGTGCTTTGAGATCATCGGCTGCGCGGTAGGCTGGCAGAAGATCGTGCGAGGATATGCCGAGCGATCCGGTTCGGTGAGGCTTGACCGTTTCGACATGGTGCCGGCACCGGCGCAGGGCCGGCAGAAGATCGGCCGGATCGTCTTCCGCCCAGCCGGGCAGATCCGAAAAGGCGACCTTGCGGAGCGCGAAATCCATCGGCGATCCTATCTCTCTGCTGGACTGACGGGCACGCTCGTTCTTGTCTGCGTCCCGGCGAAACCGCGTGGACGCAAAGGACCTAGTTTTCGGATTCGGTCGCGATCAGCTTCCAGTTCGGATCGCGCGAACGGGTGTCGCGCGCGAACGTCCAGAGATCGTTGACCTCGGAAACGGCTTCCGCATCGCCATCGACGATCGTACCGGCCTTGTCGAAGGTCGCCGAGATCAGCTGGCTGAAGATCCGCAGGGTGACGATCGCTTCGCCGTCCTTCAGGTCGGCCGAGACGATGTCGGACTTTTCGATGCCGACGAAGGTGGACTTGACGATTTCGCCCTTGGCCTCGCGATCGGCGATCGCTGCTTCGAAGCCGTCATAGACGTCCTTGGAGAGAAGCGACTTCAACGTCTTCCGGTCGCCATCCGCAAAGGCGGTGACGATCATTTCATAAGCCATCCGCGCACCGTGCACGAACTCCTTCGGGTCGAAGGCATTGTCGGCGTCGGTGATCTTACGCAACGAAGCGTTCAGCGGGGTCTCCGGCTTGGCGAAAGCATCGATCGCCGCATAGCGCGCTGCCTCGTCCACGACCGTATCGCGGCGGGGAAGCTGAACCACCTTGCCGGTGGGGTCGGCGCTCTCGACAGGTTCACGGGCGGAGAAGGGATCGGTCGGTGGGCGTTCATTGCCTGTCCGACGGCCCAGCACGCTGCGAAGCTGGATGAAAATGATCACCGCGGCGACAAGAAAGAACAATGTTACGAAGTCGAAAGATCCCATTTCCACCAATGCCGCTTTTATGATGTATCTTAGAGACCCATATAGACGCGATGGACCCATCATTCAAATGGCCAGGAGCAGATTGGCAAAGCGTTGAAAGCAGATCGGCAGGTATCTTGAAGCAGAGAACCGCCGACGCATGATCCGATGCCGCCTCTTCGCTCTGTTGCCTCATGGCATCGCGCCGACGACAACCCTTCCAACCAACACGTGGACCGAATGCGCCTTTCCCTGATCCCGCTCTTCTTCCTGCTCCTGCCGATGGCGGAGATCGCCACCTTTATCGTCGTCGGGCGCGAGATCGGCGTGGGTGCCACGCTCGGTCTGATTCTCCTGTCCGCCATCGTCGGCGCGCTTCTCCTCAGGACGCAAGGCCTTGGTGTCCTGCGAAAACTCCAGTCCGCATCGCGTACCGGCGAGAACCCCGGCCGGCAGATCGTTCATGGCGCGATGATCGTCGTCGCCGCCCTTCTGCTGATCCTGCCCGGGTTTCTGACGGACGTCTTCGGCATCCTTCTGTTCGTCCCCGCGGTGCGGGAAGCGGTCTGGCAGTTTCTGCGAAAGCGGATCACCGTGGTGACGCGGACGAGCAGTGCGCGGCCCGATCCGGCCAGCACTCGGCCACGCGCCATCCCCGGCGTGATCGATCTCGATGACGCAGAATTTACCAGGGACCCCGACCGCACCGACCCGAACGACCGGCTGCGGTGACGGAAACGCCCTCGCCGGTGTCCCGCCCGGCCGCTCGGGTTGTAAGGGCATGCCCGAAATGATAGATGCGCTCGACCAATGAACCGCTTCATTCAACGCATCATTCTATAGAACGCCTCCAAGGAACGCGCCTCATGACCGACACAGCAGCACCCACGAACGGTGACACCGGTGAAAATCCGTCGCTGAACATTCTCGCCCAGTACATCAAGGACCTTTCGTTCGAAAATCCGGGTGCGCCGCGCTCGCTTCAGGCCCGCGACAAGGCTCCGGCGATCAACATCAACGTCAATGTGAACGCCAATCCGATGACGGATACGGAATTCGACGTCGTGCTGACGCTGAATGCCGAAGCCAAGGATGGCGACAAGATTCTGTTTGCCGTCGAGCTGACCTATGGTGGCGTCTTCCGCGTCACCGGCTTCCCGCAGGAACACATGCTGCCGCTGCTCTTCATCGAGTGCCCGCGCCTGCTGTTCCCGTTTGCCCGCCAGATCGTGGCCGACGCGACGCGCAATGGCGGCTTCCCGCCGCTGATGATCGACCCGATCGATTTCGCGCAGATGTTCACGCAGCGTATGGCTGAAGACCGCGTCCGCGCCCAGGTTTCCACCACCCCGAACTGATCGGACTTCAGGCCGACTGATTTCAACGCCCGGTCCGACAAGGCCGGGCGTTTTGCGTTCAGACCTCGTAATGCGACCAGATGGCCTTTGCGCCGATCTTCTCGACAAGGGCCGCATGGGCGGCCATGTCGTTTTCGGCAAGGCGCGGACGCAAAGGCGTCGGCCGCTCGCGCGGCACGGCAACCACGTCATCGGAGGCTTCCGCCTGGGCACGGCTTTCCTGCGTGGTCAGGCCGAGCGCTGCCTGCCTGCCGCCGATCATCTCGATATAGACCTCGGCGAGAAGCTCGGAGTCCAGCAGGGCGCCGTGCTTTGTGCGATGGGTGTTGTCGATGCCGTAGCGCCGGCAAAGGGCATCGAGCGAGTTCGGCCCCATCGGATGCTTGCGGCGTGCCATAGACAGCGTATCGGTGACGAGGTCTTGCGAGACCGCCGGCCGATCGAGACGCGCCAGCTCGGCATTGATGAAACCCATGTCGAAGGTGGCGTTGTGCGCGACCCAGCGGGCGCCCTCGAAGAAGGCCATGAGGTCCTCGACCACCTCGGCGAAGACCGGCTTGTCCTTCAGGAAATCATCAGTGATGCCGTGCACGGCGAGCGCATCGGGATGGACCTTGCGGTCACCGGGATTGATGTACTTATGAAAACTCCGGCCGGTCGGAAAATGATCATTGAGCTCGATGCCACCGATTTCGATGACGCGGTCCTGGCGATTGTCGAGGCCGGTGGTTTCCGTATCGAAGATGATTTCCCGCATGGCACTTATCCTTCCGTCGAATACGATCTGCTGTCCAGCGGGGGACATGTTATCCCGCTTGGACAGTGAGAGCGCTGACAATCTCTTCGACCTTTCGGCGCGCGGCGTCCAGTCCGTGACCAGTATCGATCACATAGTTTGCACGGGCGCGTTTGTCGCTGTCCGGCATTTGCCGCGACAGGATCAGGGCGAATTTTTCCGGCGTCATGCCCGGGCGGGCGAGAACCCTCTGACGCTGGATGTCGGCATCGCAGGTGACAACCACGACCTTATCGACCCGACTCTCGCCGCCCGTCTCGTAGAGCAAGGGAATATCGAGGACGACGAGGGCGGCGTTGACCTGTCTTTCTCTGTCGAGAAAGGCCCGCTCCCTTTCCCGGACGAGAGGGTGGACGATCAACTCCAGCGTCTTGAAGTCGTCCGGATGTTTCGCCAGCGCCGCGCTAAGGGCCGCGCGATCGACCACACCGTCTTTTGTGGAACCGGGAAAAGCTGCCTCGATGGGCGCGACGGCCTGGCCGCGATAGAGATCGTGAACGACGGCATCGGCATCGTTGACGGGAACGCCCAGCGCCTTGAACATTTCGGCCGTCGTGGACTTGCCCATACCGATCGATCCGGTGAGCCCAAGGACGATCATGCGTGTGCCGCCATATCGGCGATGACGAGAGCGCGCAGCGTTTCATCCACGAGAGGTTTTTGACCGAACCATTTTTCGAAGCCGGGCGCCGCCTGATGCAACAGCATGCCGAGCCCGTCTACGATTCTTCGGCCCTGCGCCTCTGCCTGCGCGAGGATGGGCGTGACCAAGGGAACGTAGACGATATCGGTCACGACGGCGTTGCCGGGCATGCGAGTGAAATCGAAGTCGGGAACCGGTGTACCGTCCATGCCGAGCGAGGTCGTGTTGATGAAGAGGCTTGCATCTGTGAGAAGCTCCGGCAGCGCGTCCATGGCATGGGCCAGGACGCGTGTGCGCCCGAAGCGGTCTGAGAGTTCGCGGGCACGGGGCAGCGTGCGATTGACCACATGGATGGTGCGGACGCCGCAATCGCGGACGGCCTGGATCACAGCGCGGCTGGCACCACCGGCCCCGAGCACAATAGCGGTCTCGGCGTTGTTCCATCCCGGAGCCCGCTCGTCGAGATTGGCGGCAAAGCCGAGGCCGTCGGTATTGGTTGCCTTCAGCCGGCCCTCCTCCAACCAGACGGTGTTGGCCGCACCCATTTCCCGGCTCAGCGCATCGGCCTCATCGACATGGGCAATCACCGTTTCCTTGTGTGGAATGGTGACATTGCCCCCGACGAAGCCGGATTGGCCGGATTTGAGAAGCGCTATGAAATCGGGAAAGATGGCGGGTGTGACTTCGCGTGTGGTGTAGCTGCCGTCCAGCCCCAGTGTCTTCAGCCAGTGCGAATGGATCAACGGCGAGCGCGAATGGCGAACCGGATAACCGGCGACGAAGGCATGGTTAACAAATGTTTCACGTGAATCATGCATCGATGACACTCAATTTTCTCAGTTCACCCAGCAGCGGCAGGAGCGGCAATCCGAGGATCGTGAAGTAATCGCCGTCGATCGCCTCGAACAGTTGTATCCCCTCGCCTTCCAGCTGGTAGGCGCCGACGCTTGTCAAAGCTTTCTCTCCCACCCGCTGGAGATGCCGTGCGATAAATCCGTCATCGAGCGGGCGCATCGTCAGGCGAGCGGTCGAGACATGGGACCATAAGGTCCTGCCATCCTGGTAAAGGACAATGGCGCTGTTCAATTGATGGGTCTGCCCGGACAAAGAGCGTAAATGGTCATGCGCTTCCTCCATCGAGACTGGCTTGTGAAACACGCGGCCCCCCAGTGACATCGTCTGATCGGACCCGATGACGACGGGACCGATGTCTTCCCCAACCCCTTGCTCTTTGTGCAATGCCGAGGCGACAGATTCCGCCTTTGCTTCGGCCAGCACAGTCGCGACTCTTTCCGGGGATGCGCCTTCCGCCGCGAGCGGTGCTTCCAGCGCGCGCTCGTCGATCTCGGCCGCCTGCCACGTAAAGGCGATGCCAGCATTCTCGAGCAGCATGCGCCGGAACGGGCTCGCGGAGGCGAGGACAAGCTGATGCGTCATGGATGATCTCTCCCTATCGCGATGCGGACTAGCGCAGGCGCGGCCTCAGGGCAACGATGGCGGCGGCCGTTTCCTCGATCGATCGGCGAGTAACATCGATGATCGGCCAGTTGTTGCGGGCGCAGAGCGCACGGGCATATTTCAGTTCCTCGGCAATCGCTGCACGATCCGTGTAGTCCTGCCCATGAAACCCCTGCGTCGTACCCAGTACTCTGTGCTCGCGCACCTGGGAGACGCGATCGGCCGTCGCGATGAGGCAGACGACCAGCGGCTTCGTCGCCTCCAGCAGGCGCTCGGGCAAGGGAATGCCCGGCACGATCGGGATGTTCGCGGTACGGATCCCACGATTGGCGAGGTAGATGCTGGTCGGCGTCTTCGATGTGCGGCTGATCCCGATCAGCACGACATCCGCATCGTTGAAATCGGCGGGAAGCTGGCCGTCGTCATGGTCCATCGTGAAGTTGAGTGCGTCGATCCGCGCGAAGTACTCGGCGTCCATGACATGCTGGGCACCCGACCGTCGCCGCGACGAGGTGCCGAGATAGGTCTGGAAGAGATCGATGATCGGCTCCAGCACGGACACGCAGGGCACGCCGATCTGCTGGCACTGGGCATTGATGATGTCCGACAGCTCGCGATCGACGATCGTGTAGAGAACAATACCCGGCGCCGTATCGATCGACTCCAGCACCTGCATCAGCTGCTTGCGATTGCGGATCAGCGGATAGACGTGCTCCAGCGCATGATAGGTCTGGAATTGCGCCGCGGCTGCCCGGCCCGCCGCGATCAGGGTTTCCCCCGTCGAATCGGAGATCAGATGCAGGTGGAAATAGTTTTTGTGATTGTCCACGCTATTCTTGGCCGCCTGTTGATGATGGTGGATAAACCGAGCCTAGGGGTGAGCCGGCCCGGCAGGCAAGGGGAAAACCTTCGACTTATTCACAAAGAGACCCGCGCCGGCGATCTTTCCGGAGAACTTGTGAAAAAGACTCGCGATGCGACCGATCGCCGCCGATCCTCAACAAGTCATCCACAGGCAGAGGAAAAATCGGACGACAGTCAAGTTGCTCGAATGACAGGATTTTTTTGACTTACTCCCTATGTTGTCCCTGAAGCGCCCGATCATCGTCCCGCCAATTCGGACGGAAGTGCGTTCTGGGGACAAAGGACCGACAACCTTTAATCCTTGATAGTCACCGACTCTAAGAAATAGAAACCCTTAGATTCAAGATTCTATTTTAAGAGGGAAGCTGTGTGTGACGTCTGAAAACCGCAAGATCGTCCGGGTTCTGAACGGGGAGACGGTGACGCCTCCACCGATCTGGCTGATGCGTCAGGCCGGACGATATCTGCCGGAATATCGCGAGACGCGGGCAAGGGCCGGGAGCTTTCTCGATCTCTGCTATTCCCCCAACTTCGCCGTGGAAGTAACGCTGCAGCCGATCCGTCGCTATGCTTTCGACGCGGCCATCCTGTTTTCCGACATCCTCGTCATTCCCGATGCCCTGAAGCGCAATGTCCGCTTCGAGGAAGGCAGCGGACCCAAGCTCGATCCGATCGATGTCGACGGCATCAAGGCTCTCGACGGAAGGCCGGTCGCCGATCATCTGCGTCCTGTCATCGAAACCGTGGCGCGCCTGCGCCGGGAGCTTCCGACGGACACGGCACTGCTCGGTTTCTGCGGAGCGCCCTGGACGGTCGCGACCTACATGATCGCCGGGCACGGGACACCGGACCAGGCACCGGCACGGCTCTTCGCCTATCGGCACCCGGAAGCCTTCGATGCGCTGCTCGCTCTTCTCGCCGAACTTTCCGCGGACTACCTCGTGGCGCAGCTCGACGCCGGTGCAGATGCGGTACAGATCTTCGACTCCTGGGCCGGTGTTCTCGGTGAGGATACGTTCGAGCGGTTTGCGGTCGCTCCTGTGCGCCGGATCATCGACAACGTGCGGGCACGCCGGCCTGATGCGAAAATCATCGCCTTCGCCAAAGGGGCTGGTCTCCTGCTCAAGGACTATCGCCAGAAGACGCAGGCCGATGCGATCGGTCTCGACTGGTCGGTGCCGCTGTCGTTTGCGGCCGACCTGCAGAAGGACGGCCCGGTGCAGGGCAATCTCGATCCGATGCGCGTCGTTGCAGGCGGCAAGGCTCTCGAGGAAGGAACCGATCGGATCCTCGACCGTCTCGGACAAGGCCCTCTGATCTTCAATCTCGGCCATGGTATCACGCCGCAGGCGGATCCCGCCCATGTCGCTGATCTCGTGGCACGTGTCAGGAGCCGCGTATGAACACCCCGGAGCGCGGTGAGGGTAGCACGCGGCAAGTGGATGCCCCGGCAGGCCGTAAATCGCGTGTACGGGCCTTTGTGGCGCTTTCGGTGCTGGTGGCGATTATCGTCGGGCTGATCGCCTGGCAGCCGGCCGATCTCGTTCTGTGGATCAAGGCGCTTCACGTGGTTGCCGTCATCTCCTGGATGGCCGGCCTCCTCTACATGCCCCGCCTGTTCATCTACCACACCGACGCCGAGCCGGGCTCGCAGACGTCGGAGACCTTCAAGGTGATGGAGCGGCGGCTCATGAAGGTGATCATGCGCCCGGCCATGATGATCACCTGGACGCTCGGGCTCTATCTCGCCTGGAGCGTCTACGGTTTTCAGGGCGGCTGGCTTCATGCCAAGATCCTTGCCGTGATCCTGCTGACCGGCGTGCATGTGCACTATGCCGATGCCGTCGGGCGTTTTTCGCGCGATAGCGCGCGACGCACGGCGCGCTATTGGCGACTGATGAACGAGGTGCCAACCGTTCTGATGATCGTCATCGTGATCCTCGTCATCGTAAAGCCGTTTTAGGCCATCACGGACATTTTAGCCTCTCACATCGCTAGCCCCCTTGCGGTGCAGGCCGGAAGTCGCTAGCGTGTGATATCCCATCTTTCTGGCGCGCGTTAGAGTTCGAGTGGCTATCCCCCTGCCGCTCCCTTGACCCACACAGCGCCAGCCCTTCCATTCCCTCTGCAAGTGTGATTTTCCTTCATGGCTGAAATGAAGCTCCAAGACCTCAAGAACAAATCTGCAACCGACCTTCTGGCGTTCGCCGAGTCGGTGGAGGTCGAAAACGCCAGCGTGATGCGCAAGCAGGAGCTGATGTTCGCCATCCTGAAGATGCTCGCGGCGCAGGATGTCGAGATCATCGGCGAAGGTGTCGTCGAACTCCTCCAGGACGGCTTCGGCTTCCTGCGCTCCGCCAATGCCAATTACCTCCCCGGCCCCGACGATATCTACATCTCTCCCTCCCAGATCCGGCGCTTTTCGCTGAAGACCGGGGATACGGTCGAGGGTCCGATCCGCGGACCGAAGGAAGGCGAACGCTATTTCGCGCTTCTCAAGGTCAACACGATCAATTTCGAAGATCCGGAGAAAATCCGGCACAAGGTACACTTCGACAACCTGACGCCGCTCTATCCGAACGAGCGCTTCAAGATGGAACTCGAGGTTCCCACCTCGAAGGATCTTTCGTCGCGCGTCATGGATCTTGTAGCACCGCTCGGCAAGGGCCAGCGCGGCCTGATCGTCGCGCCGCCGCGCACCGGTAAGACGGTGCTGCTGCAGAACATCGCGCATTCGATCACCGCCAACCATCCGGAATGTTATCTGATCGTTCTTCTCATCGATGAGCGGCCGGAAGAAGTGACGGACATGCAGCGCTCCGTGAAGGGTGAGGTCGTTTCCTCCACCTTCGACGAACCTGCCACGCGCCACGTGCAGGTCGCCGAGATGGTCATCGAGAAGGCCAAGCGTCTTGTCGAGCATGGTCGCGACGTTGTCATTCTGCTCGATTCGATCACCCGCCTCGGCCGCGCTTACAACACGGTTGTCCCGTCCTCGGGCAAGGTTCTCACCGGTGGTGTGGATGCCAACGCCCTGCAGCGTCCGAAGCGCTTCTTCGGTGCGGCACGGAATATCGAGGAAGGCGGGTCGCTGACGATCGTTGCGACAGCGCTGATCGATACCGGCAGCCGCATGGACGAAGTCATCTTCGAAGAGTTCAAGGGCACGGGCAACTCGGAAATCGTTCTCGACCGGAAGGTTGCCGATAAGCGTATCTTCCCGGCGATGGACATTCTGAAGTCCGGTACCCGTAAGGAAGACTTGCTCGTCCCGCGTCAGGATCTCCAGAAGATCTTCGTTCTCCGTCGTATTCTCGCGCCGATGGGAACAACCGATGCAATCGAGTTCCTGATCGACAAGTTGAAGCAGACGAAGACGAACGGCGATTTCTTCGACTCCATGAACACGTGAGATCATCGGCATCACAAGAAGCTGATCTGTCGTTTCGTTCGACGCATTCTGAAAATCCCTGGCATCATCCAGGGATTTTTTCGTTTATCACAAATGAAGTTTTCACGGACGGTTCGAATGTCATCGGCCAGCGATACGATCTATTCTCTTTCCTCCGGCGGTCTGCCCTCGGGTGTCGCCGTCATCCGGATCAGCGGGCCATCGGCGTTGATGGTGTGCGAGGGTCTCTGTGGTGGTCCTGTTCGTCCGCGTGTGGCCACGCTACGAACGATTCGGTGCCGTAACGGAGATGTGGTTGATCAGGGACTGATCCTGTCGTTCCCAGGGCCGGCCTCCTTCACGGGAGAGGACTATGTCGAACTTCAGGCTCATGGAGGGCGGGCCGTCGTGGATCGCCTTCTGGACGAACTCGCTACGTTCCCCGGTTTTCGTCATGCAGACGCCGGCGAGTTTTCGCGCAGGGCCTTTGCACATGGAAAGCTGGATCTCGTTGAAGTCGAGGGTCTCGCCGACCTGATCTCTGCCGAGACGGAAATGCAACGGCGCCTTGCAAGCGAACACGCCCGCGGCGGGGTTTCACAGCTCTATCAAGGCTGGGCAAAGCGTCTGACTCACGCCCGTGCGATGATCGAGGCGGAGCTCGACTTTGCTGATGAGGACGATGTTCCGGGTTCCGTCAGTGCTGCGATATGGCGGGATACACAGCAACTCAGAGCGGAGATCGCCGAACATCTCGCTGGTGCGAGGATCGGTGCGATCATTCGGGATGGCTACCGCGTGGTCATTTCTGGTCCACCCAATGCTGGAAAATCCAGTCTTCTGAATGCCCTCGCCAAACAGGACATTGCCATCGTCACAGATGTAGCGGGCACAACCCGCGACGTTCTCAGTGTCGATATTTCTTTAGCCGGATTCGTTGTGAAGCTCTTTGACACTGCCGGTCTGCGGGAAACTGCCGATCCGGTCGAGCGCGAAGGCATCCGAAGGGCAAAGGCTCTTCTGCAGGATGCCGATCTCATATTGTCTCTCTCGGACACACCGGACGGATTCATGGTTCCGCCAGATAGGCAGATCGAAATCCTACGAATTGCCACCAAGATTGATATTTCTCTTGTTTCATGGGATAGAGCCGATGCTGACGTGTTCGTTTCTGTAGAGCATCCGGAAGGTCTCCAGTCGCTTATATCGGCGCTGATGGCCCGCCTTCCGGACCGAGCAAAAGCGGATTCCTTCGCTGTGCCCTCTCGCCGTCGGCATGCTGATCATTTGTCGCAGTGTCTGACTGCGTTGGATGAGGCTGTTGAAAGTGTTGATCTCGATATCCAGTCCGAGCAACTTCGGCGAGCTGGAGATGCGCTGGGGCGAATTACAGGTCGTGTCGATGTTGAAGATTTGTTGGATGTGATCTTCTCAGAATTCTGTATCGGCAAATAGACTGCAACGCATGCGAGTCATCCCGCACGTTTCACGTGAAACATTGAATCGGAATAGAAATGACCGTTAAGTATGATGTCATCGTTGTTGGTGGCGGACATGCCGGCTGTGAAGCGGCGGCCGTCGCTGCGCGTCTTGGCGCCAATGTTGCGCTTGTTACACATAAGCGGGAAACAATCGGTGTGATGTCGTGCAATCCCGCTATCGGCGGATTGGGCAAAGGGCACCTTGTCCGGGAAATCGATGCGTTCGATGGGTTGATGGGTCGCGTTGCCGATCAGGCTGGCATCCAGTTTCGGCTCCTGAATCGTAAAAAAGGCCCGGCCGTTCGAGGGCCGCGAACACAGGCTGATCGCCGCCTATATCGGGAGGCGATGCAGGCGGAACTTGCGAACCTGTCCTCGCTGACGGTGATAGAGGGCGATGTCATTGATCTCGTCATCGACCGCGTCGCGATTGCCGGTGTTGTTCTTGCGAGCGGAGAGACCATATTCTGCGGCGCAGTTGTTCTCACGACAGGCACGTTTCTCCGTGGTCTTATTCACATCGGAGATAAAAAAATCGCGGCCGGTCGCGTCGGTGAAGCGCCGTCGATCGGGCTATCGAAAGTGCTCGAAGACCATCACGTCGCCTTGGGTCGACTGAAGACCGGAACGCCCGCGCGTCTGGATGGCCTGACGATTCAATGGGACAGGATCGGCAGTCAGGCGGCGGACGAGGAACCTGTCCCCTTCTCCTTCATGACGGATCGTATCACAACACGCCAGATCGCGTGTGGCGTAACCCGAACCACTGACGCGACTCACCGAATCATTGAAGAGAACCTCCAAAAGTCGGCGATGTATTCGGGTCAGATCTCAGGTATTGGACCTCGCTACTGCCCATCGATCGAAGACAAGATCGTGAAATTCGGCGAGCGTAATGGGCACCAGATCTTTCTGGAACCGGAAGGTCTCGATGATCACACCGTCTATCCGAACGGCATTTCGACGTCTCTTCCAGAGGAGGTCCAGGCTGCCTTTATCCGAACGATACCCGGACTTGAAGATGCGAAAATCCTTCAGCCCGGCTACGCGATTGAATATGACCATGTCGATCCGCGCGAGCTTTCCGCGAGCTTGGAACTCAGGAAGATTCCTGGTCTGTTTCTAGCAGGTCAGATCAATGGGACGACGGGATACGAGGAGGCAGGGGCGCAGGGCCTCGTTGCCGGCCTGAATGCGACGCGCAAAGTTTCCGGCCAAAGTCCTCATATCTTCTCGCGCACAGATTCCTATATCGGCGTAATGATCGATGATCTCATTACACGCGGCGTTGCGGAACCCTATCGCATGTTCACATCGCGCGCGGAGTACCGTCTGTCTCTCCGTGCTGATAATGCCGACATGCGCTTAACACCGGCTGCGATCTCGCTTGGCTGCGTCTCTCACGAACGCCGGAACCGGTTTACCGCATGGGAGAGTTCCTTCGATCAATGGAAGGAAAAGCTTCATCAGCGAATGCTGACGCCAAATGAAGCGGGTACGCATGGTTTGAACCTGAACAAGGACGGACAGAGACGCTCTGCATTCGATCTGTTGTCGCATGCCGATATTACACTCTCCCGTCTCTCGGCCATCTGGCCGGATCTCGCAGTGGTTCCGACCAAGCTTGCCGAAGCTATCGAGATTGACGCTCATTACGCCGTTTATATGGATCGGCAGGCCACCGATATCGTTCGCGCGCGCAAGGAAGAGGAGCGGACAATACCAAACGACTTCACTTATGCCGATCTCAACGGCCTCTCCAATGAATTGAAACAGAAGCTGACACGAATACAACCTCGAAATTTTGCGCAGCTTCAGATCATCGATGGTATGACACCTTCAGCCGCGACGCTGATTCTGACCCATCTACAGCGCTACGAGCGGCGTGATGCAGCACAAGGTTTACACTGATGGCGAGTCAGTCCGCAGAATTGATCGGCTTACGTGTTTCACGTGAAACGAGCGAGAGGCTTCAGTATTTTACCGAACTTTTCCTGAAATGGGCGAAAACGATCAACCTCGTGGCTCCCTCTACCGTTGGAGACATCGGTAACCGACATATCCGGGACAGTGCCCAGATATACGCTCTCGCGCCCGGCCCGAAGACGTGGATCGATTTGGGTAGCGGCGGCGGATTTCCCGGTGTCATAACAGCTATTCTTCTTTCCGAAATCTCGGAGGGATGGGTCCATCTCGTCGAAAGCAATCAGAAGAAGGCAGCGTTCCTTCGCGTCGCATTGCAGGAAACGGGTGCACGAGGATCGGTCCATGTCTTGCGCATTGAAGACGCTCCCACCAAAATTCCGGCCTGCGACGCCATCTCTGCGCGGGCTGTTGCCGATCTGTCCCTGTTGCTACGGTTCATCGCGCCTTGGATGGCGAGTGGTGCGACACGAGCTTTTTTTCACAAAGGCAGGGATTACGAGACGGAAGTCGCGAATGCGCGTGGTCGGTATGATTTCGATCTGGTAAAACACCAAAGCATTGTCGAGGCTGACTCCGTCATTCTCGAGATCACGCGGATGCAGCAGCCGAGCCAAGGTGCAGGAGCGATCAATGTCGCGCGATAAAAACCGGATCATTACGATTGCGAACCAAAAGGGTGGCGTCGGTAAAACGACGACAGCTATCAATCTCGCGACCGCTTTAGCCGCAATCGGTGAATCCGTCTTGATTATCGATCTGGATCCCCAGGGCAATGCGAGCACCGGGCTCGGTATTCAGCGCCGTGATCGTCGGTATTCTTCCTACGACCTAATGATGGGAACGCATACGATCGATACGATCGTTCATCCGACTGTCGTGCCGAACTTATCGATCATTCCCTCGACTATGGATCTTCTCGGTCTGGAGATGGAGATTTCCAGTCAAAGCGA
The DNA here is from genome assembly GCF_900067135.1 of Rhizobium sp. 9140. Classification (NCBI taxonomy): domain Bacteria; kingdom Pseudomonadati; phylum Pseudomonadota; class Alphaproteobacteria; order Hyphomicrobiales; family Rhizobiaceae; genus Rhizobium; species Rhizobium sp. 9140. The sequence goes on along the minus strand of NZ_FJUR01000001.1, from coordinate 676,517 downwards.
CCGCGTTTTTCGCTTGAAAAAGGCCTTGGGAACGCCAGAGGCTTTGGCCTATTCCTACATTCTGGTCGATTGCCCGCCCTCCTTCAATTTGCTGACCATGAACGCCATGGCCGCCGCGCATTCGGTTCTCGTGCCGCTGCAATGCGAGTTCTTTGCGCTCGAAGGGCTTAGCCAGTTGCTGGAAACAGTCGATCAGATCCGTCGGAGCGTCAACCCGCAGCTCGATATACAGGGTATAGTCCTGACGATGTTCGACTCTCGGAACAACCTCGCGCAACAGGTCGTGAGCGACGTTCGTACGCATCTGGGCGAAAAAGTTTACCATACGCTCATCCCTCGCAACGTCCGGGTTTCCGAAGCGCCGTCCTATGGAAAGCCTGCTATCCTTTACGATCTAAAATGTGCAGGCAGCCAAGCTTATCTGCAACTCGCTTCTGAAGTGATTCAACGCGAGCGCCAGCGGAAAGCTGCGGCATAATCGATTCGGCTCCAGAATGATGAGGAGAACGCCATGAACGAAGATCCCGCACGGCGCCGTCTCGGACGAGGTCTCGCCGCATTGATCGGTGAGATGGACCAGCCTATTGTCGCTGAATCACCCTCGGCGCCAGTCGTTCCGGCAGACCGGCGTGTCCCGATCGAGCATATTACGCGGAACCCGCGCAATCCGCGGCGGACGTTCGATGAGGGAGAATTGCAGGATCTCGCAAACTCCGTTCGGCAGCATGGTATCGTCCAGCCCGTCGTCGTTCGTACCGTGATCGGTGACCGGTTCGAGATTATCGCCGGCGAGCGCCGTTGGCGCGCAGCCCAACTTGCCGGCTTTTCGGATATTCCCGTGATCGTTCGGGATGTGGATGATCGCACGGCGCTGGAAATTGCCATTGTCGAGAACGTCCAGCGTTCCGACCTCAATCCTCTCGAAGAGGCGATGGGGTATGAACTGCTGATTGCCGATCACGGCTACACGCAGAACGACCTCGGCGAGATCATCGGCAAGAGCCGGAGCCATGTGGCGAACAGCCTCCGGCTTCTGAAACTTCCGGAACCGGTGCGCGACATGCTGTCCTCAGGCACTCTTTCAGCGGGTCATGCGCGTGCGCTGATCCCCACTTCCGACCCGACCACCCTCGCCCGCGCAATCATCGCCAAAGGCTTGTCCGTTCGTGATACGGAGAAGCTTGCTCAGAACGATATCCGAGCCCAGAACGATCCGACCTTCGGTGCAAAGCCCCGTCCTGAAAAGGACGCCGATACAGTTGCACTCGAACGCTCTCTCACCGACAGTCTTGGCCTTGAGGTTTCCGTCAATCACCGGGCGAGTGGCGGCCAGCTGAAGATAAGCTATAAGACTCTGGAACAGTTGGAAGATATCTGCCGGCTGCTCGAGCGACGCTGATCGATGACGAGGTCGAGAGCGATGTTCAAGCAGAGCGCTGTCTGGCCGCTTGAAAGGCTATCGCGATCAGCGCTTGGCTGGCGATGTCGGCCTCAAGCGTCTGGCGGCCGCGACTTTGCAGAATTGCATTCTGTAGCCTCTGCAAATCACGCCGGATAGCCGGTAGTCCCCAGTTCTTCAACGCGGCTTCGATCAATGGTTTGCGACGGAAATGGATACCGCGGCCGAGCGTTGCGGTGACTTGCGATGGTCCGAGCCGCTTCGCGTCCATCTCTGCCCTGAGAATGTCGAGCTGCTGGAACTGGCGCAGGCAGCTTTGCAGTACGAGGAACATCGACGTCTTTGATGCTTCGACCTTGCGGAGCGACGTCATCAGGCGGTCCATATCTCCGGTGAGAACGGCATCCACAGCGTCATCGACCGAGGTGGAGCTGGCATCCCCAATAATATCGAGGACATGGCTTTCCTCTATGACGGGTTCATCGCGGCAGTAGAGCGCGAGCTTGGCGATCTCGTTGCGCGACGCCAGCCGGTCCGCACCCAGAAGATCGCGGAGCGCTTCGCGTGCCGCCGGTGTGATGCGCAGGCCAGCAGCACCGAGTTCCTTATCGATCAGGCCGTTGATGGCCTTGACGTCGTCGGCATAACAGGCGACGGCAATGATGCTGCGCGCGGTTTCCCCTATCTTGCGGAGCGCTGTGCCTTTTTTCAGGTCGCCGGCTTCCACGATGACGAAGGCGTCGCGTGGCGGCTCCTCAGCGAGGTAGGCGAGACCTTCGCTTAAGATCTTTTCGGTTCCCGATGCCCGCACCCAGACGAGCTTGCCGCCACCGAAGAGGCCCAGTGAATTGGCCTCGTCGGCGAGCCTGCCCGGAGATAGGTCGCTGCCATCCAGCTTGATGAGGGCAAAGGGATCGTTGAGTGCGATGCCGGTTTTCGCTGCGATTGCTGCAGCGCGTTCGGCGACCAGGCCACGATCGGGTCCGTAGAAAAGGTAAAGCCGCTGGCTGGGCAGCGGCCTTTCCACGAAATTGTCGAACTCGTGGGATTTGATTTCACTCATGCTGGCGCCGGATCAGTTGCCGAGTGCTGCGGAGAGATCGGCTCGGATGACTTCCGCGAGTTCGCGGGCAGCCCGGTTCTCTGCATCGCGGATGGCGCGAAGCTTGGCAAACTCCTGGATCGGAAAATCGACCAGTGCGACGGCTTTGCGATGACCTGATTTTACCGTCTTGCCGGTATCAACGCGGGTCAGGTTATAGTCCGCCTCGATGACGAGACGACCCGCCGATGCGGTGTCATTGTCATTGCGCTCGTCGAAGAGCACGCCGGTGGTCTGGTGGCTGACGCTCAGCGCCAGCTGGTATTGTGGCGCGACCGGCTCGCCCTTGCCACCGGATGTCAGGAAAATCAGGGCGTTGCGCACGCGCTGCTCGACACGGTCCTTGGCTTCAGAGATCCCAATCGAGGCCAATGCCGTCGCCGGGGCACCGCTCGGACCATCGGAATAAAGCGGGCGAACCTGGCAGCCCGCCATCAGCAACAGGGACAGACCGGCAAAGCCGAGGGCAAGGCGGCGGCGGGGATCGAACTTAGACGACGACATTCACGATCCTCTGCGGCACGACAATAATCTTCTTCGGCGTCCGGCCTTCCAGCGCGGTCCGCACGGCATCAAGGCTGAGTACGGCAGCCTCGACGGCAGTCTGATCCGCATCGCGCGCGATTGTCAAATCGGCGCGCTTCTTGCCGTTGATCTGGACCGGCAGGACGATTTCGGAAACCGTGACGAGCGCCTCGTTGAAGCGGGGCCAATCTGCCTGGGCGATCAGGCCTTCGCCGCCGATGACGCTCCAGCACTGTTCGGCCAGATGCGGCGTGATCGGCGCCATCAGATGGATTAGAATCTCGACCGCGTCGCGCATGGCGTCGGTTGTCGCAGCGTCCGCTCCAGTGGCGACATCGGCGAGCGGCGCGGCGAGTGCGTTCACCATCTCGTAGAGGCGCGCGACGGCTTTGTTAAAGGCGAGCTTGTCATAATCCGCTTCGACCGCCTTCAGCGTCCTGTGGGCGACCTGGGAAATGGCGCGTGCCGGCCCTTCCATAGCGGGCGCGGCCTTTGCTGCCGCCAGGGCCGGTGCCGCCTCGGAGATCAGACGCCAGACGCGCTGGACGAAGCGATGGGCGCCTTCGACGCCCGCTTCGGACCAGATGACGTCACGATCCGGCGGCGAGTCCGACAGCACGAAGAAGCGTGCCGTATCGGCACCGTAGGATGCGATGATGTCATCCGGATCGACCACGTTCCTCTTCGACTTCGACATCTTCTCGATGGAGCCGATAACGATCTCTTCGCCGGTCTCGTTCAGCGTCGCCCTGCGGCCGTTGCCGAGATCCTCGATGGTGATGGCCGACGGGTTGATCCACTCGCGTTGGGCGCCTTCTCCGCGGCTGTAGGTTTCATGCACCACCATGCCCTGGGTGAAGAGGCCCTTGAACGGCTCGGACAGCCCCGCGTGACCGGCAGCCTTCATGGCGCGTGTGAAGAAGCGGGAGTAGAGAAGGTGCAGGATCGCATGTTCGATGCCGCCGATATACTGATCGACGGGGATCCAGCGATCGACGATCGATCGGTTGGTCGGCTGTTCCTCCCACGGTGCCGTGAAGCGCATGAAATACCAGGAGGAATCGACGAACGTGTCCATCGTGTCCGTCTCGCGGCGTGCCCCGGCGCCGCATTGCGGGCAGCCGACATGGCGCCAGGTCGGGTGACGGTCGAGTGGGTTGCCGGGCTTGTCGAAGGTGACGTCGTCGGGCAGGCGGACCGGCAGGTCCTTCTTCGGCACGGGAACGACACCGCAGACTTCGCAGTGGATGACCGGAATGGGGCAGCCCCAATAACGCTGGCGGGAAATTCCCCAATCTCGCAATCTGAAGTTGACTTTGCGCTCGGCCTGCGGGCGACCGGCAAGGTCCTGGTTCTCCAGCAAGCTCGCCACACGCTCGAAAGCGGCTTCAATGGTGAGGCCGTCGAGGAAGCGAGAATGGATCATTACGCCGTCGCCCGTATAGGCCTCCGTGCCGACGCTGAAGGTTGCCGCATCGCCGTCGGCCGGCATGACGACCGGTATCACGGGCAGGTCGTAGCGGCGCGCGAAATCAAGGTCGCGCTGGTCACCAGAGGGGCAGCCGAAGATGGCACCCGTGCCGTAATCCATCAGGACGAAGTTGGCGACGTAGACTGGTAATTCCCAAGAGGGATCGAGCGGATGGCGGACGCGCAGGCCGGTGTCGATGCCACGCTTCTCTGCCGTCTCAAGGGCGGCAAGCGAGGTTCCTGCGCGACGGCATTCGTCGCAGAAGGCTTCCAGTTCGGCATTGCCCGCAGCGACCTTGCGCGCCAGCGGGTGATCTGCGGCGATCGCGAGGAAGGAGGCGCCGAACAGGGTGTCCGGACGGGTCGTGTAAACCTCGACCTCCGTTTCACCGGGTGCGCGTGGGTCCGCAACGAGTTCCCAGCGGATGGAGAGACCCTCTGAGCGACCGATCCAGTTCTTTTGCATCAGCCGGACCTTTTCCGGCCAGTGCTCCAACGTATCGAGCGAGTCCAGCAAGTCCTGACTGAAGTCGGTTATGCGGAAGAACCACTGTGTCAGCTCGCGTTGTTCTACGAGCGCGTTGGAGCGCCAGCCGCGGCCGTCGATCACCTGCTCGTTGGCCAGCACGGTATGATCGACCGGATCCCAGTTGACCTTGGACTGTTTGCGATAGACCAGGCCCTTTTCCATGAAATCGATGAAGAGGTGCTGCTGCTGCTGGTAATAGGCGACGTCGCAGGTGGCGAATTCGCGGCTCCAGTCGAGCGAGAGGCCCATGACCTTCAGCTGCGCGCGCATGGAGGCGATGTTCTGGTAGGTCCACTCGGCGGGATGAACGCCGCGCTCCATGGCCGCGTTTTCGGCGGGCATGCCGAAGGCGTCCCAGCCCATGGGGTGCAGGACGTTGTAGCCGCGCGCACGCTTGAAGCGGGCGACGACGTCGCCCATCGCATAGTTGCGCACATGGCCCATGTGGATGCGGCCGGAGGGATAGGGAAACATCTCCAGGACGTAGTATTTTTCCCGCGGGTCGTTATTGTCCGTCTTGTAGACGGATTTTTCGTCCCATTCGCGCTGCCAGCGAGGTTCTGCATCGCGCGGGTTATAGCGTTCTGTGGCCATGTGTTTCGTCGTTCCGGAAATTGTGCGGGGCGCTGCCGCTCGGTCTTATGTGGCGTGACCTTCATCATGAAACAACGGTAGCGTCAAGTTTTGCGGGCCTTTGCCTTGGCTCTGTGGCATTCCCCGCAAGCTTGCTTGGCGGCCCGCAGGGAGTTGTCTATATCGAGCCTGCAATCGCGCGTGACCGTGGCGCTTCAAGCCACATGACTGCCAGGGAGACCTTGCCTATGACCCGAGTGGACCAGTGGAACGAGGTGCTGTCGCGCATCCACATGGCGGAGGATGGTGCTGCGCGCGCGCGCGGCTCCGTGGCGCTGGTTGCGGTATCGAAGACCTTCGATGCAGACGCCATCCGTCCCGTGATTACGGCCGGGCAGCGCGTGTTCGGCGAAAACCGGGTGCAAGAGTCGCAGGGCAAGTGGCCCGAGCTGAAAGCGGAGACGCCGGATATCACGCTGCATCTGATCGGCCCGCTCCAGTCCAACAAGGCGGCCGATGCCGTTGCATTGTTCGACGTCATCGAGACCATCGACCGGGAGAAGATCGCTCGCGCCGTGGCAGCGGAGATCGCGCGGCAGGGCAAGCCGGTTCGGATCTACGTGCAGGTGAACACCGGGCTCGAGCCACAAAAGGCGGGCATTGCGCCGGATGAGACGGCAGCTTTCGTGGCGACGTGTCGGGATACGCTGAACCTACCCGTAGAGGGGTTGATGTGCATTCCGCCGGCAGACGAGAATCCGGGTCCACATTTCGCGCTGCTGGCAAAGCTTGCAGCAGAGAATGATGTCGAGAAGCTGTCGATGGGCATGTCGGGCGATTTCGATGTCGCTATCGCCTTCGGGGCGACGAGCGTTCGCGTGGGGTCGGCGATCTTCGGTCTGCGCGATGTCGCAGTGCAGCCCGCTTGACGATACTGGAAAACCTGAGGTCATAAAAAACCCGGCACATGGCCGGGCTTTCGGTGATGCCGCAATGAGGCTTCTGCGGATCAGTATTTCTCTTCTTCTTCGTCCGGCGTCGAGGACTTCAACGATTTCAGCTTTGCAAAAACGGCGTCCGCGTCCATTTCCTTCTCTTCCTCACGCTCGTAGCCATAGCTGAAGCGTTCGGTTTCCTGCGCGGGTTCCAGCGTAGCGCCGAGATCGGCGGCTGTCGGCAACGGGCGGCCCTTGGAGGCGCGTTCGACCTCGAGGTCGAGATCGATCTGGCTGCAGAGACCGAGCGTGACCGGGTCGCTCGCCGTCAGGTTGGCCGAGTTCCAGTGCGTCCGCTCGCGGATCTGCTCGATCGTCGACTTGGTGGTGCCGACGAGGCGCGAGATCTGGGCGTCCTTGAGTTCGGGATGGTTGCGCACGAGCCAGAGAATGGCGTTCGGGCGGTCCTGGCGCTTGGAGACCGGCGTGTAGCGCGGGCCTTTGCGCTTGGATTCGGGAACGCGAACCTTCGGATCGGAAATCTTCAGCTTGTGGTTCGGATTGCCTTCGGCGCGGACGATTTCATCACGCGACAGCTGCCCGGTGGCGATGGGATCGAGGCCTTTGATGCCCTGGGCTGATTCGCCATCGGCAATCGCCTTGACTTCCAGGGGATGCAGCTTGCAGAACGTGGCGATCTGCTCGAACGACAGGGCGGTATTATCGACAAGCCAGACCGCCGTGGCTTTCGGCATCAGCAATTGTTGAGCCATAGATATAGTCCTTCTGTCCGCCGCGCCGGTGTCGCGGGCCGTGGAATACCACTGATTTCCGGGAATAGGGCGCTTCTATACCCCTCTTGTCGCAGAATTGCAATTCTTCTCGACGCCCTGACTTTCGTCTCATTGCCGCCGGCTCTGCACCTGATATGTATCCCGTGAAAAGCGCCGTGAGGATGCGCGAGCACGATAGCAGGGAGAGAGAAGACCATGTCCGACAAGACCTACCCCGTCTCGGAGGAAACCCAGGCACGCGCCCTCGTGGACAAGGCGACCTATGACACGTGGTATCGCGAGAGCGTCGAAAACCCGGACGCGTTCTGGGGCGAGCACGGTAAGCGGATCGACTGGTCGAAGCCTTATACCAAGGTCAAGAACACCTCGTTTACCGGCGATGTTTCGATCAAATGGTTCGAGGACGGGCAGACCAACGTTTCCTTCAACTGTATCGATCGGCATCTGGAGACCCATGGCGATCAGGTCGCGATCATCTTCGAGGGTGACAACCCCTATATCGACAAGAAGATCACCTATCGCGAGCTGCATCAGCATGTCTGCCGGCTGGCAAACGTCATGAAGGCGCAGGGCGTCGGCAAGGGTGATCGCGTGACGATCTACATGCCGATGATCCCGGAAGCCGCCTATGCGATGCTGGCCTGTGCCCGCATCGGCGCCGTCCATTCCGTCGTCTTCGGGGGCTTCTCTCCGGATGCGCTCGCCGGACGGCTTGTGGACTGTGCCTCCACCTTTATCGTCACCTGCGACGAGGGCATGCGCGGCGGCAAGCCGATCCCGTTGAAGGACAACACGGACAAAGCGGTGGAGATCGCCGCGAAAAACGGCATCGATGTGAAGACCGTCCTCGTCGTGCGCCGGACGGGTGGCAAGATCATCTGGGCGGATGGCCGAGATGTCTGGTACCATACGGCAACGCAGGCCGCCGATACCGCTTGCGAGCCCGTGCCGATGAATGCGGAAGACCCGCTGTTCATTCTCTATACCTCGGGTTCGACCGGAAAGCCGAAGGGTGTTCTGCACACGACGGGCGGCTATCTCGTCTATGTCGCGATGAGCCACGAATATGTGTTCGACTACCACCCCGGCGATATCTACTGGTGCACGGCCGATGTCGGCTGGGTGACGGGACATTCCTACATCGTCTACGGGCCGCTTGCGAACGGTGCGACAACACTAATGTTCGAAGGCGTGCCCAACCATCCCGACCAGGGCCGGTTCTGGGAAATCATCGACAAGCATCAGGTGAACATCTTCTACACCGCGCCGACGGCCATTCGCTCACTGATGGGCGCCGGCGATGCCTTTGTGAAAAGATCCTCGCGAGCGAGTCTGCGAATCCTCGGTACGGTCGGCGAGCCCATCAATCCTGAAGCTTGGCAGTGGTATCATGACGTGGTGGGCGACGGACGCTGCCCAGTCGTCGATACATGGTGGCAGACGGAAACGGGCGGTCACATGATCACGCCGCTTCCGGGCGCGACTGCACTGAAGCCGGGGTCGGCCACTCTGCCTTTCTTCGGCATCCGGCCGGAGCTTGTTGATAACGATGGCAACGTCCTGGAGGGTGCTGCAGACGGCAATCTCTGTATCGCTGATAGCTGGCCGGGTCAGATGCGAACCGTCTATGGCGATCACGAACGTTTCATCCAGACATATTTCTCAACCTATAAGGGTAAATATTTTACAGGTGACGGCTGCAAACGCGATGCGGACGGCTATTACTGGATCACGGGTCGCGTCGATGACGTGTTGAACGTTTCTGGACATCGTATGGGTACGGCAGAGGTCGAGTCCGCGCTCGTCAGCCATGATGCGGTGTCGGAAGCGGCCGTCGTCGGTTACCCGCATGACATCAAGGGTCAGGGCATTTACTGCTACGTGACGCTGATGTCCGGCCGGGAGGGGTCGGACGATCTGCGCAAGGCGCTTGTCGCACACGTGCGGAATGAGATCGGACCGATCGCTTCGCCCGACAAAATCCAGTTCGCGCCGGGCTTGCCGAAAACCCGCTCGGGCAAGATCATGCGCCGTATCCTTCGCAAGATCGCCGAAGATGACTTCGGCGCGCTTGGCGATATCTCGACACTGGCAGATCCGGGTGTCGTGGACGATCTCGTCGCCAACCGCCAGAACAAAAAATAACTGAGAAAACCGGCATCCGACAACGGCTTCCGGTCCTTGTTTCGCGTCTCAATCAGAAATCGATCGCGCGACCGTTGATTTCCCAGTCACCGAATCGCACCGGCTCCGCCCCGCCGCGACCGCCGATTTCCGTCGGTAGTTCCAGCGCGGCGCTCGCTTCGCGGCGAGCGGCGGCTTCCTCAAGGGCGCGGCGCGCCGCGGGCGAAAGAACCTTGCCCGCTGTTTCCTGATTGTTGTCGTTGTCGTTCAGCATTGCGAGACCTCACTACGCCGTTGAATCCGTGGCACCTACGCCCCATCATATAGGGTGAAACGCGGCAATCTCACGATGATTCACGTGAAACGCCGCCGAAAATGCACCTTCCGCTTTCGGAGACGCGCATGAACCTTATTCGTACAGCCATGCTTCTGGCCTTCATGACAGCCCTGTTCATGGGCATTGGCCTTTTGATCGGCGGTCGGGGTGGCATGATGATCGCCCTTCTCATTGCGATCGCCATGAACTTTTTCTCCTACTGGAACTCAGATCGGCTCGTGCTGCGCATGTATGATGCGCAGGAAGTCGATGAGCGCAGCGCGCCGGAATATTATGGCATCGTGCGGGACCTCGCGGCCAATGCCGGCCTGCCGATGCCGCGGGTCTACGTCATCAATAATTCCCAGCCAAACGCGTTCGCAACGGGTCGCAACCCCCAAAACGCGGCCGTGGCCGCCTCCACCGGGCTTTTGCAGGCGCTGACATATGACGAAGTGGCAGGCGTGATGGCGCATGAGTTGGCCCATGTGCAGAACAGGGACACGCTGACCATGACGCTAACGGCGACACTGGCGGGTGCTATTTCCATGCTCGGAAATTTCGCCTTCTTCTTCAGCGGCAATCGCGAGAACAACAATCCGCTTGGTTTCATTGGAACGCTGGCAGCAATGATCATTGCGCCGTTTGCCGCCATGATGGTGCAGATGGCAGTCAGCCGGACGCGGGAATATTCGGCGGACCGTCGCGGTGCCGAAATCTGCGGGCAGCCGCTCGCTCTCGCTTCCGCCTTGCGCAAGATTGCCGGCGCCGCGCACCAAGTGCCGAACGCTACGGCGGAGCGCAATCCGGCAACAGCGCATATGTTCATTATTAACCCGCTCTCCGGCGAGCGAATGGACAACCTGTTTTTGACACATCCCGCGACCGAAAACCGTATCGCGGCTCTCGAAGACATGGCCGCCAGCTTTTCCTGGCCCTCGACGCGCACGGCTCAGCCTGCTACGGCGACGCGAAAGACGCGTTCCGTGCCCAGCACAGGTTGGGGACGTGATCGCTCCGAACCTCCAAAAGGCCCGTGGTCTCGATGACGAAGACAAAGAACGATTCGGCTACGCAACGATCTGAAAAGCCGGCTCCCGGGCCGCAAAAGCCCGGCCTCCTGGCGCGGCAAGCGGCAGCGAAACTGCTTGGTGCGGTGATCGAGAAGAAGATCTCGCTGGATGGCATGCTCGATCCAATCGGTGGCAACCCGGCTTACCGTCAGCTGTCCGATATCGATCGGACGCTCGTTAAAGCTATTCTCCACACGGCATTGCGGCATCTTCCCCGTATCGAGGCTATGCTCGACCAGCTCCTGAAGACGCCTCTGCCGGACGGTGCGAGGGCCTTGCATCACCAGCTCGTCGTCGCGGCAACGCAGATCGTCTATCTGGATATTCCCGATCACTCGGCCGTAGACCTTGCTGTGGAACAGGCCAATGCCGATCCGCGCAATCGGCGCTTTGCGAGCCTGACCAATGCCGTGCTGCGTCGTTTGTCGCGGGAGAAAAAGGATCTTCTTCGAATCGCTGCCGAAACGACACCCTCCCTTCCCGACTGGTACATGGCGCGGCTGGTCTCGACCTATGGGCAGGATCATGCTGCGCGCATTGCGGAGGCACTTCTGGAGCCGGCCGCCATCGACATCACGGTAAAGTCCGATCCGGACACATGGGCGCAGCGTCTTGGCGGTGTCGTACTTCCGACCGGTAGTGTTCGCCTTGCCTCGTTTCAGGGTGCTGTCTCGGCACTCGAGGGGTTCGACGATGGCCAATGGTGGGTGCAGGATGCTGCAGCCTCGCTGCCGGCGCGGCTCTTCGGCGACATCAGCGGCAAGCGCGTGGTGGATCTCTGTGCGGCCCCCGGCGGCAAGACGGCGCAGCTGATCGGCGCAGGCGCAGAGGTGACGGCGCTCGACCAGTCCGCGAGCCGGCTCAAGCGGCTGAACGCCAATCTCGAGCGGCTCGGCCTGACAGCTGAGACGTTGGAGTGCAACATGGCGGATTTTCGACCGGAAACGCTGTTTGATGCGGCCCTGCTCGATGCGCCTTGCTCCTCCACCGGCACGATCCGCCGCCACCCGGATGTTCCCTATACTAAGGGTCCGGAGGATATCACCAAGCTGGCGGGCTTGCAGGAACGGCTGCTGCGTCACGCTCTCACCGTGGTCAAGCCCGGTGGCCTCGTGGTGTTTTCCAATTGCTCGCTGGATCCGGCAGAGGGCGAAGCCATGGTTGCGCGCGTCGTGGCAAATGCGGACTGTGAGCGTGTTCCGGTCGATCCCGCAGCTTTCCCGGGTCTCGAAGAAGCGATAACGCCTCTCGGAGAACTGCGAACGACGCCCGCCATGCTCGCCCCGCAGCCGGGATTTGCCGGCGGACTGGACGGCTTTTATGCCACAGTCCTGCGTAGATCGTTGTAAGGAAAGAGTTTCCATACCTTGACCGCTTGTGTTCCCTCGGTCATCCCCTGATGCTGACCGCGAAACACAACATCGTGTCTTCGATCGTGAACATTCCGGCGTGTTGTCGGAATGGGGTGGGGCTTCATTTCATTCATGCGGATGTCGGACAGTCGACGGCTGATATCTCTCACCATTCGGGAAGCCTGGTGGCGCCTGTCGCGCCGCCTTGTGCTCGGTCGCATGTCGTTCATCCGCTTCTCCGGCACGACGCCCGACCGGCTGATTGTCGCGCCGACGGACCTCAGGGTTATCGACCCCCATATCGCCAGCGAGATCGTTGCCGGGCGCTTTCCGCTCGCCGGACGTATTCTGGAAACGGACGGCGAATCACCGTTCGAAGTGGATCTGCCTTCCCGTGAATTCGCGATCCGGCTGCACACCTTCAGCTGGGCGCGTCACATAAGGGCGCTGACCGAGGAAGACGATCTTTCCCGCGCGCGCCAGCTGGTCAGCCGGTGGCTGGCCACACATGGCCGCGGCATCAAGGGCATTGCCTGGGAGCCGGATGTCGCGGCACAGCGCTTGATCGCCTGGCTCTCCCATTCCCCGGTGATCCTGAAGCAGGCGGATCACGTGTTCTATCGCCGGTTTCTCAAGAGCCTCGCAGTGCATGTCCGTTACCTCCGGCATGTCGCCAATGCGGTGCCGGATGGCGAGGGACGGCTCCAGGTCCGGATCGCCATCGCGTTCGCGACGGTCTCCATGCCCGCCTCGGGTTCGGCCATTCGCCGGGCTGCACGCCATCTCGACGACGAACTGGATCGCCAGATCCTCCCCGATGGCGGTCATGCCTCGCGCAATCCGCGCGTGGCGCTCGATCTCCTTCTCGACCTGCTGCCGCTGCGCCAGACCTATGTCAATCTCGGTCACGACGTTCCGGTCAAGCTGATCCCGTCCATCGACCGCATGTTTCCAGCCCTGCGTTTCTTTCGCCATCAGGGCGGCGAACTGGCGCTGTTCAATGGCGCGACGTCCGCGCAGGCAAACGAGCTGATGTCGGTGCTGCGCTACGACGAGACGGCCGGTCAGCCGTTCAAGGGTCTGCCGGATAGCCAATACGAGCGGCTGGCGGCCAAGGACGTCGTTGTGATCATGGACACCGGATGCCCGCTTTCGGCTGCCCTCTCACGGGAAGCGCATGCCGGCTGCCTCTCCTTCGAGCTTTCCTCCGGCCGTCACCGGTTCATCATCAATTCCGGCGCGCCGCGCTTTGCCGGCGAGCGGTTTCGCCAGATGGCCCGGGTAACCGCGGCGCATTCCACCGTCACCGTCGAGGATCGCTCGTCGGCCCGGCTTTCGACCTCTCGTTTTCTGGGGCCGATCATCACCGGCGGCGTGACGGAGGTCTCGGTGACGCATTCGCCCGGGGAAGGCGGCGACAGCGTGGTCGCGCGCCACAACGGTTATGCCGGTGCCTTCAATCTGATGCATGAGCGGGATCTGAGCCTCAATGCCGCGGGTACGACCTTGCGCGGTCGCGACCGATTGGTAACGGTGGACGGGGCGGATCCTGATCCCGCACATACGGCAAGCGCCGTTGCGCGCTTCCATATCCACCCCGCTATCAGCCTGCGACAGGCGGATGCGCATGAGGTCAAGCTGGTTGCACCGGACGGCGACAGCTGGGTGCTGACCTGCCGTGATGGTGTGATTGTGGTAGAGGAGGATATCTTCTTTGCCGACCCTTCCGGCCTGCGGAAGACCCAGATGCTGACGATCGGTTTTTCTGCCGGAGAGCAGCCCGAAATCCAGTGGGTTCTTTACCGGCGAACGTGATGTCTGTGCC